>JAATFQ010000002.1 GCA_015655115.1 Sphingobacteriales bacterium
ACACTGACTTTTCCTGTGCGTACAGCTACACTAAACTTTTTATCCGCCGGGTAGGCATAGATATTAAATGAAGTTCCCAGTACCTGAGTCTGCATCTTTCCTGTATAAATTATAAAAGGGCTGGTTGTATCTCTTTTCACCTCAAAGAATGCTTCGCCTTCCAGGCGGATTTTCCGCTGACTACCTTTTATAAAATGTGCAGGCCATGTGAGTTTGCTGCCGCCTCCAAGATAAACTACAGAGCTATCCGGTAAAATCATCTTTACTTTTTCTCCCTTTCCGGTGATTTTGCTCAATAGCACGGGCGCCATTGCTACTGTGGGATGTTTTTGCTGATAAGTATAATAGCCAAATGCTGCAGAAAGTAGAAGGAAGACCGAGGCCGCATATTGCAGCATATGGCGTGACTGCAGCTTTTTCTCCTTCTTCTGTTCCAGTTTGGCCCATATTTGTTCAAGGCCTTCCTTAGCTTCTTCAGAATAGTCATCGTGCGATGGCTGACTAAGCCATGCCTTTTCCATTAATTCATCAAATTCAATATCCTCTTCCCTGCTATCTTTTAAATAGCGGAAAAGTATCTCCTCCTGCAGGTCATTTGTTTTGCCTTCGAGGTACAGCTTAAATAAGCTTAGTATATTGTTATTATCTTTCAAAATGTTTGTTGTTATTGTCCTCTTTAACAGGCCGCTCTACAGGTATATATGTTTGAGAAGCTTTCAACAGCTATAGTCGCGGCATATTTATTTTAAAATAATTCTAACTTGCTGATAGACAGTGAAAAGTTTTTAAATTAAAAATGCCCGTTAGGGCGAGCAATAGTTGAGAAGGAATGAAGTCCGGTTAATAATAGAGGGGTGGTGTTTTAGTAAAAGATCATCATCATTAGTGATAGTACCGTTTCCGGAGAATATTCTCTAAAGAATTTCCGGATAATACCTAAGGACTTTTTGATATGATTGTTAACTGTATTTTTTGAAATCCCCATGTGTAAAGAGATATCTTCATGTGAGCACCCGTCTTTCCTGCTCAGGAGATAGGCTATTTTAACTTGTGGGGATAAAGTTTCAATAGCTTCATTGGCTATTTGTTCACATTCCTTAAAATCGATGTAATTATCTGTTGAATTATAAATAGGTTCATTTTCCAGGTGTTCTTTCCGGAAGTTCCTTGCTCTGGTTTTTTTTCTCAGTGCTTCCAGGAAGTTGTTGCGGATTAAGGTGAATAGAAAAGCTTCAAAGTTTTTTGAAGGATCTATCTTGGACCTGTTCTCCCAGAGGCGGACGAACACATCTTGTGTGAGTTCTTCGGCTTCCTCCCTTGAACTGACAAAGTGATGCGCATATCCATAGACTTTTTGGCGGTGCCTGTGATAAATTTCGTTAAAGGAGGCACAATCTCCAGCCTTGACTGCTGTTAAAAGCTTTTCGCTTGTAAACTTATCAAAATCTTTCATAGATAGTTGGTTAACAGAAGCAAGTTAAGGGTCTAGTTTAAAGTTAATGTTAAATCTGTAAAATATTTACAGGTAAGTTAACGGTGTGTCATTACTATACTTTTATCTGCAGATTCTTTGTGGGTGTCGGTCAGTATTGTGGCAACACTAAAATTGATTGCAGGAGAACGTTTTAAGTTAGTGGCTGAAATGGTACCCTGGCCTGTAATATGTTTAATAGCGGCTTTTACCAGCGGGTCCTCGATTTCTCCAAAGGATAAAAGAGGGAGTGAAAGCAGCTCATTGACTGCTATATCCGGGGTTATCCCCTCACTGTATCCACCCTTGCCATCTGCATTGAATAATTTGTAAATAATGGGGTGCATCTCCCATTCAACCTGCTTAGGAATGCGGGCATCATAAATATTGAATGAAGCTTCATCTTTCCCTCTGGTTTTTTCACCTATCAGGATAACCTGCATGTAAGGTTTTAAGTTATTGATCATCACCTCAGCGGCTGAGGCTGTTGCTGCTGTACCTAAAATATACACTCTGCTTAAACCTATATTATTTTGTAGAAGGGTGTTGAAATTTGCTGTTCCATCAAAGGTGGCGGTACTGCCAATGGATTCAGTTCTTTTTCCTCCATTTCTATTTCCCTGATAAATGATAAAAGGGGTGTCATACGTGACAGACGGAGCAATCATTGCACTTAAACCTGCAGCTTCAGCTACTTGTCCGCCAGAATTATAACGCAGATCCAATATCAATTCCTGTATGCCTGCAGTTTTAAATCCGGCAAAAGTTTGATATAACGAACTGGCCAGTCCGGCGTTAAAACCATTCACATAAAGGTACCCTATATTCTTATTTCCGGGCGCTATAATTTTACTGACAGCCGGCTGCTCAAAACTGAAGCCAGCGGTGATTATCGTTGAGTGGCTATCGGTTATACTATTGCCAGCGATAGTTGCTATACCTAATGTTACACTGGTGCCCGATAATAATTCTTTTTCCAAAGCGCCGGCATTTGCTGCTGTTAATTTTGTACCGTTGATTTTATTGATATAATCGCCTCGTTTCAAGTCGTTTCGTGATGCAGGTGAATCATTGAGGACCAGCTTCACAATACCTACTACCAGCCCGGTGGTGGTCTCCTGAACTATGGTATAATCAAATCCATAAAGACTTTGAATATCGGGTTCAGCTGTAGAGGCATCATTCGGAATGATGATGTAGGAAAACCTATCAGCTGTATTGCGTACCGACGAGAAAAAATCTTTTGGTGTTCTACTGATATCTGGCTTAAGGGGCAGTGATTCACTCCAGTAATAGTAGCGTTTCAGGCTGTCCAGGATCCAGGTATTGACGTTTTCATTGGTGCCGACAGGATAAGTTATTCTGTTATTGTCTTTTTTACAAGCTCCTGATAGTAAAAAATTGAAGAAAATAAGATAGACCAAGATTGTAGAACGCCATGCGGAGAGTTGATGTATTGGGTTCATAGGCTTTATTATGAAATCTATTGACAAAATTAAATATGCTATTGTTAACAAATAGTTAAGTGTTGTTGTCTTTTATACATGGTTCTAAAAATCTCAACAGTTATTTAAATAGAATTCGCAGCTATTCGGCAGCGCTGAAAATTTGGCATCAAAACGGTACGATTTAACCTGATGTTATTGCGGAAGCTGCGAGGTTTTAGTTCTCTGTTTTTATTAACTTATAGTTTATTGTTGTGTTAGGCAAATGCGCATTAATCGGATATAATATTTGAAAAAACGTTCCGGCAGAAATGTTCTGGTAATCAGAGCTCATCTCTTGAGATTCTGATACAATTTCATTAAAATGAGGAGGGTGAATTTAAAGCTTATGGAGGAGTTTTTTTTTGTGACGTGCGGTATATGCCAGATGTACCAATGGTTGTCTCCAGTGGCTTAATTCGCCTGTGCTTTCCTGTGTTCATCCGGGTATAATAATACTCATTTTCTTTGTGTTTAAAATCAGACCTTGATACCGCGGCCGTGGCATCTCCGCACCATCGTCGGGTTGATTGCATCCCGAAAGCGGGTTGAGAGCAACCTGAGTCCAAGTGTTTTCAACTAGCTAGTTGAGTTGGACTCGACTTGGACTCATTACCGTATAAAGTTGGACTCTGTCAAACCAGTATCAGACAATGGTCCGGACAGTATACAGGGATCAACGAGTGTCAGATTTATACTAATCTATAGTTAAAATAGTAATTCTTTTAAGTTAACTATTGGTCTTTGGTTATCCAGAATTCTGCGAAAGCCAGAACAAGAATTCCTGTGGTACTCAATCTTAAAAGCGGTGATATAAAACCTTTTTAAATTTTCATTTAACATGGCAACTCTACATTTGCATTGTAAATACTTGCTTAGTCTTTATAATCTGTAACCTTCGTCATTGTAGCTGTCATAGAGATGTTAGTAATTTGGATTTCTTAAACTGCTGACAAATGGATACTCATCTAATTCCTGGATTCAATGTCCTTGCCAATCCGACAGGGCCGCTGTGTAATTTGAATTGTAGCTACTGTTATTATCTTGAAAAGGAAGCGCTGTTTTGCGATAGTAAGAGTTTTGCTATGGATACTTCAACGCTTGAAATTTTCACCAGGAAGTATATTCATGAGCAACCCGGCAAACAGGTCAATTTTGTCTGGCAGGGTGGAGAGCCTACGCTCCTGGGGATAGATTATTATAAAACGGCACTCAGCCTTCAGCGAAAATATGGCCAGGGAAAAGAAATCATGAACTCCCTGCAAACTAATGGTACTTTGCTGACCGATGCCTGGTGCCAGTTTTTTAAGGACAATAACTTTTTGATTGGAATATCTATCGATGGTCCTGAAGAGGTGCATGATCGTTACCGTTTGGATAAAGGAGGGAAAGGCTCTTTTAAAAAAGTAATGCACGGGATGAAGCTACTGAAAAAACACGGTGTTGAATTCAATACCCTGACAGTTATCAACAGTCTGAATGTGGAAAACCCTGTGCCGCTGTATAACTTCCTGAAAGAAGAAGGTTCAGGGTTCATTCAATTTATTCCGCTGGTATATCCCCTCAATTCATGGAGTGTACCAGCGGTGAAATTTGGTCAATTTCTGACCGCCGTATTTGATGAGTGGGTGAAACGGGATGTGGGAAAATATTTCGTACAGACGTTTGATGCGGCCCTGGCTAATGAAATAGGGGTGCCAGCTGGCGTTTGCCTCTTTAATGGGCAATGCGGCAACTGTATCGCTATAGAGCATAACGGTGATGTTTTTTCCTGTGATCATTTTGTAGATATAGCACATAAACTCGGGAATATCCACCATGCTTCTTTTAAAAATATGCTGGAGATGTCTTCTCAGAAAAGGTTCGGGGATGAAAAATTTGATGACCTTCCTGAAGAGTGCCACCGCTGTAATGTGTATAACTATTGCCGTGGAGAATGTCCGAAGAACCGTGTCTTAAAAGGTATAAATGGAAAGAACAACCTGAATTATTTATGCGAAGGCTATAAGTTGTTTTTTAGGCATATTGGGCCATACATGAAATTTATGGCAAATGAGATCCTCCATCAGCGTTCTCCGGCAAACGTGATGTACCGGTAAACTTTCTGATTGTTGGTTATTTTTCTTTTGTTATTTTAATATCCTTAAAAAGGATTAAAAATTTAATGTCTATCTTTTTGGTAGATTATTTTTGATCTCCTATATTTGTCGCTCCTCACCGTGCCAA
>JAATFQ010000175.1 GCA_015655115.1 Sphingobacteriales bacterium
CAGCTGGTACTTAATCCAGATGTAACTACACGTTCAAGAGGGGTAATGGAGAAATGCTCAATGTGTATCCAGCGTATTCAGGCAGGTAAGTTAACTGCTAAAATGGAGAAACGCCCATTGAAAGACGGAGATATTAAAATGGCATGTCAGGAAGCTTGTTCGGCTAATGCAATTATATTTGGCGACGGCAATGATCCTAACTCTGAAGTATCGAAAGCATTGCGTAGTGAGCGTACTTACTATGTACTTGAAGAAATCAATACTCAGCCAGGTATAGGTTACATGACTAAAATTAGAAACACAGATTCATTACCAACAGTAGTAGCGTAAGCTGATAATAAAGAAAATTACATTATGTCAGGACATAACGAATCAATATTAAGAGAACCACTAATCACAGGCAGTGATATCACGTATGCAAAAATTACGGATGATATTTTAATGCCGGTTGAGAACAAGCCTAACAGGGCATGGTGGATAGGTTTTATAGCTGCCCTTTGCGGGGCTACCTTATGGCTTGTTGCTGTGAGTTATACTTTCTGGTTCGGTATCGGATCGTGGGGGCTGAACAAAACAGTAGGATGGGCATGGGACATTACCGGCTTCGTATGGTGGGTAGGTATCGGTCACGCCGGAACGTTGATTTCAGCAGTACTCCTGCTCTTCCGCCAGAACTGGAGAAATTCCATTAACAGGTCTGCAGAGGCGATGACGATCTTCGCCGTTATCTGTGCCGCCACATATGTAGTATCCCACATGGGGCGCCCATGGTTAGCTTACTGGGTATTGCCATTGCCCAATCAGTTCGGATCATTATGGGTGAACTTTAACTCGCCCCTGGTTTGGGATATGTTTGCAATCTCTACTTACTTCTCTGTATCCTTATTATTCTGGTATACAGGTTTATTACCAGATATTGCTACCATCCGTGACCGTGCTACAGGCTTACGCCGCAAGATCTATACTATCTTCTCTTTCGGATGGAGTGGTAACGTTAAAACATGGCAACGATTTGAGACAGTGTCCCTGATCCTTGCTGGTATCTCTACACCACTGGTACTTTCGGTACACACAATTGTATCAATGGACTTTGCAACTTCGGTTATCCCGGGATGGCACACTACAATTTTCCCTCCTTATTTTGTTGCCGGAGCGATTTTCTCTGGTTTTGCAATGGTACTGACCTTGTTGCTGGTTGCACGTAAGGTATTGGGACTGGAAAACTATATCACTATGTTCCACATTGAGTCGATGAATAAGATCATCATCTTAACGGGATCTATTGTTGGTGTGGCTTATATCACTGAGTTTTTCATCGCCTGGTATTCGGGTTCCGAATATGAACAATATGCATTTATCAACAGATCTACCGGTCCATACTGGTGGGCATACTGGATGATGATGACATGTAACGTAATTTCTCCACAGTTGCTTTGGTTTAAGAAAATCCGTCTGAGCATTCCTGCAACATGGATCTTATCTATTGTAGTGAATATAGGTATGTGGTTTGAGCGTTTTGTAATTATTGTGACTTCATTGCACCGTGATTACCTTCCTTCGAGCTGGGCGATGTTCTATCCTACGTGGGTAGATGTGAGTGTCTTTGTAGGCTCTATCGGTGTATTCTTTACTTTATTCCTGTTGTTCTTAAGGGTTCTGCCTTCTATTGCTATTGCAGAGGTGAAACTATTGCTTAAAACATCCAGCGAGCAGGCTAAGATGGCACAGATTAAAGACGGCCACCTTGATAAAGTTTACGTAAAAGAATACGTAGAGTCTTTAGAGAAATTTGATAGTGTTAAACAAGAAGAATACGCAAAAATATAACAATGAGTAATATCAAATATATTTTAGGCAGTTTTGGCGATCCGGACGAAATGATGCATGGCATTGAAAAGTTACAGGAGAACAACATTAAGATCCATGATGTTTATACGCCTATGCCTATACACGGCATCGAAGCCAAATTAGGGATTAAGAGATCAAGACTGGATATCCTGGCATTTTTCTGCGGGATTACAGGTACAGTATCGGCGTTCGCATTGATATACCTGACTTCAGTTGTAGACTGGAGAAATAATATTGGTGGTAAGCCTGCATTTGCATTACCGGATTTTATTCCGATTATGTTTGAGCTGACCATCTTGTTTACTGCATTTGGTTTGGTAGGTTCTTATTATGCATCGTCTCACCTCTTCCCTGGAAGAGCGCCGAGGGTGATGGACTTAAGGGCTACAGATGATAGATTTGTTATCGCTGTTGATGCACAGGAGAATGTGGACCACAGTAAAATTGATGGTTTGTTATTAGAAGCTGGTGCTATTGAAGTAAAGCACAATGAAAGGAAGTATATTAGCTATGAATAAGAATAAAATAGTTGCAGCCTCATTTGTTGTTCTTGCCGCTGTTGCATCGCTGTCAGCATGTAGGAATAAAGAGAGCACAGGTTTAGAGTATGCACGTAATATGTATGATCCTATTGCTTATAATCCAGATCAGGCAAACAAGAATTTTGCAAATGGACAGACTGCACAGACGCCTCCGGCGAATACCAGTCCGGTAGGTTTTGTAAAGTATGAGTATGCAAATACTAAAGAAGGTTATGAAGCTGCGGGAGTTAGTTTAAAAAACCCTCTGGCTAAAACGCCTCAGAATATGTTATCAGGTAAACATTATTTTACTGTTTTCTGTAGCCCTTGTCATGGTGATAAAGGTGACGGTAAAGGCCACCTGGTTCAGATTGAAAAGTTTACAGGTGTTCCTGCTTATCATGGGGATGCAGCATCGTCACGTGGTGGTTTAATGAAAGACTTATCGGAAGGTAAGATCTACCATACCATTATGTACGGTTTAAATAACATGGGGTCGCACGCTTCACAACTTACTCCTGATCAAAGATGGAAAGTGGTGATGTATGTTCAACAATTACAACAAATACAATAGAAAAGCAGATATAAATGGGAACTCACAATTATAATTTAACTGAGCAGTTTGAGTTTACAGGAAAGGCGAAAACTTTAAGTATCATAGCTATCGTAATCGGTATTGCTAGTGTTGCTTATGGTTTTACTGATCATGAACTTCATGAGCGGACTTTTGCCAACCTGTTACTGATGGCATATTATTTTGCCTGTGTATGTATGTCGGGCGTTTTCTTCTTGGCTGTTCAATTTGTAGCACAGGCCGGATGGTCTGCTTCTATACTTCGTGTACCACAGGCAATGGCTAAAACGCTGCCTATTGCAGTAGTCATCCTGATTGCCGTTATCGGTGCAGGCTTAGCTACGCATAATCTTTACCACCACTGGCATGCCGAAGGACTGACTGATCCTAATTCGCCAAACTATGATAAACTGATCGACGGTAAATCTGCCTTTCTGAACGTTCCTTTCTTTATGGGGCGCCAGGTGATTTTCTTAGGGATATATTGCTTTTTCGCTTTATTGCTTTCTAAGTTATCAAATAATGAAGATTTAGAAGGTGGTTTAAACTCTTATACGAAGAGCTTTAAATATTCATGTATATTTTTAGTGATCTATGGTTTCACTACGCCCATATTTGCGTTTGATACAGTGATGTCGTTAGAAGCGCACTGGTTCTCTACTATGTTCGGCTGGTATAATTTCGCAGCAATGTGGGTGAGCAGCCTGGCTACGATGGCAATCATTATCATCCTTTTAAGAAAAGCGGGATACATGCAATGGGTAAACAATAGCCACCTCCATAACCTGGGACAATTCATATTTGGTTTCTCTATATTCTGGACTTATGTATGGTTTGCACAATTTATGCTGATCTATTATGCCAACATGCCTGAAGAAACTGTATATTTTTATAAAAGGTTCGAGTTCTATAAATTGTGGTTCTTCCTCAATTTAGTACTGAACTTCTTATCTCCGGTATTGTTATTGATGGACCGTGATAATAAAAGACAGGAAAATATCCTGCTGGCTGTATCGATAGTAGTATTGTGCGGTCACTGGGTAGATTATTACCAGATGATTATGCCAGGTGCTGTAAATGACGGTACAAACGGATTTGGTATTCCTGAAATTGGAACAGCTATAGGTTTTGTAGGGTTGTTTACATTTACAGTATTGACTGCATTGAGTAAGAAACCATTAATTGCAAAGAATCACCCTCTTTTATCAGAGAGTTTGAATCATCATTTGTAGTTTTGGGAATAGAGGGTTTATCAATTAATATAGTAGAAGTACATCGTACTACTTTTAAGAAAATGAGTTTAAGAAAATTTATAAGCAATAAGACGATAGCGGCCCTGGCAGTAATTGTTACTGTGTTTGCAAATACCAGCGCATTTGCACAAGAAGCTGCCGCGGGTGCTGCCACTGCGGCTGTCGCAAAACCTGTTGATATGTTTCCGATTTATAAATCGATAGCATTTTATGCCATGTTATTTTTACTGCTATGCTTATTTATAGCAATAGTAGGAAAAGCAATGAGGGTGTATGAATTGACACGTGAAGCCCAGGAAAAATCCGCTGGTATTAACTGGGATACTGTTAATGGTGTACTTTTTGTACTTTTCTTAATCGTTGGATTGTACGGTGTTTATTTTGAATATACTGTCCACGGACATATGATACTGCCGGATGCAGCGTCTGAACATGGTCAGAAAATTGACCAGATGTTCAATATCACGCTGATCCTGACTACGATAGTATTCATCGGTACACATATTGTATTGTTCTCGTTTTCTTATTTTTATAAGCACTCAGGAAAAAGAAAAGCATATTACTACCCTCATAATAATGCGTTAGAGCGTATCTGGACTATTGTTCCTGCTTTAGTGCTTACCGTATTGGTACTGATGGGGTTCCTTACCTGGAGATCTATCTTCTTTAAAATTGAAGACCCTAATCATAAACCTTTGAGTATCGAAATTACTTCTCAGCAGTTTGCGTGGACAATCCGTTATCCTGGAGCTGATGGAGTGGTAGGTTTGAAAAACTATAAATTGATTACTGGTGTCAATGCCTTAGGAATGGATTTCAAGGATAAAAACAACCTTGATGATCAAACTGCTGATGAGCTGGTGATCCCTGTAAATAAGCCGGTGAGACTGATCTTAACGAGTAAAGATGTGCTGCACAGTTTCTATATGCCACATTTCAGGATCCAGCTGAATACAGTTCCGGGTATGACTTCATATTTTGAATTTACACCTACAATTACTACTGCAGATATGCAGACTAAAGTAAATGACCCAGCCTTTAAATTCCTTTTTTACTGTTCAAAAATTTGCGGATCTGGTCACTACAACATGCAAAAGGTGGTTAGAGTGGTTTCTCAGGCTGAGTATGATGCCTGGGTAATTAAACAACCTAAGATTATCAACAATGATTTGAGAAAGGCATTTAATTTACCAATAGTACCAGAAGCAGCAGCACCTGCGGCATCGGCACCAGCTGATAGCACCGCAAAACCTGCGAAAGATTCTGCTGCTGTAGCAATGAACAAACCGGCTTTAAAAAAATAATTATACTGGAATAGCGCATTATGTCAACTATAACATTAAACGATACACATAACAACGATCACCATGACGGTCACGACCATGGTCATCACAAACAATCTTTTATAACTAAATACGTATTTAGCCAGGATCACAAAATGATCGCTAAACAGTTTTTGATAACTGGTATCGTTATGGCTGTTATTGCAATGGGATTGTCCATCTTATTCCGTATCCAACTGGCATGGCCAGATAAAAGCTTTCCTTTCCTGGAGACGTTTTTAGGGAAATGGGCTGAAGGCGGAAGGATTAAACCTGACTTTTACCTCGCACTGGTTACTATACATGGTACCATAATGGTGTTCTTTGTACTGACGGCAGGACTGAGTGGTACTTTCAGTAATTTACTGATCCCTCTGCAATTGGGGGTAAGGGATATGGCATCGCCATTTATGAATATGCTGTCGTACTGGTTTTTCTTTACTGCATGTGTGATCATGATGGCTTCATTCTTTATTGAAACAGGGCCTGCAAGTGCAGGTTGGACGGTATATCCGCCTTTATCTGCATTGCCTAAAGCTATTCCCGGTTCAGGATTAGGGATGACGTTGTGGTTAGCAAGTATGTTCATCTTTGTGGCCTCACAGTTAATGGGTGGTATCAATTATGTGAGTACAGTGCTGAACATGCGTACTAAAGGGATGGACCTCTGGAAAATGCCTTTAACAATCTGGGCTTTCTTCCTTACTGCTATATTGGGTATCTTATCTTTCCCTGTATTGGTGGCTGGTGTGGTACTGCTGATCTTTGACCGTAGTTTCGGTACAAGTTTCTACTTGTCTGATATTGTTATGGGTACGCAGGTATTGCCTAATCAGGGTGGTTCTCCAATCTTATGGCAGCATTTATTCTGGTTCTTAGGTCACCCTGAGGTATATATTGTAATCATGCCTGCTTTGGGTATCTCTTCTGAGGTGATTTCGGTAAATTCAAGAAAACCTATTTTCGGCTACCATGCGATGGTTTATTCATTGATTGGTATTACTATTTTATCATTTATTGTATGGGGTCACCATATGTTTGTAACGGGAATGAACCCGTTGCTGGGGGGGGTATTTATGATCACGACGCTGATCATTGCTGTACCTTCTGCTGTAAAGACTTTCAATTATCTGGCTACGCTGTGGCGCGGTAATATCAGGTTTACACCTGCTATGTTGTGTGCTATCGGTATGGTTTCCTTTTTTATCTCTGGTGGTTTAACCGGTATATTTTTAGGTAATGCATCACTGGATATCAACTTACATGATACTTACTTTGTTGTTGCCCACTTCCACCTGGTGATGGGATCTGCAGCTATTTTCGGTATGCTGGCAGGTGTTTATCACTGGTATCCTAAAATGTTCGGAAGAATGATGAATGCTAAACTGGGTTACCTGCACTTCTGGGTTACTTTCATTTGTGCTTACCTGGTATTCTTCCCGCTACACTTCTTAGGTTTAGATGGTGTGCCACGCCGTTATTATGCATTCACCGAGTTTGAGTTTATGCAGAAATGGGTTACTGTGAATATATTCGTTACCTGGTCTGCCATCGTTGCTGCTTTAGCACAGGTTGCCTTCCTGTTTAACTTCTTCTATTCTATATTCTTCGGTAAAAAAGCTACTCAGAATCCTTGGGAAGCAAATACTTTAGAATGGACTACCCCTGTTGAGCATATCCATGGTAACTGGCCGGGAGAGATCCCAACAGTATACCGTTGGCCATATGACTACAGTAAGCCAGGTGCTGAAGAGGATTATATTCCTCAGACTGTCCCTTACTCACAGACTATGAGCTCTAACATGCCTCACGATTTTGAGGGCAATGCTGAATCTGAACGCATACAAAGGGAATGGGATGCGAAAAATAATCCTGATAAAGCTGATGTTCACTTTCATTAATATCAATTTTTAAAATATAAAATGAGGTTACAGACTAAGTACATACTTAGCCTGACCTCATTTTCATTAGTATCTCCCTGCTGTTTTTAAGCTGTATACTGGTGATGGCTTTTTACATACATGTCAATGGTTCCCAAATCTGAGAATAGATTTATCCGGTTAAACCTTATTACTATTATCATTACGTTGGTACTTATCCTTGCAGGAGCAGTTGTACGTAGTACAGGTTCTGGTATGGGGTGTCCTGACTGGCCTAAATGTTTTGATCAGTATGTTCCACCGACGGATGTAGATCAGCTGCCAAAAGATTACAAAGAGAAGTATGTTGCTGGCAGGATTGCCAAGAATGAGCGCTTTGCTAAGCTGCTCGACAAGATGGGCAAGAGCAATCTGGCAGATAGTATCAGGCATGATCAGACGATTACTGTACCTGAAACATTTAATGTCGCTAAAACCTGGACGGAATATATCAACAGGCTGACAGGTGCGGTTACAGGATTTTTATTGCTGGGGCTGATGATACTTTCCTTTGTGTATCGAAAAAAGGCAAAGAGGATCGTTGTACTGAGTTTCATCAATCTTATCGTCGTATTCTTCCAGGCATGGCTTGGATCGATTGTGGTCTCCACAAACCTGCTTGCATGGATAGTAACGGTCCACATGCTATTGGCCCTTGTGATACTAGCCATATTGGTTTATACGTATTATTATAGCAGTAACCTGTACAAGCAGAATACGACTGTGATTGCCAATGTATTCTGGTTAAAACTTTTGATACTACTGGCAATAGTGGTTAGTGTTGTGCAAATAACGCTGGGTACTGAAGTGAGGGAAGCTATAGATGCCGTTTCAAAGCAGCTGCTTTATGGGCAGCGTGATACCTGGGTAGCTAAAATAGGGAGTATATTTTCTTATCACCGTGATATGGCAGTGGCCCTTGTTGTTGTTAACCTGTTTGTTTATCAGCTGGTGGCCGATAAATTTGGAGGCAAAGCAACGGAGCTGAGATTAGGTAATTCTATTGCACTGGTATTACTTATACAGATTGCAAGTGGATTAATATTGTCTAACTTTGCACTGCCACCATTTTCACAAGTTATACATTTAGTGTTCTCAACCGTTCTATTTACGCTGCAGTTTTATCTCTTCCTGCTGGTATACAGGACTGACACTTATACAAATATTAAAACAAATTAGAATTGAAGTTATTTTTCTCAGATTTATCTAAGCTCATCAAATTCCGCCTTACTTTCCTGGTGGATTTCTCAGCGTCAGTTACTTTTCTGATTGGATCAAGAATGCAGGTGGCCAGGGGCGAGATGCCTGCTATTGACTGGGGCAACTGGTGGATACTGGTAGCCGGGGGGTTTTTAGTTACTGCAGCAGCAAATTGTTTTAACGAGATTATTGAAAAAGACCTTGATAAATTAATGACGCGTACAAAGGACCGGCCAATGGCTGCCGGGAGAATGACTACAGGACAGGGTCTGGTGATGGGTTTGGTAATGGGAATGTTGGGTACGTGGTTATTAGGTAAACTAAACCTGGAAACAGGTTTGTTGTCTGTGTTCTCCATTTTTATATATGCCTTTATCTATACTCCATTGAAACGTAGGGCACCAATTCTGGCTGTGTTTATAGGTGCTATTGCAGGTGCTTTTCCGCCGTTAATCGGTTATTTGGCCGCGCTAGGGCATATCCGTCATTTCTTTCCTATCGACTATGAAATTGCGATTATATTGTTCCTTATACAATTTGCATGGCAGTTCCCACATTTCTGGTCTATTGCATGGGTACTGGATGATGATTATAAACTGGCGGGCTTCAGGTTTTTGCCAACAAAGAAGAGAGATAAAGGGAGTGCGATCGTAATTTTTGTGAGTACACTGGTATTGATTGCCGTGAGTCTGCTGCCTACTATTTATGGTTTCGGAGGCTATTATATTGCTGGGGTCTCTATACTTGCCGGACTGATTTTTGCATATCTGGCATTTAAATTGGTGGTGAAACTGGACATAGAAAGTGCACGCAGAGTGATGTTCTGTTCTTTCTTTTATATCCCACTGGTACAGTTGATTTTGTTATTTGATTTTATAGGTAAATAAGGTTTATATGGTACATACATTACAACAGGAAGATCTGATTCAGGATGCTGATGGTTCTTCAAAAGCTAAGAAATTTATTCTATGGCTTTTTGTGGTATCCTCAACAATTATGTTTGGAGGATTTACCAGTTATTATATTGTGTTTGCAGCATCAAAAGGTAAGGGACATGGTTTAGTGCTTCCTGATGTGTTTATATATAGCACATTGGTACTGGTGCTGAGCAGCATATGTCTGTTTTTTGCTGCAAAGGCTGTACGTAATCAGAATGTGCAGACACAAAAGATACTTTTATGGTTTACACTTATATTAGGAGCAACTTTCGGTTATTTACAGGTGGATGCCTGGACAGCTTTATATCAAAGCGGAGCTACGCTTGTAAACAACAATGCGGCTATTTCTGTGATATATATTGTGTCTGGAATGCACTTATTGCATATTTTCGGTGGACTTTGTATCATTATCAATAGTCTTTGGGGTGCCTATGCTAAAGTTTCTCATCCAACAGCAGTATATCGTATAGAAATAGCTTCAATATTCTGGCATTTTATTGATATATTGTGGATATATCTTTATGTTTTTTTACTTTTGAACAGTTAGACTTTTTAACAAACTATTACAATTTTTAAAATGGATTCATTGACACAATTAGATCAGGTAAAAACTACTCCATGGAGCGGAGGTCGCTCTCCGTGGTCGGTAGAATACGGAAAAATAATGATGTGGTTTTTCTTGCTATCAGATGCATTTACATTCTCTTCATTATTGGTATACTACGGCGCGCAGCGTTTCACAAAGTTCACATGGCCAGATCCTGATTTGGTATTCCAGTCTATTCCTGGTATAGTGGAAACCGGAGCTCCATTGGTATTTGTGGGTATCATGACTTTTATCCTGATCATGAGTTCGGTAACGATGGTCCTTGCTGTTGAAGCCGGGCACAGACGTGCTAAAAATGAAGTAATTGGCTGGATGATAGCTACCATTATTGGAGGTTTTATGTTTTTGGGCTGTCAGGCTATTGAGTGGACACACTTACACCATGAAGGTTTCTGGTGGGGTACTATTCCTGCTGCTGAGCATTTACAACAGTTCTTTACTGGTCCTGTGTCTGATGTTGCCGCACAACAGTTTGCTAACCTTTTCTTTACAATTACCGGATTCCACGGATTTCACGTTTTTACCGGAGTGCTTATAAATGTTATCATTCTTTGTATGACCATCAACGGGACATTCGAGAAACGTGGCCATTACCTGATGGTAGAAAAAGTAGGTCTTTACTGGCACTTTGTTGACCTGGTTTGGGTCTTCGTATTTACCTTCTTCTATTTAGTATAATTGAAGGTCTGATAACTGATAAAAGAAATATATCTATAAAAAAAATATTATTATGTCTGAACATAACACACACACAACAGGAGAGCATGGGCATGATGAGCATGTCGGCTTAAGCAAAGGAAAAATATGGCAGGTATTTTTTATCTTATTAGGAATAACTGTTATAGAGTTTATCATTGCACTGGTAATTTTGCCTAAAGGCCTTATTCCTCATACTGCAGGGAATATAGCTTATATCTTATTGACGCTGCTTAAGGCATATTATATTGTTGCTTTCTTTATGCACCTGAAATTTGAAAAAGTTGGCCTGCAATTATCACTGGGACTCGCGTTTATTTTTATCATCTACTTTATCACGCTGATGCTGATAGAGGGCGGCTACCTGCACATACATATGAACGTTTAATTCATGAAGCTAGCTTCAATAAAAAAAGTATTAATCCTGGTATCGATTTTAGCGGTACCGGGATTTTTATATTATGAGCTCGTGGAACAGGGCAAGAACAGGTATAAACCTCTTCCCTTTTTCGGGCCTAAAAAAGTGGCTGCTACTTTTCATACAAAGAGAGGACAGAAAATTCCTGATACTTTATATCACCAGCTTCCTGATTTTAAATTCGTTAACCAGTTGGGGGACACAGTAAAATGGGATACCTACAAAGGGAAAATACTTGTGCTGGACCTTTTCTATGTTAAAGGGAATAATTATGCGGTAGACTTCGCCAATAAGGCTATGAAAGTATTTGTGAATACGTATGGCAAGAATCCGCTTATCCATTTTGTCGGATTAAGTATAGACCCGGTAAGGGACACACCTGTGGCATTGAAACTGTATGCTGATCAGCTTTCTGCCAGCGCTGGCAAATGGGACCTTCTGACAGGTGATAGTACTGCTATTTATAACTGGGTAAATAAGGGCTTATTTATAGATGCCCAACAGGAAATAGTAAATGGTGAGCATAAGTTTACCTATAGCAATATGTTTGTGCTGCTGGACTCCCAGCGCCATATACGTGGTTACTATGAAGCAACAAACCAGGAGTCGCTCGCTAAACTGGACGATGAAATTAAAGTGCTTGTTGCCGAGGAACTGAGAAATTTAAATGATGGCCGTTAGGCTTTTATTTTTTTATATATATACAAATGAAACTGAACGACAAATTCTTTTTAAGGCTGATCTGGATAGTGAGCGCCGTGGTATTATTGGTAGTCATTATCTTAAAGGTTATTCCTCCGCCGCAGTATAAGCCATCTTTTATCTATTTATTACCCCATGTAATTGGTGGCATTAATGCGACATGTGCTGTGTTGCTGGTGATTTCATTAATCTTTATCAAAAGGAAAAATATCCAGGCACATAAGGTTACCAATGTAATCACCTTTATCTTATCAGCTTTATTTCTGGTTTTTTATATCCTTTTTCACCTTTATGAGAAAGATACTAAATACGGAGACCTTGATCATAACGGTGTGCTTTCTGCTGCTGAGCTTGCCGCGGTAGGCATCACCAGAATAATTTACTTTGTAATTTTGATTACACATATCATCCTTGCAGTAGTAGTACTGCCATTGATCCTGATTAGCTTTTTACGCGGTTTCAGCATGCAGATTGAGCGCCACCGCAAGATTGTGAGATGGGCTTATCCGATCTGGTTATACGTGGCTGTTACGGGGGTTATCGTCTATCTGATGATCTCGCCTTATTATAATTTTTAGGCACGCTGTCCTTCGCATATCCATTTACTGCTTCTGCCATCGTGCGCTGTAAGCTATAAGGATATAGGTAAGCCTTGTTCATTTTGATTTTGTAATGACGTAATGTTATGCGGGCTTTACCGTTTTATAACTATATTTATACTATGAAGAAGATTGTCTGTTTTATTCTTTTCGTTTTAATGCTCTCAGCTTCAAACGTTACCGTAGTTTCTGCACAGTGTGCGATGTGTGCTATCAGCGCAGATCAGGGTACTAAGCACGGCAATACACAGGCAAAAGGGATTAACTCGGGGGTGATATACCTGATGGTAATTCCTTATATCCTCATTGCTGGTTTGGGTGTGCTGTGGTATAAAAAATACTATACACCACGTGCACAACGTGCTCAATATTCTCCGGAAAACCCGGACGCTTTGCATTCTCAATCCTCCCCAGGTTCTTCTCATTTTTCATAGCAACGTATGAAGAAAACGACAAAGCTTTATGCTCTTGTACATGGGAAATGCCCGCATTGCCGCAGGGGCGATATTTTTACCGGTAATTTATACGGATTTAACCTGCAGCGCACTAATGAAATCTGCAGCCATTGCGGGCAACGTTACGAGATAGAGCCTGGTTACTTCTATGCTGCTATGTATGTAAGCTATGCCATGAATGTGATGGAGATGATCGCTGTGGGGATTGCTACCTATGTATTCTCGGGTGGCAACCTGGAATTTGACTCCCTGTGGCTGTATGTATCTGTTATTTTTGGCGGATGTCTTCTGCTGGCGCCTTTTAATTACAGATATTCGAGAGTGATTTTACTGCACTGGCTCTCGCCCAAGATTAGTTACAACGCTTTTTACGATACACTATGATTAAACCAGAAACACTTGCTTTTTTAACAGAAGTAACTGAAAATAACAATAGGGAATGGTTTGCCCTTAATAAAGACCGTTACGAAACTGCCAGGGCTGATGTCATTTCTTTTATTGAAGTGCTTATCCCGCTGATTGCAGCAGCGGCTCCTGCATATGCTTTGGAAACACAGGCGAAAAAATGCCTGATGAGGATTTACAGAGATGTAAGGTTCAGCAAGAATAAAGATCCATATAAAAATAATTACGGCATCTCTTTTAAAGCTAAAGGAGACCCGGGGCCGGAATATTACCTGCACTTGCAGCCTGGTGGAAATTCTTTTTTTGCCGCAGGTTTCTGGATGCCTGAGGCTGCTCATCTGAAAAATATCAGGGAGGAAATTGATTATAATACCTCGGAATTCCTGGATATTTTATCAGAGAAAAGTTTCAGCAATATGTTTGAACTGAGCAGAGAGGACACACTTAAAAAGGCCCCTAAGGGCTATGATCCGGAGCATCCCCAAATAGAATTACTAAAACTTAAAAGTTATATAGCCTCTTTCCCTATTAAGGATGAGGAATTGTTTAAGCCAACTATTGTTAACCATTTAAAAAAGGCTTTTGCGGGTGCTTTCCCGTTTGTTCAGTTTTTGAGAAAAGCCGTAGTCCAATAATTATGAAGAGAATAGCTGTTTTTTTAGCAATTGGCTTATTGGCCAGTGCATTTAGTTCATGTGTAGTCTTATCCCCTAAAAAATATAAAGCTTTGCTGGCAAGGCAGGACTCGCTGAATACAGGCTGGGGCGAATCTCAGTTAACTGCTGAGGAAATGGGCAAAACGATCTCTAAGCTGAAAGAGGATACGGCCAATCTATATGGCCGCCTGAATGAACTTCAAGGAAAGTATGATGAAATCGGAGGTAAGTATTCGAAGTTAAGGAGTAATAGCTCTACAGAAATCAGTAAGCTGTCTGCAGACCTTAAAAAACGGGAGCAACGTTTGAAAGAGGTGGAAGAGGTGTTACGCAAGCGAGATGAAGCATCGAACCAGCTGAAAGAGAAATTACAGCAGGCACTGCTAGGTTTTACCAAGAATGGCCTTACCGTAGAAATGAAAAATGGGAAAGTCTATGTATCCCTTACTGACAAATTGTTGTTTCCTTCTGGAAGTATAGTGATTGATGAAAAAGGTAAACAGGCATTGGCACAACTGGCAAAAGTATTGACATCGCAGCCGGAGATCATTATAGCTGTAGAAGGACATACGGATTCGCAGAAGATCAATAACCTGGGACAGATTAAGGATAACTGGGATTTAAGTGTATTGCGTTCTACATCAGTAGTAAGATACCTTACGGAGGTAGAGAAGGTACCTGGTGTGAGGATGACTGCAACAGGAAAGGGCGAATTTCAGCCTTTAGGGGCCAATACTACTGCCGAAGGCCGTAGCAGAAACCGGAGGATAGAGATCGTATTGTCGCCTAAACTGGATGAATTGTACGATTTAATCAAGCAGTAAGTATCATTTAAGTCGCGGGCTATCTTTTGGTACAGCTTCTTCAGTTAGTTAAAATATTAAAAAGGCACTCTGGTTTCAGGGTGCCTTTTTGATGAGAATATTTTTGAGCATCGGAAATATAATGAGTCTGGAGGGTATTCAGGCTATCCACAACCGCCCCTGCTCTTATCCAATCCCTACTGTTTAAGTTAGTGTTTGATTACAGCTTAAAAGGGGCTTATGAAGTTTTTAAAAGCAGGAAGGATAAGATCTTTATCAGAAAGAAGAAGATTTGCTTCAGTAAGCTCTTCAGTCCAGTTGATGTTAAGGTCGCTATCATTCCATATTACACCCACTTCAGATTCCTTATCGTAGTAGTTGGTAACTTTATAAGTGAAGATCGTATCATCCTCAAGGGTTAAAAAGCCATGGAGAAAACCTGGTGGTACCCATAATTGCCTGTGATTATCTCCACTAAGTTCAATACTGAAATGCTGTCCATAGGTAGCAGAATCCTTTCTCACATCTACAGCTACGTCAAGTACTTTTCCCTGGATCACCCGTACCAGTTTACCCTGTGCAAAAGGAGCTTTCTGGGCGTGTAATCCGCGAAGTGTGCCCTTTTGTGAGAAAGATTGGTTGTCCTGGACAAAAGCTTCCCTGACACCTGCTTCAGCAAGGGTCCTGGCACTGAAGCTTTCATAAAAATAACCTCTGTTATCTTTCCATACTTTAGGTTCGATCACTAAAAGATCGGCAATAGGTGTTTGTATAATATTCATATAGCTAGTCGATGTATTCCATTAGAGTCCTGAAAGCAACAAATTTATCTTTAAACAGGATATTTAACTCTTCCTGAAGAAAAGGAGCATGATTTAACTGGTAAGCGTCATAATCCTCAAGAGTCTGGGCAACATATTGAGAACAATACGTTACACCTTCATTTGGCGAGTCTAATACTTTGAGCAATCTGTTGGATACGAACAATCCGGTATCCAGGACTTTTGGGATATGCTCTCCCTGCATCCATTGCAGCCACGCTGTTTCAGCGCTATCTTCAATAATAAAGGTTACATTGTATAATAACATCCGGCAAAGATAGAAACTATGTACCAATATTATCGCCACGAAGTTTCCGAAAATGCTTTCGTGCTGCAGCAACATACATGCTTCCCGGAAAGTCTGTAATTAACCGCTGATATAGCAGGCTAGCCTGTCCGGGTTCCTTCAGCTGATCTTCATACAGGCTGGCAAGGGTAAATAATGCGTCATCTGTCAGCCTGTTTTTTTGAGGATGGTCGATAAGCGCCTTCAGTAGCCTGGCAGCAGAAGCGAATTCTTTATTTTTGATATAGATGCGTGACTTCGACATCAGGATCTCATCGGCCAGATTATTCTGAGGATACACAAGGGCAATACTGTCCAGCTGTAAGAGAGCCTGGTCTGGCAGGTTTTTAAACTGCATCAGTTCTGCTGTGGCATATCTTTTTAGTGCAAGTGTATCTGAGCCGGTTTCCAGGTGATCTGAAAGCAGCAGGCTAAGTTCCATAGCATCATTTGCAATCAGCTGGGCTGTTGATGCTTTAAGCACGTCGGCCTGAGATTTCGCGTAATTAAAGTTACCCTGATAAAAAGAAAGTCGTGCAGAGCGGAACCTGGCTTCATCGCCAATATGCTGGTTTTCGCACTCTTTGGCTACTTGCTCATAAACAAGAATAGCTTCCCATGGTTCCTGGTTGAGCACATAGATGTCGCCCAGGGCCAGTTTGAGTTCTCCCTGTTGTGTGCTTTGCAAACCCGGGATTTTTATAGCTGTTTCCAATGCTTCTTCAGCTTTGCTGAGGTTATGCAAATAATAGGCCTGTATATAAGCCATTTTCTGCAGGGCGAAGCGTGTTTTTGCATTTTGCCCATACTCATCTAAAATAGCCTGGTATGCATCGGAGAGCGCTATAATCTCAATGGCTGGCGAGTTTCCCTGTAATAGCTGCTGATAGCGGGCATCTGTAATGGCGAGTTTTGAAGGGAGGTAATATTGGTTGTCTTTCCCTTTAGACATTAAATAAGTGTAAGCCTTAATAGCAGTGTCATAAGCTTCTCCGTCCACAAAGAGCTGTGCATTTTCAAAAAGAAGTGCACCGTCATCTTTAGTCCTTTTGTCTTGCGCTATCAGCTGCCGCAATGCCTGCTCATATTCTTCCTGTTGCAGGTATTGCCAGATGAGGAGTTTTACAAAGGACTCATTTTGGGGTTCTTTTTGTATTTTCCTAAATATGGCACTTTGCAGCAGCAGGTAGTCAGAATTGCCATCAAACATGGCGGAGAATACCATTTGTGCCTGCTGAATGAGCTGTGGCATCGTGGATAGGGCATGCAGGTATTCATCAATCAGGTTCAATTTGTCTTTCTTAAACCGGTAGACACTGAGCAGTTCGAACGTAAAAAGCTGATCATTGCCGAGGATTTTCCGTCCTTGCAGAAAGGCTTGAATGGCAAAATCATATTCTTCTGCCTGGTAAAAATTGTTTGCAAGTTCCCTGATGCCGAATTCGTCTTTAGGGAGATGTTCAATGATCTGGCTATATGTTTTTACAGCGTTTGCCTGCTGCCCGCTTTCTTTGTAAATTCTGCCCAGGGCAATGTGATATTTTAACAGGTCAGGGTTCTGCCTGATTAATTTTTTAACTACTTTTTCTGCTTCCTGATATTGTTTAGACTTAAGGAGGGCTCTGAAATACAAGTCAAAATAGCCTTCGTCTTTTGTTTTTAGGAAAAGTTTCTGCATTATTACAGCTACTTTTTCATACTCACCGTCCTGGTAATACTGGAGTGCCAGCGCATTGTCCTGATTATCCTGAGCATACAATAAGGGAGACAGAGAAAAGAAGAAGATGATCAGAAATAATTTCTTCATAGGATGTAAATTGCTTTCTGCTACTAAATTAATAAACATTTATAATTGTGCGTATTTTAATTGTTACCATCAATGCTTTCGGGACCGGAGAGATATAACTATTTTGATACGGCTTTGCCAGTATCCTGGTAAGGTAACAATGTTGGTGTATAATCCTTTTAGGCAAGAGGTGTTATGTATTTTTGCAGGCTATATTCATTATGACCGGAGCTAAAACTTATATATTGATTGTTCTTACCCTTTTGTCTGCTGCATGCCGGCATGGACAAGAGGTGAGAGTTATTCCTGTAGCTGATTTTTTCAGATCGCAGGATAAAGGGTCCTATGGGATTTCTCCTGATGGTAAGCTGCTGTCTTATCTGAAAGTAGAGGGGAAAAAGCAAAATCTGTTTGTCGAGGACCTGTCGACTGGTGCTGCTGTGCAAATAACACAACTCAATGAGAAAAATATAAATTATTATTTCTGGGTAAGTAATGATAAGCTGATTTATTATAAAGATAAGACTGTTGCTGAGCGTCAGTCTGATGTTTTTATGATTGATAAAGATGGTAAAAACGAGCGCAAGCTGAGCGATAATGGAAAGAGTAAGCTCAAGGTTTTAAAAGATCAGTTAATAGAGAATAAATACCTTCTTTTATCATCTAATAAAAGGGACTCTACAGTTTTTGATATATACAGGCTGAATGTAAACACCGGGCAGATGGAAATGACGGTAAAAAATCCTGGTAATATTACAGAGTGGATCACCGATTCGCAGGGCAGGCTGCGCTTAGCTACTGCGAGTGATGGTGTAAATGAAACTTTATTATACAGGGATAAGGAGAGCGAAGCCTTCAGACCAGTAATTACTAATAATTTTAAGACCACCTTCAGGCCCATTGCACTGTCAGATACAAAGCCAGAGAATGTCTATGCGGTATCTAACGTAAACAGGGATAAGAATGCCCTGGTGGAACTGAATTGTAAGACAGGGAAGGAAGTCCGTATATTGTTTAGCAATGATACGCTGAATGTTGTGGATGCACAGTATTCTAAAACAAAGAAGAGCATGACTTTTGTGGTATGTGAAACCTGGAAGAAGGAAAAACATTATCTTGATTTCTCCACAAAACGATTGTATAATGAGCTGGATAAGTTACTGCCTGGTACCGAGTCGAGAATTATTGACAGGGATAAGGCCGAGCGCACTTTTATTATAAGGACCTTTACAGACAGGAATCCTGGTTCGTATTATATTTATTTTGCGGCGAAGGGACTGCTGAAGAAGCTGAGTGATTTTAATCCATCGATTAAAGAATCGGAAATGAGCAGTATGAAACCCATCACTTACACTTCCAGGGATGGCCTGGCGATCCATGGATACCTGACGCTGCCGCTCAATAAATCTCCGGAAAACCTGCCAGTAATTGTTTTGCCGCACAACGGTCCTGGCAGCAGAAATTCATGGGGTTATAATGCCGAAGTTCAGTTTCTGGCGAACAGAGGGTATGCGGTATTCCAGATGAATTATAGGGGCTCTTCCGGTTATGGCAAATCTTTCATGGCTGCAGGCTTTAGAGAGTGGGGAGGGAAAATACAGGATGACATTGACGATGGTGTAAAGTGGCTTATCGCAAGAAAAGTAGCTAATCCTAAAAAGATAGCGATATATGGAACAGGATTTGGGGGCTATATTGCTTTGAATAGCTTATATTCGAGTCCCGGAATGTATACCTGTGGTGGTTCTAATTCTGGGGTAATCAATTTATTCAGCTACTTAAAGTCTATTCCTCCATTTTTAAAAACTAATCTGCAGATGTATTACGAGATCATTGGTAATCCGGTTACACAAGTAGAATATATGCGTCAGGCATCGCCTGTATTTCATGCCTATAAGTTTAGTGTGCCTGTTTTTATAGCACAGAGTCCTAAAGATCCGCGTAGTAATGCAGGGGAGGCTATACAATTTGTAAAGGAGCTGAAAAAGAGAAATGTAAATGTTACTTATCTGGAGAAGGAAAACAATGAGTTTTCGTCCCAGGGGGAGGAAGACCGGCAGAAATTATATACCGCCCTTGAGCAATTTCTGGCCGCTAACCTATCTAAAAAATAGCCTTCGCCATTATGATTTCAGAAAGATATAGTGGTTACCGTAAGAACTTTTCATTGATCCTGATATTTATTGTCCTGATTTCTGTGCTCTTTATCCTTTCGCTTTTTCTGGCTTATAATTTTAGCAAGAAGTTTATAGAAAATGAGTTCGTATCCGAGAAGGTAAAAGTACTGGAAGAAAGTATTAAGCCTTATAATGATTTTTTCCAGAATAAACTTCCTGAAATTTCTTATTATAATGGGTATCTGGACTCAGCGACGACAGCGAAATTTGTAGATACTATACTTCATGATTACCCTTTTGTTTCTAAGGTTGTTTTTTACGACTGTGAGGTGAAGAACCTAACGGTGAAAGATGGGCTGAATGCAGGTCATTTTTCCTTTGGGCCTAAGTATATTTATCAGTTTGGGGATCTTGTTCCCTTAGACTCGGTGAAGCTTTTCTCGAAAGATGATACCCGTAAGTTTAAGCGGAGGGATGACTTCAATGAGCTGGGTATAAAGCTCATCTCTTATATTGAGACGCTGGATACAGCAAAAGTTCCCGGACAGGATGAGCTTTTTACGAACTTCAGCAATATCAGGTCTAACAAAATCACGTATCTGAATATACCGAGGATAGAGGACCTTAAAGTGTATAAAGAAATGTTGCGGAGGCAGCTTCGCACCTCACCGGTTTATCAGCAGGACATGCTTTCTTTCCTGCTTGATCCTTATCAGATAAAAATTTTAAATACGCGCCCTTTACTATATCAAAATATAAGAATAGAGCCTTTAACTTACGATCCGCTCAACACATCGGCCGACTATGTAGCGACGGAGATTACGCTGCCTGGTCCTTTCTCAGAATATAAGCTGTATTTCATATCGGCAAAGTCATTTGTTGATAAAGAGATCCTGAGTTACTTTTTGCCGATAGCCATCACCATGCTTGTATTTTATAGTATTTTAGTGCTGGTTGCTTTTTTAATTTACAGAAATCTGAATATCAACCAGAAGATGTTTAAGCTGCAGTATGATTTTGTGAATAACCTTACCCATGAATTTAAAACGCCTGTAAGCGTAATAAAAATAGCCGGTAACAATATAAAGAGTGCAAGTTCGCTTACTGAGCGCGAATTAAAACTCTATGGAAAGATACTTGATGAAGAGGCCGATAAACTAAATGGGCTGATGAATAAACTGCTGGCCTTCACGCAGATTGAAAATCAGGCAATAGAGCTCAACCAGGACGAGATCAATATAGAAGATTTTATTGAAAGTACCGTAGAGTCGCACAAGCTCAAACATCCCGATTTTAAATTTACCTATGAAGTGTCGGGCTTCAGCACGTTTATTACCGATCCGGTATTACTGGGTAGCCTTTTTGATAACCTGGCAGAAAATGCCTATAAATATTCGCCGGCCGAGCATAAAAAACTTCATATTACGGCGCGAATGATTAAGAATAAAGTTATTTTTAGATTTGCTGATCAGGGGATAGGTATTCCCGCATCGGAGATCAATAATGTGTTTAAGAAATTTTATCGGATACAGAACCTGTATAACCAGAATGGGAGCGTAGGCTTAGGGCTTGCTTTCTGTAAGGAGCTGGTGAATTTTATGAAGGGCGAGATAACAGTAAAAAGTAAAGTAAATAAAGGGACGGAATTTAAGATCGTACTCCCTTATAATAACTAAATGATATGTCTAAAGGAATTAAAATACTTATTGTAGAGGATGATGAAAACTTAAGGTTTTTAGTAGTGCACCGTTTGAAGTCGGAAGGGTATAGTATCATCGAAACAGGGGATGGCGAAGAAGCTGAAAAGACTATACTTGCTGAGAAGCCGGATATAGTATTGCTGGACTGGATGCTGCCTGGTAAACAGGGGGCCGACATTTGTGAATCTGTACGTAAGCAGGGCTTTGATAACCTGATTATCATGATGACAGCCAAGGCACAGGATGTAGATAAGATTGATGCCTACAGCTTTGGTGCATCAGATTACGTAACAAAGCCTTTCAATATGGATGTGCTCGTAGCCATGCTCGAAAGTAAGGTGAAGTTTCTGCTGAATAATGACCGCTCTGAGATCCATCGCTTTGGCGAGATGGAGCACCACCCGAATATCCATACGCTTTATCGTAACGGCAAGAAAATAGAGCTGACGATATTAGAGAACAGAATACTATTATACTTCCTTAGAAACCCTAATAAGGTCATTAACCGCGACGAGCTGATGCTTGAAGTATGGGGGTATAATTCGGATGTGAATACACGTACACTCGACATGCATATAGTACGGTTGAGGAAAAAGATTGAGCTTAACCCTGATAACCCACAGTTACTGCAGACAGTGAGGGGAATAGGTTACAGGTTTAATGCCGGATAAGCTTACTGATATAATTGGATGAGCTCATCGATATAAAAGAATACAGTTTGTTGTTTTAAGGAAAACAAAATACTGATTTAAAAGAAAAGGAACTGCCGAAAGACAGTTCCTTTTCTTTTAAATCCCTTTAATGCTCTCTTAAGCCCTTTTAAGCGTAAATATGGTGATTTCTGGCAGGATGCCTACTCTGCCGGGATAACCCAAAAATCCGTATCCTACATTTACATACAGCTGTTGGTGCTGTTCCTGGTACAACCCTGCCCATTCCTTATAAATATACTGGATAGGGCTCCATTCAAAATCTTTGGTACGTACGCCAAATTGCATACCATGCGTATGCCCGCTGAACATAGCGTCTATCTGAGGGTATTTAGGCAATACCTCTGCCCGCCAATGCGAGGGATCATGAGATAGCAATAATTTAACAGGCAGGTCATCTGTATTTTTTGTGGCAAGATCCATGCGTCCATATTTTGGAAAGCGGCCCATCCCCCAGTTTTCGATGCCCAGGATACCTATTTCCTCACCATTTACTTTTAGGCGTCGGTGTTCATTCATTAACAGGTCCCAGCCCATCAGCTCATGGGTTTTGATCACGTCTTTAAGGTTTTTAGCTTTGGCTGGCGAAGCCTCCTTACCGAAGTGATAATCGCCATAATCATGGTTTCCTAATGAGGAGAATACCCCCAAAGGTGCTTTCACCTTTGAAAATATATCCTGATAATCGCGCATTTCTGTAGCCATATCGTTAACAATATCGCCAGTAAAAAAGATAAAATCAGGTTTTTGTGCCAGTAGCAGCTCTACCCCACCTTTAACAGCTTTGGGGTTATAAAAACTACCTGAATGTATATCAGAAATCTGTCCCATCGTAATCCCGTCAAATGCAGCAGGGAGGTTGGGCAATATCAATGTTTTTCTCCTTACCTGGTAATCGTAAGCACCGGAAGTAATGCCCCAGGTCAGAGAGGTGAGCGGTACAGCCGCTGCAACAAGTCCGGCTTTCACAATAAATGCAGACCTGCTGATCGGTTCTGCTGAAGTATGAGGTTTTTCATCAGTACCTGCTGTTGCAGTTTCAGGTTTCCTAAAGATCCTGATCAGCAATCTGCGCAGGTCGTCTACCAATAAAAAAGGCAGCATCACCATTTTACATCCCGTAAGGAGGAAAAATGCCACCAGGATAACAGCGCGCAGGGAGAGGAAAATATTAACAAATATACCAGCAAATATACCGGCGATCAGCAACAGGCTGATTGTCCAGTAAATGATAGAAAACCTTTGTTTAGCTTTGTCGCTCCAGGTTTTAAAAACGGCCAGTAAGGCTGTTAAGCAGTAATAATCAAATGCAACAATTAAAGCACATCCTGCAATAAGAAAGGGTAGTCGTCCCATTAATTGATATTAAAATTATATATTAAACTAGCGGAAATCCGTCTGTTCATCATCTTCCTCATCTTCCTCATCATCAGTATTGAAAAGGCTATCGAACATATCCGAGAAGCCGAAACCGCCGTCGAGATATTTCTTGTTCAGCTGAGAGTATTCTGCCAGTCCGTGTAAAGCAAATTCCATCAACAGCAGCGTCTGGTTTGCACTTAGTTTAGGGTGGAACTTTTTGACAAGATCGTTCAGTCCGTCTACCTGCATCAGTTCTTTTTTATATTGTGCAGCGGTTAAGCTATCCGGGATATCAAGGTGGTGATCTTCAGCGAACCAGTCCAGTATTTTTTCATAAGGGCTGGCGGTTTTACTTTTTTTAGCCTTTTCCGGATCAGGGAAAAAGCGGCTGAAAAGTGTTTTTATCGCTTTGCCGATCAATGTATTAGCCACTTTGGCCGGCCCTTCCAATTCTCCTTCATAAACAAGCTCTATTTTTCCTGTTACTGCCGGAATAATGCCGGTAAGGTCGGAGAGTCTGACGAATGTGCTTTTCTCTCTGTTGATGAGCATTCTTCGTTCAGCAGAGCTGATCAGGTTTTCATAGGCAGAGATCGTCAGCCTTGCAGAAACACCCGATTTCTGGTCAATGAATTCGCTCTTGCGCGCTTCAAAGGCCACCTGTTCTATTAAGTCTTTTACCAGTCCATCCGCTTCAATAGTCGCTTTTTGTGATTCTGTTATTTTGGCTTCCTGGAAAGTTATCTTTCTGGAAATGGCAATTGTCTTTGGATAGTGGGTAAGGATCTGGCTTTCAATCCTGTCTTTTAGCGGAGTAACAATAGAGCCCCTGTTTGTATAATCTTCCGGGTTGGCGGTAAATACAAACTGTACATCCAGCGGAAGGCGTAGCTTAAACCCTCTGATCTGAATATCTTTCTCCTGCAGCATATTAAATAAAGCTACCTGGATACGTGCCTGTAAGTCGGGCAGTTCATTAATTACGAAAATACTGCGGTGAGCTCTGGGAATCAGTCCGAAATGTATTACCCTTTCATCATTGTAAGTAAGCTTTAATGTCGCTGCTTTGATAGGGTCAACATCACCAATTAAATCAGCTACAGTTACATCCGGCGTAGCCAGTTTTTCGGTATAGCGGTCCGAGCGGTGCTGCCAGCTGATAGATGTATTATCGCCATGGATTTCAATTTCACGGTGGGCATACCACGATATCGGGTTCAGCGGGTCGTCGAAGATCTCACTACCTGTTACGTAAGGAATGTATTCATCAAGCAAGTTTACCATTAACCTGGCGATACGTGTTTTAGCCTGTCCGCGTAAGCCGAGCAGCAGAATATTATGTCTCGATAAAATTGCTGTCTGCAGTTCTGGGATAACAGTGTCGTCATATCCCAGAATACCTTCGAAGCCCGCATCTTTATTTTGCAGTTGCTGAATAAGATTTTTGCGTAATTCGTCTTTTACAGAAAGTGAAATATAGTTTGAGGCTTTTAACTGGCCAAGAGTTTGAATGAGATTGTGCTCCATATGATTCATGTGTCCGGACTAGCGAACTGTTTTTCTTCTGTTTTTAATGTAATCTTCAAAGATATATTCTCCCAGGCCTGTCAGAGAGCTATAAAATGCCCTTCCACCGTTTGTTCTGGTAAAATCCCTGACAAACTGCTGTAAATATGGATCCTGGGCAATCATAAATGTAGTAATAGGAATATTAAGGCGTTTACATTGCGCCGCCATATTCAGTGTTTTGTTGATCACTTTTCTGTCCAGCCCCATACTGTTTTTGTAATAACGCCCATTTTCTTTCAGGCAGGTAGGCTTTCCGTCGGTGATCATGAAAATCTGCTTGTTATGCGTCTTGCGGCGGCGTAGTAAATCTGCTGCAAGCTCCAGTCCTGCCAGCGTATTGGTATGGTATGGCCCTACCTGCAGATAAGGAAGATCTTTCACTGTAATCGGGTAGGCATCATTGCCAAAGGCAACGATATCTAACGTGTCTTTAGGGTAACGTGTGCTGATGAGTTCTGCAAGGGCCATAGCCACTTTCTTTGCAGGAGTAATACGATCCTCTCCATACAAGATCATAGAATGAGAGATGTCGATCATCAGGACCGTGGAAGTCAGTGTTTTGTAGTCCTTTTCTTCCACCTCCAGATCGCGCTCCGTCAGTGTAAAGTTTCCTATACCATGGTTAATCTGTGCATTCTGTATAGATGCGGTCATATCAATCTGATCCAGGCTGTCGCCAAAAGTGTACTCGCGGCGGTCGGCATTTTTCTCTTCTCCGATTCCGGAAATATTGCTGTTATGATTGCCTTTACCCGCTTTTTTAAGCTTGCCAAAGATTTCTTCAAGGGCCGACTTACGGATGGTTTGTTCAGTTTTGGAGGTAATATCTACCCCCCCATTATCTTTATTTTCTTTAATATAACCTTTCTCTTTAAGCTCGTCAATAAAATCGCCCATACCATATTCGCCGGTAGTGAATTTATATTGTTTATCGAGCTCGTTCATCCATGCCAGGGTTTCTCCGGCATCCCCGGCAGTATAATTTAATAACTGTGTAAACATATTCAGCATTTCATCGAACCCACCCTTAGGCAATTCGTCTGGCTGGTATTTTGAAAATTGGAATCCCCTCATGTTATTAGTCTTAACGATATACCGAAGATAAAATTTTACGGACTGAATAGTGTTACTTACTTGTAAAAATACAAGTATAAATTATTTACCGGGTTGGGCGTCCTTTGGCTAGTGCTGCTTCGGCTCGTTTAATGGCTAGTTTTTCTCTGAATTTAGCATATGGTGCTTTAAGCCACATTTTTAAAAGACTATCAAGGCCTCCTTTTACAGCCAGATTAAAGATGCTTTGTGTTTTTCTCAGCAGAGAAGCATCCCAGGCGCGTAAGCTTAAGGAGAACGAGCCATCCAGGTATTTCATCCAGTGCCACATGCCTGTGGGCATAAAAAGAGTGTCACCATGTTCAAGGAAGACTTCATAGCCTTCCACACCTTTTAAAGCAGGGAATTTTTCAAAGTCAGGATTTGATACATCATAATCTTCAAGCGCATACGTAGCATTTGGAATACAGTACAAGCGTTCTTTCCATTTGTTATCGAAGAGGATGATATGTTTTCTGCCACCAAAATGGGTATGGAAAAGGTGAGGCAGGTCTATATCATAATGCAGAAAGGTAACGGAGTTGGAACCTCCGAAAAACATTGCCGGCATGCTCTCTATAAATCCACCCATGAGATCTTTTGGCAATACAATGTCGTTGATCAGATTGTGACGTGTTTAAAAAGGTTAAAGAAAAATATCCGGAGCTCTGTCGGCTGGGTTTTAATCAGGTCGAGGTATTCACCCAGGCGCATGTGTGTAACGGCAGAATTAATAGGTTTGGAGGGGTCTGCCTTTGCATTGTCGTACAAGGGTACTTCCAGCTGTCCGCCAATTTCTTTCAGATATTCAGTGGTCCATTTTTCGCGGGCAGGCCATGTTTTTGTCAGGCCTTTGATGACTAATGGCCTTCTGCGGTCTAAATAGTTCTTTTTAAAGTCTGCAGGACTGATGTTCTCAACGGTATCTACCGGCTTTAGTATAAAGCTCATAAAGGTATGTTCATCTTGTTAGCCAACAAAAGTGTAAAATATTTATTGCTTATTTACAAAATATTGGGCCCGGCAGATGTGATCAGCTATAACATTACTATTGAGGCCGATGTTTCGCTAATGCTTTATTTGCGCGTTTAACAGCCAGTTTTTCCTTCCAGGACATATACTGTGCCCTGAAATTTGATTTCATAAAGTTGTCGAACTTACGTTGAATGGTCAGGTTATAAAGGCTGTTTATTTTTACAGCCCATGATTTATCCCAGGCTCTGAGGCTGATAGAGAAAGAGCCGTCCAGGTATTTCATCCAGTGCCAGTAACCGGTAGGCATAAACAGCGTATCCCCATGTTCGAGATAGGCTTCAATACCTTTAACGCCTTTCAGTGCCGGGAACTTGTCAAAGTCCGGATTTTCAATATCATAGTCCTCCAGGGCATACGTAGCAAAAGGGATTTTGTACAGACGGTCTTTCCATTTATTTTCAAAAAGGATCACATGTTTACGTCCATTGAAATGCGTATGAAAGATATGGGCAAGGTCTATATCGTAATGCAGGAATGTTATAGATCCCTTGCCACCAAAAAACAGATTGGGGTAGCTATCGAGGAAACCGCCCATTAAGTTTTTTGGGGCGATATAGTCCCTCAGCAGTTTCGGTGCATATTTTATGGGGTCGAACAAAAAGATACGGAGGTCCGTAGGCTTGCGTTTAATCAGGTCTATATAATCAGCAAACTTCATTTCAGCTACAGCTGCATTTATAGGCTTGGAAGGGTCTGCTTTGGCGCTGTCATATAGTGGTACAATTTTATCACCAACAACAGTTTTCATGTATTCCATTGACCATTTTTCATAAGCAGGCCAATTTTTAGACATGTTTTTGATGATTAAAGGTTTACGCGCCTTCAGGTAGTTCTTTTCAAAATCTTCTTTTGAAATATCGTCTACGCAATCGATTTGAGATAAATCAAACTTCATGTTATCTTAATATAGGGTTTATAAAGTAAAATTATGTAAAAATGAAATTGCTAGCTAAACCGCTAATTTAAAATCTCAGATTCTGACAAAATTAACACACATCTGCGGGTTAAGTTTTATGAATAACAGCTCGTTTTGTTTGCTTTTTATAATCAAGCATAATATACGCAAATAGCTGGTGCAGCATTTGAGGTTATTGCAATAAATCGTAAGATAGGTTATAGTTCAACCTACATGGAGTCGGTAGGCTTCCCGGCTAATTATTCATGATGTTCATTAATCAGAAATATTTCTGAGGCAATATAATCTGCGAAAAGCTTGCCATCCTGGGTGAGTACGAGTGTGTTATTTTCATTTTTAAGCCAGTCCCTTTTTAGAAAGGGCTTGATATTTTCGAGCGTTTCTGCCAAAAAGATGGAGCCAAAATCATTTTTTATCTTTTGGAGATCTGTTCCCCACATGGTACGAAGGGAGGTCATGACATATTCATTGAACCTGTCATATTTATCCAGTTCTTCTACTGTTTCGGCAAGTTGGCCCAGTGCCAGTTGCTGTAGATATTTGGCATTATTAGCCACATTAAGATACCTGACATTGCCGTTGAAGCCATGCGCTGAAGGGCCAATTCCCAGGTAGGGAATGCCGCGCCAGTAATTGGTATTATGAACGGCATGGCGGCCAGGGAGGCTGAAATTGGAAATTTCATAATGATCAAATGCTGCAAGGCCAAGCTTTTCTGCCAGGAAGATAAATTGTGCAGCACTTTGCTCCTCATTTACTGGTATTTGCCGGCCTTTTTTTATGGAATATGCCAGAGCAGTGCGCGGTTCTACGGTTAAGGAATAGGCAGAGATATGCGGGATCTGCAGGCTAAGTACTGTATTGATGTTGCTCAGCCATTTTTCGTCTGTTAGTAAAGGATAGCCATAGATCAGATCAATACTAAGATTTTCAAATCCTGCATCCTGACTACGTTTGATGCAGGTTTCGGCCTCGGTAGCGTTATGCGCTCTGTTCATCCAAAGCAGGTCTTCATTAAAGAACGACTGTACACCGATACTGAAACGGTTGACAGGCAGTTGTCGCAGCTCTGCGATTTTTTTTGCGTCAAGGTCATCGGGATTAGTCTCGATGGTGATTTCTGCATCTGCAGCAATAGAAAAGTGGGTGGTTAATGTATCAAATATTTTCGCCAGTGCCGCTGTAGGCAGTACTGAAGGAGTTCCACCACCGAAATAGATACTGCCCACCTGTTCTGTAATCCTATCCTTTTTAAGGATTATTTCTTTGCAAATCGCATCAACCATTTCATCAGCATATTTCAGTGAGGTGCTGAAATGAAAATCACAGTAGTGGCATGCTTGTTTACAGAAGGGGATATGGATATAAATTCCGGCCATTTGGCAAAGATCGTGAAATATTATTCTTTAATTTCAATTTGCATTGCGTAACGCCCTATTTAAAACTAAATAATAATAACCTACTTTTGTGCAAAGTTAATCCCAAACCGTCGTTTAACAGATTAGATGTATAAATACCTTCTTGTTTTTTTTCTTCTTTTATCTTTAGGATCTCGAAAAGTAAATGCGCAGAATGTGCCATTAGCTGCAGATTCTACTGTGGAGCAAAGGGTTTACAGGCCGCGGGTGCTGCGGGATTCTGCCTTTTTGGCCAGGCAGAAGTTCGTGACCGATTCTATCATGACCCATACCTGGATCTTACCCGACTCGCTGATTGACCGGTCAATTTTAATTGACAGCATTATGAAGGCAAATGTATTTCCAACGCTTGATCTCGACGCATGGTTTAAGAAGTACGGCAAGTTTAAAAAAGAGAGCAGGTTCAGAGTAGGGACTCCGATGCCTAAAGGGAAAGTGTGGGTGCTGGGGTTTATTGCTTTTCTGCTGGTTGTATTCGGCGTATTAAGGATTTCTTTTGCCAAGCAATTACAAGGGATAGTACAGGCTTTTTATAGCGAAAGGGGATTAAATAATCTGAATAAAGAGGACAATGCTTTTACGTCCTGGCCTTTTTTACTTCTATTTATACAGTTTGGCTTTACTATTGGTATGTTTTTTTATCTGGTAGCCCAATACTACAAACTAGCTTATATAGACAAAGGATTTAGCTTTTTTGTCAGTATTTCTATTTTGATCATTATCCTGTATGCACTTAAACTTTTCCTGCTGCGGGCGATGGGTCACCTCTTTAATATTCAAAAAGCGGTACATGAATATATTTCAATATTATATTTAAGTTATTTTAACATTTCCCTGATTTTTATTCCGTTAGTGGTCGCTTTTGCCTTATCTCCTCTTAAATATGGTATCTATTACATAGTTATCTCATTTGGATTGCTGGCCTTAATCTTTACGTTTCAATTCATTAGGGCAGGAGTTAATATTTTATCTCATTATCGGTTTTCAAAAGTCTATTTATTTATGTACTTTTGTGCCCTCGAAATATGTCCTATTTTGATATTAATCAAGGCGATAGGATTTGAGATGTAACTAGGTAAAATGCAAGAAAAAACAGAAGATAGGTTGCGTAAAGTAAAAAGTATACTGATAACTTTGCCTAAACCCGAGACAGAGAAATCTCCTTATTTTGATTTGGCTAAGAAATACAACGTAAAAGTTGATTTCAGGTCGTTCATTCATGTGGAAGGTGTACCTGCAAGAGATTTTAGGAAAGAGAAAATCAGTTTAGGTGATTTTACAGCTGTTGTTTTTACAAGTAGAAACGCAGTGGATCATTTCTTTAGGATTTGTGAAGAGATGCGGTATGAGGTGAAGGCAGATTTAAAATATTTCTGTATTTCAGAATCTACAGCATTGTATCTTCAGAAATATATTCAGTACCGGAAGCGGAAGATTTTCTTCGGAAAACAAACTGCTGCCGATCTGGCTGATGTATTGAAAAAACATGCGACGGAGAAATTCCTTTATCCGTGTTCGGATGTTGCAACGGAGGATACAATGAATTTCCTGTTGAAAAATGGGTACGCTATTACTCCGGCAGTTTTATTTAAAACTGTAGTAAGCGATTTGTCTGACCTTGCTGATGTAACTTACGATGTCATTGGATTTTTCAGTCCTTCAAGCATCCAGTCGCTGTATATAAATTTCCCCAATTTTCAACAAAATAATACCCGTCTGGCTGCGTTTGGTGTGAACACACACAAAGCAGTTAAAGACGCAGGATTGATTGTCGATATTGCTGCTCCATCGCCGGAATCGCCCTCAATGATCATGGCAATTGAGAACTATATCAAGAAATCCAATAAATAGACTGATAATTACAAGGTTACAAACCAAGCTTTTAGTGCTTAATAGGTTAATCTTTTAATTTCGATTGAGCAAGTTGTTGTGTATATGTTAACATCTTGCTCAATTTGCGTTTAAGACAGAATTTTTGTCTGTTTATATTGTTTATATCAAGGATATTCGATAAAATTGTTGTAAAATTGCTCTAAGGACTTATGAGGAAAATTTACACACTTGGTATTATATTAGTTGCTGCACTGTTTTCAGGTTGCGGGAAAGGCGGCCAGGGAGAATTACTTGGTGTATATAACAGAAAATTCAATAATAAAAAAATGCCGCTGGGAATGGTTTATATTCCTCAGGGAAAAACGCTTATTGGTATGTCTGATGAGGATATAAACAATACGCAGAGTTCACCTGCAAGAATGACTTCATTCAGCGCTTTTTATATGGATGAGACAGAGATTACAAATGCAGAATACAGGCAATTTGTAAACTGGGTCAGAGATTCTGTTGCACTGACATCCTTAGGTCCCGGAGCTGCGCCTGCCTATTTCACTATACCTAAAGGTGGTGCTGCTACTCCCGGAGGAGCAACACTTTCTTCTCAGAGAAATATCAATTGGAATAAAGTAGGTAATGGTTCTGCGCTATGGAGCAATAAAAGCGGCGGACTAGGTGGCAAACTTGAAAATATGTACTATACCGGGGATGATGCTTTGCCCGGGCGTAAAGAGTTTGATATTCGAAAATTCAGATACTCCTATAGTTTTGTAAATCTTGATCTGGCGGAAGCAGGCAGAAAGGATCCCTCAAAAAAGCGTAAAGATTTTATTGAGAGTTATGTAGATTCTCCTGATCCTAATAATCCTAACCAGTTTCCTTCTGTAAGTGTTTACCCCGACACAATGGTTTGGAAAATAGATTATTCCTATTCACAGAATGACCCTATGGTCAAAGCCTATTTTAATCACCCCTCATATGATAATTATCCCGTAGTTGGCGTTTCGTGGGAGCAGGCACAGGCTTTTTGTGTATGGCGTACCCGCTTGTATGAGCCTGTAGCGGCACAACGGAAAATCCCCATAAGTTCCAGACCGGAATACAGATTGCCCACTGAAGCTGAGTTTGAATATGCAGCACGTGGTGGTAATGTTAAAACAAAATATCCATGGGGGGGGCCTTATGTGAGAAATACAAAAGGCTGTATGCAGGCTAACTTTAAGGTCGGAAGAGGAAATTATTCTGATGACGGCGGTTTGTATACCGTAAATGTCAGATCGTATTTCCCTAATGATTACGGGTTGTACAATATGGCAGGAAATGTTGCCGAATGGACTGTAACAGCATATAATCAATCTGCAGCACCTTTGTTGCTCGATTTCAATCCTAACTTTACCTATGTAGCGAAAGGTGCTGATAGTAAATACCTTAAACGTAAGGTTGTAAGAGGCGGATCGTGGAAAGATATAGGTTTCTTTCTTCAGAATTCTGTAGGCACTTACGAATATCAGGATCAGGCGCGGTCTTATATTGGTTTCAGATGTGTTTCCTCATATGCAGGAACGGATATCAATTTCAGAAACTAATTTCTCGGGCAATATAAAAATCAACATATACCACACAACAATTATCTAAGAAAAACATGGCAGCAAAAAAGAAGTTTGATTGGTTACACGTAGCAATATCATGGGGAGCGAGTATCGTTATTATCGGGGCTTTGTTTAAAATCCTTCACCTTGGTGGAATATGGGGAAATTACATGATCGGAATCGGTTTGGGTGTAGAGGCATTTTTGTTCTTTCTGACCGGTTTATTTCCACCTGCACCAGAAGTTGCCTGGGAAAAGGTATATCCTGAACTGAACGACGATTTTACAGGTGAATTGCCGAAGGCTACAGTAAGACCTGCTGCAGTAGCCAGTGCCGGATTTTCTTCAACAGCAGCGTTAGACAAGATGCTGGTTGATGCTAAAATTGGTCCTGAGTTAATTGAAAGCCTTGGTAATGGCTTACGCACTTTTGGTGATAAAGTAGCTGCCATATCTGGTGTTGCAGATGCTTCTGCAGCAACTACTGAATTTACAGGTAAAGTGAAACAAGCTTCTGCAAGTTTCGATGGTTTAAACAGTGCCTTTGGTAAGGCGACAGCTCAGCTGGTTGAAATGGGCGAGAGCAGTGGTGATTCGAAAGTATATCACGAACAGGTAATCAGTCTTGGAAAGAATTTAGCTGCCCTGAATGCTGTTTATGAACTGGAGTTACAAGATTCCAGTGCTCACTTAAAATCGATGAATACTTTCTACTCGAATCTGTCTTTAACTATGCACAACTTTAATGAGTCGCTTGACGATTCCAAACAATTTAAAGAAGAAGTGGGTAAGCTGGCTAAAAATCTGTCTTCGCTGAATGCGATTTATGGCAATATGCTTACGGCTATGAATCAGCCACGTATTTAATCAGAGGTAACCAATTATTTAATAATTAACCAGAGATACCTATAAATAATGGCAGGAGGAAAAGAAACCGCGAGGCAGAAGATGATCAATATCATGTATTTGGTATTATTAGCCATGCTCGCTTTGAACGTGTCTGATACGATACTAAATGCATTTAAGAATATCAATGATAGTCTTGAATCATCAAGGTCGAATGTAAATACGAGTATAGATCAGTTGTTTACAGCTTTTCAAAATACTAAACTGAAAGAAGAACCTGCAAGGGCACAGCCTATTTGGGAAAAAGCCAATAAAGCAAAAGTATACGCGGATGAGCTGAATGTGTATGTTCAAAAATTGAAAGATGAATTTGAGAGGGCTGGTGGCGGCAAAAGTGAAGAAACAGGCGACCTTGTAGAACGAGGAAACCTTGACATTGCTCAGGGGATCATGATTAACAAGAAAGAAGGGGAAAAGCTGAAGGCGAAAATTAATGAAACCCGTACAAAACTGATTGCTTTGCTGGATACTAAGGATCAGGCAAGTGTTACCTTTACCCTGGAGGCTAAAGATGCAGTAAAGAGTACTGACGGTAAAAAATTATGGCAGGATATCAACTTCGGTGAAGGCACTCCGCTTACTGCTGCAAATACAGTGTTGACGAAAATACAGTCTGACACAAAAAATGCAGAGGCAGAAATTGTGAAAAAGTTGTTTGGCAATATGGATAAGTCGCTGGTTAACCTGGATCAATTTGATGCAGTAGCTGTTGCGCCAACGTCATATGTAATCCAGGGGCAACCGTATGTTGCACAGGTATTCCTGACAGCGAGTGACTCGAAATCAAGTCCCGAAATTACCGTTGGAGGTAGCCGTTTAGCTACGAAAGACGGTAAAGGAACTTATACTGGTAGTACTGGATCTGTAGGGGTGTTTAAATGGGTTGGAACGATCCGCGTAAAACAAACCGATGGACAAATTAAAGAGTATAAAACGGCAGAACAAAGCTATCAGGTGGCAAAACCTTCTGCTACAGTATCTCCGGATAAGATGAACGTTATTTATGCGGGTATTCCTAATCCGTTTTCTGTATCTGCTGCAGGCTTTCCTTTAGAGAGCGTAAGGGCAAATATCTCTGGCGGATCTATCAGAGGTGGTAATGGTAAATTCATGGTTTCTGTAGGTAGTGATCAGGTTGGTAAAGTGGTTAACATTACTGTATCTGCAAATAATGCAGGTAAAACGGTGAACATGGGGTCGCAACCCTTCAGGGTAAAAGCATTGCCGACACCTAAAGCCTTTGTTAAAGGTAAGTCTGGCGGTAACGTGGACTTGGAATGGTTAGAGCGCTCTAATGTGATCGATACTGAGCTGGATGATTTCGTATTTGATATTAAATACAGAGTAATCAGATTTTCTGTTACTTTCATCAATCCAAGGTCTGATGCTGTTACCATGCAAAATAGTGGCGGCTCATTCAGCGGTTCGGTAAAAGGAGCTTTGAATTCAATTAAACCTGGAGCCATAGTTATTTTTAAAGATATTATCGCTGAAGGACCTGACGGCAGACAAAAAAGTCTGGATGCAATAACATTTACAGCTAAATAGAATCAAATGAAACAAGTACTGTACATTATCATTCTTTTGTTTTTCGGAACAGTGGCTTTCGCACAAAAGCGCAGGGTGCCAGCTAAGAAGGCCGGGGCTGCTGTAGCAGTATCTCCTGTGGCTGTAGCCCCTGTAATTGCAGATACGGTAGCAGCAGCAAAACCGTTAAAAAAGGTTAAGATAAAGACGCCGCCGAAAGATGGTTTTTTTGCCAGGAAAGATGTAGACAGCAGTGTCATGGTTCCTTTTGCTGACGTAAGGGAAGAGGATGTTTTTTACTCTAAGCGTGTTTGGAGAGAAATTGATCTGCGCGATACAATTAATTCAGTACTGAAATCTGAAAATTCAAAGCTGATTGATATCATTATGGAGGCGGTTGCAAACGAAGAACTGACAGTGTATTCTCCAAAAGATACTACCCAGGGCAAACTGCTGGAAGATAATGATTCCTTCCGCATCGCAATGACTGCCCAGGAAGCACTGATGAGTGCAAGGGGTACTTCAGAAGGTGAACCTGATGCAAATGGTAAAATCGGAGCCCCTACATTGAGGAGGCTAAGGCCGGACGAGTTTATGAAATACAGGATTAAGGAAGACTGGATTTTTGATATTAAAAGATCCGTTTTTGAACCGCGTATTGTAGGTATTGCACCTATGAAAATGGTAGAAGGAAACTGGCAGCCTGTATTCTGGATATATTACGACGAGGCCAGGCCACTGCTGAGTAAGTCAAAGCTGACCAACCCCGGTAATGATGCATCGGTATTAACTTATGATGATTTCTTTGTAAGGCGTTTGTTTGCCAGTAATATTGTGAAGGAAACGAATCCTGCAAATAAAACGATCATCGAAATATTGAATCAGACGGATCCTAAAGATCCGCGAAAGCTATATGAATCTGAACGTATTAAGAAAGGCATAGCAGACTACGAACAAAGTCTGTGGGAATATTAAAATCAACCCTGGTGAGTATCTCATCAGGGTTTTTGCTTTTACAGCAGGCTGGTTTATTCTGTTTTTGCTCTGAAATAATCCAGCAGCGTTTTTAATTGTGCCTTGTTTACTACCTGTGCCAACTCGCTTTCACTTGCCTCTTTAATTCTTTTAACGGATTTAAACTGTCTCAGCAGATTATCGGCAGTGGTTTTTCCGATGCCGGAAATAGCCTCCAGTTGTGTTTTCAGGGTTCCCTGATCTCTTTTCTTTCTGTGAAAAGTAATTCCAAAGCGGTGTGCTTCATCGCGAAGCTGCTGGATTACCTTTAATGTTTCTGACTTTTTATCCAGGTGTAAAGGATAGCTGTCTCCCGGATAATATAATTCCTCCAGCCGTTTCGCAATTCCAATAACGGTAACTTTTTTATCAATACCGAGCTTTTTAAGACTGCTTACGGCTGATGATAGCTGCCCTTTACCTCCGTCAATGATGATGAGCTGAGGCAATGTGCCCTCTTCCTCAAGCATGCGCTTATAGCGCCTGTAAACGGCTTCTTCCATTGTGGCAAAATCATTAGGCCCTTCAACTGTCTTTACATTGAAGTGCCGGTAGTCTTTTTTGGATGGTTTTGCGTCTTTGAAGACAACAATAGCGGAAACAGGATACTGTCCCTGAAAGTTGGAATTATCAAAGCATTCTATATGTACAGGGAGCTGCGTAAGCATCAGGTCTTTCTGCATCTGAGTTAATATGCGTTCTGATCTAAGGTCAGGATTAAGTTTTTCGTACTGATTGAGCTTCTCCCTTTTAAAGAAGAGCACATTTTTATGTGAAAGATCCAGCAGGTTTTTTTTCTCACCAAGCTTAGGGACGGTAAACTTCAGATTTTCATCTGCTATAGTGAGCTCAAAAGGAACAATAATCTCTCTTGATGTACTGTTGAACTTGGTGCGGAATTCAGTAATAGCTATACTAAGCAGCTCCTCATCAGATTCATCCAGCTTTTTTTTGATTTCGATTGTCTGTGTCTGAATGATACTGCCATTCATGATCTTGAGGTAGTTGACGAAGGCATAGCGTTCATCTGAAGCAATGCTGACTACATCGACATTGGTAATTGAGCTGTTTACTACAGTAGACTTGCTTTGGTATTTTTCCAGCACCAGTAATTTTCGCTGGTATTGATGTGCATATTCAAAATTCAACTCTGCAACAGCATTTTTAATGATCTGTTTTACCTCGCGGATCACATTACTGATCTTCCCGTTGAGGATATCTTTTATTTCTTCAATACTTTGATCATAATCTTCAGCCGGCTGAAATGCCTGGCATGGGCATTTGCAGTTGCCGATCTGGTATTCCAGGCACACTTTAAATTTCCCGCTTTCGATATTCTCCTGGGTAAGGGGCAGATTGCAGGTGCGGAGTGGATATGTTTCCTTAATCAGGTCAAGAATAGTATGCATCATACCTACAGAGGCATATGGCCCAAAATAGGTAGAGCCGTCCTTCACCATTTTCCTTGTCCAGTATAAACGTGGGAATGGTTCTTTTTTGATAATAATCCATGGATAGGTCTTATCATCTTTAAGCATGATATTATACCGGGGCTGATGTTTTTTGATCAGGCTGTTTTCCAGCAGCCATGCATCGATTTCGGTATCTACTATGGTAAAAGTTATCTTGCGGATCTTAGAAACCAGTACTTTGGTCTTACCGTTCATCTGGTTATCCTGATTGAAATAGGAGCCCACACGGTTTCTCAGATCTTTGGCCTTGCCGATATAAATCAGTATTTCATCCTGGTCCCAGTATTGATAGATCCCGGGCTTATGTGGAATATCGGCTAATGCCTTTTTGTAATCAAAAGCGCTCATTTAAAACCCTAACTTCTGGTCCAATTCTGTCGTATCTGTTTGCTGTTGCTGATATTGATTGCAGTCGTATGTGATAGATACCCCATTTTTAGGCATTTCAAAATCACCTTTGCTTACTTTAAGCTTTGGATTGGCATATACTTTTTTCAGAAAGCCTCCAAAAATAGGCAATGCAGTTTTGGCACCCTCACCCTGGGTGGTATTGATAAAGTGAAATGCACGGTCCTCACAACCTGTCCACACACCCGCAACGAGGTCTGGAGTGATCCCAACAAACCAGCCATCAGAGTTATTCTGTGTAGTTCCTGTTTTACCACCCACAGGATTTTTGATGCCAAATTTGCTGATCAGGCTGTATCCATAGCCATTTCTAACCACACCTTCCAGCATACGTGTCATTACATAAGCCACTTCTTCATTCATTGCCGGATGTTTTTGCGGTGTTTGGGAGAATAAAACTACGCCATTCTTATCTTCAATTTTTAAAATGTACGTTGGCTGTGTCCATATCCCTTTGTTGGCGAACACAGAATAGGCGCCTACCATATCAAATACAGATGCATCAAATGTGCCCAGTGCGATAGAAGGATAGGCGGGTACATTGGAAGTAATACCCATTTTTTTTGCCAGTGTAGCCACGGCTGTTGGTCCTACCTGTTTCATCAGGAAAGCAGCGATAAAGTTTTGTGAATATGCCAGCGCTTTTTGCAGCGTAATATATCCTGGTAAAGTACCGCCGGATTTTGGGGTCCATGGTGCACTGCCGGGAACTTCTATGGTTACAGGTTCATTTAACACCTGGTAACAAGGTGAATATCCATTTTCTATAGCTACAGAATAGGTAAATGGTTTTGCAGTAGATCCCACTTGTCTGGTACCCATCTTTACCTGGTCGTATTTGAAATGTTCATAGTTAATACCTCCAACCCATGCTTTGACATATCCTGTTTTTGGATCCATGGCCATCATGGCATTTCTCAATAATAATTTATAATACTTAACAGAGTCAATAGGCTTCATCAGTGTATCAATATCGCCCTTCCAGGTGAAAATACTCATTTCTACAGGCGTGTTGAAATCAGTTTTGATCTCATCATCCGATTTCCCTTCCAGTTGGAGGGCTTTGTAACGGTCAGACCTTTTCATTCCCTGGTCGATCTGTAATTCTTTATCTTTAAACGGATTCTTACCTTTCCAGCTTTTAAGGAATTGGGCCTGCAGGAGCTTCATCGCTTCTTTTTGTGCTTCTTCTGCATATACCTGCATATCGTAGTTGATCGTTGTGATAACCCTTAGTCCATCTCTGTCCAAATCATATGGGGTACCATCTGCTTTGAGAATAGAGCGCTCCACAAAAATCCTTTTGATATCATTTTTAAGCACAGCCCTGAAATAAGGGGCAATTCCGTCATTTACCGTTGCGGCATTAAATTGCAGGTTAAGAGGCGTTTGTTTTTGTGTCTCAAAGTCCTGTTCAGTCAGCATACCTTCTTTAACCATGTTGGACATCACCGTATTCCGGCGGGCCAGAGATCTTTCCGGATTCCGGGTGGGAGAATACCTGGTAATACCTTTTTGCAATCCAACCAGCGTTGCTGCCTGTGGTACGGTAAGCTTATCGGGGGTGGTATTAAAATATACTCTTGCAGCAGATTTAATACCGAAGGCCTGGTTACCAAAATCGACTGTATTCAAGTACATGGTAATAATTTCTTCTTTGGTGTAGTTCCTTTCCAGCTTAACGGCGACAATCCATTCCTGGAATTTTTGCATCAGGCGTTTAAAAACATTGCGCTGCCTTCCCTCTTCAGAAAAAAGGTTAAGTGCCAGCTGTTGTGTGATTGTACTTGCCCCCTGTTTCTTGCCTATCAGATTGTAGAAAATAATAGTGAACGTACGCTTAAAGTCTATTCCGGAGTGTTCTTTAAAACGGGTATCTTCAGTTGAAATCAGCGCATTGATCACATTTGGTGAGATCTCAGTATAAGTTACATTAGAGCGGTTTTGCACGAAATAGGTACCCAGTACTCTTTTATCTTCGGTTAATATTTCTGTGGCCTGGTTACTTTTAGGATGCTCTATATCCCTGAATGAAGGCAAAGGGCCAAATAGGCTGAAGCCAATGGCAATGATAAAGAGAGAAAAGAGCACCAGTGCCCCGATTAATATTTTCCAGAGTGTCAGGTTGTAATGTTTTATCTCTGCAGCTGAAATATCTTTGGTCATTTTGCGTAATTATTTTTGAAGAATTCTAAGTATTGGGTTACGACACCTTTGCTCTGAAGTTTTTCGAAATTTTCCTTACTGATGATGAAACTGGAATAGATGCCAGCAGGTACTTTCATAATTTGTTTCAGATAAGGTATTATTCCTTCAGCGTAACTTTTTACTTCTGCAAAACTACTAAAGTTCCCTATATATATCAGTTGATCATTGTCAAATTCTAATAATCGATGCTTTAGTCCGCTATCTGCATAATTTCCCCTGTTAAACTGGCCAATTCCGAAGCGTGAGGAGCTCAGTGTAAGGCTGGCATCTTCCACATCAATTACAAAGTAATAAGTTTCAGAAATTGCGGTACTGAATATTTCTCCGGGTTGCACGGGTTTGTTTGCTGTATGATTCCCACTCTCCGGTGTAGGAGGTATTATTTCAGGTAGTGCAGTGCTTAGCAATGCTGCTACAGGTTGTGCAGCCGGGTTGACGGCTTTCCTGGCTGCCAGGATCGGAGGAGCATAAAAACGGGGCTCATTGCTATCGAAATCTGGCAGGGCAACCTTTCTTTTTCTGAATTCTCCTATATGCTGCGCGATATAAGCAAGATGGTCATTGATGAGCGGGACGATTATCCTGTCTTCAGGATACTGTTCGGTAATCTGTCTGAATGCTTTTACTAAACTGTCCACTGGTTGCATTCTTCCAATGGCAATAGCTTTAAGGTATGCAGCTTGTGTATTGATCTCATTGCCTGGATATTCGGAAGCTATAGCATTCGCACCTGTGATCACCTGAGGAAATTGCTTCTCCTCGTATTTACTGAAAAGGGTATTATATTTTTGTAGTACTGCAACCTGCATTTCAGACTGTCTGACTGAAAATTGAGGATCTTTAATCGTTTTGGCATAAATGCTGTTTGGAAATTGGTTGAGCACTAAGTCTTTGTATTTGTTGCTTTTTACAGGATCACTATTTTTGTTTGCCAGATACAAACTATAATAAATAGATGGCAGCCGGTTATTTTGTGGGAAACGTGTTAGCAGGAGTTCGTAAATTCTGATCGCTTCCTGCTGATCGTTCAGCTCCTGCAGGTAGAAATTAGCGATTTCATCATATGCGCCAATTATTTTCTGATTTGACTGTGCGAGCGAATCTGCCGAAAGTGGAAGTGCCTGCAGATATTGGCTGATCTCATTCATATTGGCTGTTGTTTTCGTATACTGAATACTGACAGGCACTATGGTGGAGTCTTCTGCTCTCGCTATATTTTCAGCAGTACTCTGAGCAGAAGATTTTATACTTTGGCGCCAGTTATCTTCTAAAGCTCTGTTTCCCCATCTTTTCAGGAAGTCTGAGTAGCCATTGGAGATGGCAGTATTGTTATTAAAATAAAAGGTGCTCTGAGCGGAAGTACCAGGTGATAAAAGCCCAAGAGGTACTGGTTGGTTAGCAGGGGCTGCTGTCTCCAGTCTGAGTGCTGCCTTCGTTTTGGCATTGATTATTTTTTGAATCCTTGCAACGCGTTCATCTGCCGGGGTTGCTGCGAGCAGCTGAAGTGTATCCTGCATAGATATAATACCATATCTCTTGGTCAGGTATTCCAGATTCTGGCTTTTTTTTAATACCAGTGCATAGCCTGCATAGTTTTTAGGTAAGGTGCTCACCGCACTGTCATAGTACAGTTTTGCCTTCAGAAAGTCGTGCATTTCTTTGAAATTCAAATCTGCAATCTTAAGATATGATAGGCCTTTCTGGTATCTGTTTTTTGTACTATTGCGGACAGAGAGGTTATAATACTTTTCGGCCGCCGGATAGTCACTGTCGCCTGCATAGCTTTCAGCAACCTGGAAGTAAATCTGGTCTTTGTAGTCCAGATTTTTATCGTCTTTCAGCAATACCAGTAATTGTTTTTTTCTGTTTAATTTTTCACCGTTAAGGAAGCCATTGATTTTAATTTTGTTGAGATTCGCATTAAAGTACAATTCAAAGGCTGCATTGCTTTTCTGTACTTCAGTATAATTGCGCAGCGCTTCCTGATAATTTTTTTGTTTTTCATACAGCTGGGCGAGGATGTAGGTCCACCTGATGCGGTTACGTTTCAGCTCTGATTCCTTAACTGCTCTTTCCAGCATGGGTATTGCCTGTTCTATTTTATCCTGATAGATATACATTTGGGCAATGGTGGCCATAGGCTCAGCGGTATGTGCTTTTACCAAGGGCAGGTTGTTGTAAACGGTATCCAGCAGCAGAGCGGCATCCGTTAAGTTATTCAACTGCATCAGGCATCTCGCTTTCCAGGTTATTGCACTCATCAGCACATCCGGATCATTTGCATAAGTTTTGGCCGTATAGTCGAAAAACTCCTGTGCTATAAAATAATTTGCTTTAAGATAATTGCTCTTTCCTAGTAAAAGATAAGATTCATCGATATAATTGCTGAACGATTTCTCGGCAATGATAACCCTGGCCTTTACGATGACAGCGTCCAGTTCCTTTTCGTTTGGCTGAGGAGCTGCAACAGCAGAAGGGTTGAACTTTTCCGGATTGGTATATACGGGTAAAATGTCATTGTAATTATCTTCGTAGCTTTGGTATAATACCTCTTCATAATTGTTCAGGATCAGGTTTGAATTATAGATGTAATTATACCTTGCGGTAAGATTCTGCATTCCCCTGCTCATGGCAGTATCTTTTTGGCTGCCGCATGCAAAAAGGAAACAGCTTCCTATATAAAATAAGAGTAACTTTAAATTTAATTGGCTGGAATTCTTCAAAATGTTTTCGAGTCAGTACTTAAAAGGATAGAATGTATGTAAAATATTTTATTCCCCAATATTTCTAAATAAAGGTAGATTAATTATTTATAGAATATACGAGAATGGACAACGAAGAGAAAGATAAAAGTTCGGCAACTTATGTAAAATACACCAGTATGGGATTTCAGATGCTGGTGATTATAGGTGTATTTGCCTTTGCGGGAAATAAAATTGATCATTACCGCGGGAGCAAAACACCACTTTTCACTGCTCTGTTAAGTTTGATAGGTGTAGTTATTTCACTTTATCAGGTGATACGGCAGCTGAATGCTAAAAAGTAATTCAAGATCCGGCTGTTTTTTATATTTTTGTTAAAAAATAGCTTTGAGTATACGTAAGTTTTCCCTCTACTACCTGGTCTATAGCTTGCTGCTGGCAGCAATAGTTTTCCTGATGACAAGTGTTTTTAAGGATACAGATCTGATCGTCGATAAATTCTGGCTGATCTTTTTTTTCCTGGGTGGACTGACCTATATTGCATATGTTGTAGCTTCCAGCGGCATTAAAAAGAACCCTGAAATAGGTGTAATGACAATAATGGGGTCTATTGTGATTAAAATCATATTTTCATTAGCTTTCGTACTGATTTACAGTATAAATACGGGTGATAAAGGTCACATTTTTATATTAAATTTTTTTTCTTTATATTTCTTGTTCAGCTTCTTTGAAATATACTCCCTGTTATGTAACTTGCGCCACCAAAATAAATAGTAAAATCTGCGAGTAAATGGATTGTAACCACGTTTTTGATTTCAAAGTGAAAAGGTTAATTGTTGTTGTTGCGCTTTTATCAGCGTTTTTATCTATAAGGTCAAGCGCCTATGCGCAGACCGATAGCCTCGCTGCTGTAGCCGGTAATGAGGTTCCTTCCACTGAAGTTCATGCTGAGGGCGCAGGTCACGGTGCCCCGGGCGGAGAAGAGAAATTTGAACCGACAAAAGTGATTGTGGAGCACATTGCGGATTCGCACATGTGGCATATGTGGGGTGAGACTTCTATCCCTCTTCCTGTAATTGTATATACAGCCAACGGCGGACTGGATTTATTTTCTTCAGCTCATTTTCATCATGGCAAAGAAGATTATAAAGGAGCTGTAAACACTTATCGTCTGGTAGAAGATAAGGTGAAAGTTGTGGGAGCGGACGGAAAAATAGATGAGGCAGCTTCCGCTTCACTGATTGATATTTCAATCACCAAAAATGTGGCGGCTATGTTTGTTTCCGTTGTGGTTATCCTGCTGGTGTTTATCTCAGCAGCCGGAGCTTATAAAAGGCGTACTGGTAAAGGGCCGAGAGGAATACAATCCATCGTTGAACCTTTTATTGTTTTTGTGAGAGATGATATTGCCCGTCCTAATATCGGCCACAAGTATGCTAAATTCATGCCTTACCTGCTGACCATATTTTTCTTTATCTGGATTAATAATATGCTGGGCCTGATCCCTATATTTCCGGGAGGTGCCAATGTTACGGGTAACATTGCATTAACACTTGTACTTTCCGTGGCTACCCTGATTATTGTCAATCTGAATGGTAACAAACATTACTGGAAACACATCTTTTTTCCTGACGTTCCATTCTGGTTATGGCCACTAATGGTCGTTGTTGAAGTAGTAGGTGTAATTTCAAAGCCCTTCGCATTGATGATTCGTTTGTTTGCAAACATCACTGCAGGCCACATTATCGTATTAAGTTTAATCTCTTTAATATTTATCTTTAAAACAATGGCAATTGCTCCGGTATCTATCGCATTTGTATTGTTTATGGATGTACTGGAGTTATTGGTAGCATTTTTACAGGCGTTTATTTTTACATTGCTTACTGCTTTATTTATCGGTATGGCAGTAGATGAGCACCATTAATATTAAATAGAAACCTTTTTTTACAAATTATATAAATTAAATTAGTTATGGTAGGTTCAATCGCGGCAATAGGTGCCGGTTTAGCAGTAATTGGTGCCGGTATCGGTATCGGTCAGGTTGGTGGTAAAGCAATGGAAGGTATTGCCCGTCAGCCAGAGGCTGCATCAAAAATTCAGACTGCAATGATTATCGCTGCTGCCCTTATTGAGGGTGTTGCTTTATTCGGTGTGGTAGTTGCATTATTAGGTAACAATCCTATTTAATTCAAACTGAAAATTTTAAGCAGGTATTTGGCGATTGGCCATTTACCTGCTTTAATATAGAAAACAAGTTTAAAAGTATCATATAATGGAATTAGTAACCCCGAGCATTGGAATAATTTTTTGGACAGTTATAGCGTTTGTCTTCTTATTAATATTACTGAGGATATTTGCCTGGAAACCTATACTGGAAGCAATCAGAGAACGTGAGCAATCAATCGATGACGCTTTAAACCAGGCTGAACTTGCAAAAGTTGAGATGAGCCGTTTAACTGCTCAAAATGAGGAATTGATGAAATCAGCACGTGCTGAACGTGACCTGATCCTTAAAGAGGCGAAAACGCTGAAGGATAACATTGTTAACGAAGCTAAAACACAAGCTCATAATGAAGGTGTTAAACTGATTGAGAAAGCAAGGATTGAAATTGATAACCAGAAGAAAGCTGCTTTAGCCGAATTGAAAGATCAGGTTTCTACACTTTCAATTGAAATTGCGGAACGCGTATTGCGTGGCCAGTTATCTGACAAAGCTAAGCAACAGGATTTAGTTGCAAATTTGTTGAAAGAGGTTGAGCTAAACTAATTACTTGTTTTAGTTAAAGAAAATTAAAATGTCACAAAATAAAGCATCAGCCAGATACGCCAAATCGTTAATTGATCTCTCTATTGAGCAAAAAGCTTTTGAAGAAATCAGAAATGATATGGTACTTATTGAGCAGACTATCGACAAAAACAGCTTATTGGAGGCTATCCTCCAAAACCCTGTGATCCCTTTGGGTAAGAAGTCCGGTATTTTAGATCAGATCTTCGGCGATAAGATCCATGCTGTCACCAGGTCTTTTCTAAAGTTAGTGGTTAATAAAGGCCGGTCTGCCATTTTATTTGATACCACAAAGGCTTTCGTTACGCAATATAATCTGATCAAAGGTATCGTTACTGCTGAAGTTTCGTCGGCCAGTGCTCTTACTGACGAAAACAGAGCTGAAATAATTGCTGTAGTTGCAAAGGAAACAGGTGCAAACCAGGTGCTCATTAAAGAAAAGGTAAATGAAGACCTTATCGGTGGTTTCATCCTTAAAGTTGGTGACAAACAGTTTGACGCCAGTATTGCAGGCAGCTTGAATAAATTAAAAAAGGAATTGTCATTGGTAACAATGTAATCCTGAATAACCAAATAAGAATTACAAAAGAAATAACATAAAACTATGGTAGAGGTAAGACCAGACGAAGTTTCGGCAATTATCAGGCAACAATTGTCGGGCTTCAAATCAGAAGCTGAACTTGAAGAAGTTGGTACCGTATTACAAGTGGGGGATGGTATTGCCCGTGTATATGGTTTAACTAAAGTTCAATCAGGCGAGTTAGTTGAATTTGAAAACGGCTTGCAAGGTATTGTTTTGAACCTTGAAGAAGATAATGTTGGTGTGGTTTTATTAGGCCCATCCAGCACGATTAAAGAAGGGGATACGATTAAACGTACTAAGAAAATCGCCTCTATCAGAGTTGGTGAAGGTATGTTAGGACGTGTTGTAAATACTTTGGGCGAACCAATTGATGGCAAAGGCCCGATTCTTGGCGAGACTTATGAAATGCCGATCGAGCGTAAAGCTCCTGGGGTAATTTACCGTCAGCCGGTTAATGAGCCATTACAAACTGGTATCAAAGCTATTGATGCAATGATCCCTATCGGACGTGGTCAGCGTGAGCTGGTTATCGGCGACCGTCAGACTGGTAAGAGTGCGGTTTGTATCGATACGATTATCAACCAGAAAGAATTTTATGAAGCGGGAAATCCTGTTTTATGTATATATGTTGCCTGCGGCCAGAAAGCAAGTACAGTAGCAAACGTTGTCCGTACTTTAGAAGAGAATGGTGCAATGGCTTATACTGTTGTTGTTTCAGCCTCTGCGGCAGACCCTGCTCCATTGCAGTTTTATGCTCCTTTCTCTGGTGCCGCAATTGGTGAGTACTTCCGTGATACAGGTCGCCCTGCACTGATTGTTTATGATGATTTGTCTAAACAAGCTGTTGCTTATCGTGAAGTGTCATTGTTACTTCGTCGCCCACCGGGCCGTGAAGCTTATCCTGGAGACGTATTTTATCTGCACAGCCGTTTATTAGAGCGTGCAGCGAAAATCAACTCTAATGATGAGATTGCAAAAAATATGAACGACTTACCAGAGTCATTAAGAGCAATTGTAAAAGGTGGAGGTTCACTGACTGCATTGCCAATTATTGAAACTCAGGCTGGTGACGTTTCCGCTTATATCCCTACTAACGTAATTTCAATTACTGACGGTCAGATATTCTTGGAATCTAACTTATTTAATGCAGGTGTTCGTCCGGCTATTAACGTAGGTATTTCGGTATCACGTGTTGGTGGTAACGCACAAATTAAATCAATGAAAAAGGTAGCTGGTACATTAAAATTAGACCAGGCTCAATACCGTGAATTGGAGGCTTTCTCTAAGTTCGGATCTGATTTGGACGCGGCTACTAAATCTGTACTGGACAAAGGATCAAGAAACGTTGAGATCCTGAAACAAGGACAATTCTCGCCAATGACTGTTGAGAAACAGGTAGCGATTATATATGTTGGTACAAAAAACCTGATGCGTTCTGTTCCTGTGAATAAGGTAAAGGAATTTGAGGCAGAATATGTACAGCAATTAGAATTACGTCACCCGCAAACTTTAGCTGCTTTAAAAGCCGGTAAACTGGATGATGAGATTACAGGCGTATTAGAGGCTGTAGCTAAAGAATTAGCTGGTAAATACTAAGTAAAAAGGAGAAGACTAAAAGAGCATGGCAAATTTAAAAGAAGTAAGAATTCGTATAGCATCGGTGCAATCTACGCAGCAGATTACCAAAGCCATGAAAATGGTTTCGGCAGCGAAGCTGAAACGTGCAACTAATGCTATTGTTCAGTTACGTCCGTATGCTACGAAGCTTAAAGAGATCTTAGCGAATCTTTCTGCTAGTCTGGAAGGATCTTCATCTCCTTATGTACAGGAACGCGAGCCCAATAAAGTGTTGATCGTTGTCGTATCGTCGAATCGTGGTTTAGCAGGTGCATTCAATATGAATGTAATCAAAGCTACAAATAACCTGATTACAGATAAATACACCGAACAGTACAAAAAAGGAAACGTAAGTATTGTTGCTATTGGTAAAAAGGCTCATGATTTTTATGAAAAGCGTGGCTATAATGTTATTGGAAACAATAATGAACTTTACGCTGATTTAACTTTTGCTAATGTAACCAGCATTACAGAGGCAATCATGACTGGATTTAAAAAGGGAGACTTTGATAAAGTTGAAGTTGTTTATAACCAGTTCAAGAATGCTGTTGTTCAAATCCTGACTACAGAACAGTTATTGCCATTGCCCAAAACTGCAATTGAACAGGCTGCTAAATCTGAAAATACAAAGGTTGCAAAAACACAGATCGATTATATCATTGAGCCTTCTGAAAAGGAGATCGTTGAGGAGTTGATACCAAAATCTATTAAAATTCAATTGTATAAAGCAGTACTGGACTCTCATGCTTCAGAGCATGGTGCAAGGATGACTTCAATGGAGAAAGCAACGGAAAATGCCGGTGATCTAATCAAAGCATTGAAACTGTCTTACAACCAGGCACGTCAGGCTGCCATTACTACTGAGCTTACAGAGATTGTGAGTGGTGCGGCAGCTCTTAACGGCTAAGCATTCTAAACCTATAATAAAGGCTCTTATCAATACTTGGTAAGGGCCTTTTTACATAGCGGCTATTTTTATCGCTTGCGTTTTATCTATTTTTGTAGAAACATTAAGATATGAAACTCAAGATCATCCCTGCGGTACTTACTTTACTTTCCCCAATATGCTTATTTGCACAAAGCAACCCACTGGCTGTAGCGGCTAAGGACTATACTATGGCAGTTGCATGGCAGCAGCATTCCGGAGAGTACCGCGCATTGTGTTTCCAGGCTTATAATTTTGCAAGACTCTCTTTAACGGAGCAGCTCAAATCTGCGGATACCATAAAACCGAAATGTGTAATTGTGGATATTGATGAGACTGTGCTTGATAATTCCCCTTTTCAGGGGTATGAACTGAAGAAAGGGGTAAGCTATGATTTGAAAGATTGGACAGACTGGACGGGGAAGGCGGCCGCAGATACTGTCCCCGGAGCACTGAATTTTCTGAAGTATGCCGGATCACAGAAGGTCGAGACTTTTTATGTGAGCAACCGCTCTGAACCTGAATACAAGGCAACATTGAAAAACCTCCAGCATTTTGGTTTTCCTGATGCTGATGAGGCGCACCTGATGGTGAAATCGACTACTTCTGACAAGGAGCCCCGTAGGCAAAAGATAATGGAGAAGTATACTATCCTGTTGCTTTGCGGCGATAACCTGAGCGATTTCTCCAATGTTTTCTACAGAGAAGGGAAGGATACCAAAGCTGAAGTAGGAAAGGCTATGGAAGATTTCGGGAGCCGTTTCATTGTATTGCCTAACCCAATGTACGGCGACTGGGAAAAGCTGCTTTATAAAGGAGAACATCTGGATGAAATGGAGAAATCAAAACAACGTACCGAGGGGCTAAAAGCGTATTAATAAGCGGGTAATTGAAATTATTCTCTACAGATCGTGCCGCTTTTATATAAATAATATTAATTTTGTACAGCAATTAAAAAATAAACAAATGGAGATAAACCCGAAACAAAATACTAAAAGCATGGAAAATGCTAATCAGGCGTCAATATATAAATTATTGATTGTAGGTGTCGTAGTTAGCATGGTTGGGGTATATTTACGTTTCGCCTTTGATTCCAGTATGTTATCACTTGTATCCTGGATAATTTTATTCTTAGGTGCATTTATCTGCTGTAAGGCAGTATTTAAAATCTTAGGATCCTAGATATTTAAAATACTCATAAATACTAAAAGCCTGGAATAGTTGATGCTATTGCAGGCTTTTAGTATTTATGAGTATTTTATTTTAATCTTTTCTGATTGTCCTTGGCAAAGGCAGCCCAGCCAGAATATGATTTGCCGCTACCGCTTGTGCTCACCCGCTGAAATGAATGGCATACTGCCACTGCAAGTCCGTCAGTAGCATCTAAAAATTCGGGTGTCTCTTTAAAGTTCAATAACCGCTGCAGCATAGCTGCAACCTGCTCTTTACCGGCGCTGCCGTTCCCTGTAATAGCTTGTTTGACTTTCCGCGGTGCATATTCAGTAATTGGGATATCCCTCGACAGAGCGGCTGCCATAGCGATTCCCTGGGCTCTGCCTAATTTCAGCATTACCTGGATGTTCTTTCCATAAAACGGAGCTTCAAGTGCAACTACATCGGGCTTATATTCATCAACCAATCCCACGGTTTTTGCGAAAATCCGTTGCAGCTTTAGAAAGTGGTCGTCTAAATGGTCCATGCGCACAATGCCCATGGTGATCAGTTCTATCTTACTCCCCTTTTCTAAAATAACCCCATATCCCATGATAGATGTTCCCGGATCTATGCCCATGATCACTCTTTCCTTTTTTTCAGCCAACATAAAACAATATTAAGCATATTTGCACAGAGTAAAAGCATAAAAAAAATTGTTAGCTAAGCATAAGGTATTATTTTCTTATTTTCTGAAATTTGCGATAGTCATCTTTGCATTCTGGTTTATCTATGATAAACTATCTAATAACAATAACCTCAAAGATTTTAAGCATATCCTCGAAGGAATTCCGGCAACTCAAATTACTGTGGTACTAACTGTCGTAGTGGTGCTGATGCTGGTTAACTGGGGATTGGAATGCCTGAAGTGGAAGAGGCTATTGCGACAGATTGAGCGGATTTCTTTATGGCAAGCTGTGGCATCTGTTTTCTGCGGACTCACCTGGGCGGTATTTACGCCCAACAGAATAGGTGAGTATGGTGGACGGGTATTCTTCCTGTCTTCAAAAAGGCGGATCATTGGGATTGTTGCTATGGCGGTTGGAAACATCGGGCAGATGGTGCTGACAAATATTTTTGGCGCTATAGCACTTTGCATATTTATCTATCGGTTTGTAGGTCTTGATTACCGGTTAAACTATGCACTTATTATATTATCTGTCATGTTCTGCCTGTTTTTTATCATTTTCTTTTTTAATATACGCTGGCTTAACGGTCTGTTGCTATCCATGCGCTTTACCCGTAAATACAAGAAGTTTTACAGCATATTAGGGCGGTATCAAAAAAACGAGCTTTTGAAGATTCTTTTATTTTGCCTGGCACGTTATGTCGTTTTTAGTACGCAGTATTTCATCATGTTTTATTGGTTAATTCCAGACATTCATTATCTCGATATTTTGATGATGGTCTGCATTTTATTTTTTGTACAATCTACCTTACCATCATTAGATTTATTTGATATTGGTGTAAGGAGTGTAACTGCCTCTTATTTTTTTAGCTTTGTAACCCATCAGGATGTAGCAGTCATAGCATGTACCGCCAGTATCTGGCTGATAAATATTATTATTCCTGCTATATTAGGTTCATATTTTGTCTTTAAATTAAATTTTTTTGGAAGTCTGCAGCGTCGTTAGTTACCTATCATTATTTTTAACCATTATATATCTGGCTGTTGTGATCTCTTTTATCAGAGGCTGGCACCGTTTAATCCCATTTCAATATCAACCAGCAACAGCGTCTACTTCTGTATCCATCATTGTTGCGGCACGTAATGAAGCGCTTAAAATTCACGAGACTATTGAGGCCTTACTGGCACAGGATTTTCCTAAGGAACTCGTAGAGATTATTTTTATAGACGACCATTCCACAGATGATACTGCCGGAATCATCAGGTGTTTTGCTGCTCAGGGAGTAAAGCTGATTTCCTTAAAAGAAGACAGGGCTTTGAATTCTTATAAAAAGAAAGCTATACAGACTGCCATTGCAGGAGCAAGCGGAAAATTGATTATTACTACAGATGCGGACTGCCGGATGGGTATAAACTGGTTGAAGACTATAGTGTCTTTTTATGAAAAGCATAACTATAAAATGATTTCGTCGCCTGTGGCATACGACCAGGAACAGAGTTTCTTTGAAAGATCACAGTCGCTCGAGTTTTTATACCTTATCGGTTTAGGAGCCTCAACTATTGGAAATGGCAAGCCTTCAACATGTAACGGTGCAAACTTAGCTTATGAGAGGGACGCTTTTTACGAAGTGGGAGGGTTCCAGGGAATAGATGATCTTGCATCGGGAGATGATGAGCTGTTGCTTCATAAAATAGCAGCCCGTTATGATGGCCATATCGGATTTCTTAAAAACCGCGATGCCATAGTATATACTCATGCTAAACCTACGCTTGCAGAATTTATTCAGCAGCGCAAGCGATGGGCTTCAAAAAGTACGCGTTATAAAAATAAAGCCATTATTGTGCTTGGTGTTTTTATCTGGTTCTTTAATGTAAGTATTTTGCTGAATCTGCTGGCGGGGATCTTCCTGATCGCTTATCTTAAAATAGCATTACTCCAGCTGATATTTAAAATTGCTATTGAATTGATATTCCTGGTCGATGTGACCGGATTTGCTAAAAGAAGAAGTCTGCTCGTTCTCCTGCCTCTACTGAATGTTTTTCATGTGCTGTATATTATCTATATTGGCATAGCAGGAAATTCAGGTAAATACAACTGGAAGGGTAGAATGGTTAGATAATGGAGAAAAGCAATAGTCCGACGAGAAAAATATGGATTAAGTTTAAGCGGAACAAGCTTGCTTTGGGAGGACTTGTATTCCTGATTTTATTGTTGTTAATGGCTGTTTCAGGGTACCTGATTACACCCGATCAAACGCCAATGGCAAATACGATGCATTTACAGTTGAGCAATAAAAAGCCGGGGAGGACATTTAACTTTTTAATTATCAGTACTAATCCCTCTGTCAGGAAGGTAAACCTGTTTGAAAAAATGATCTATGGTCAGGAGGTTGCTTTTAAGAGTATCCCTATCAGCAGCTACAGGATTTCCGGAAATCAGCTCATGGTCAGAGAATACATAGGAGACGACGAGCAAGCTGTTGAAAGCAGCTACCCTGCAGGAACTCATCCGCAGGAATTTATCCATACCCATATTTATAAGCAGACATTTTTATTCGGTACGGATGGATATGGCCGTGACTTACTTAGCAGGATGATCATCGGCATCCGCGTTTCACTTTCAGTGGGACTGATGGCTGTACTGATTTCTATCAGTATAGGTATTACCCTTGGGGCTATCGCGGGTTACTTTGGTGGCAAAGCTGATATATTTATCAGCTGGCTCATGAATGTGATCTGGTCGCTCCCTTCCTTGTTGCTGGTTATTGCAATTTCATTTGCCTTAGGAAAAGGATTCTGGCAAATATTTATTGCGGTGGGGCTTTCTACCTGGGTAGATGTTGCCAGGCTTGTGCGCGGGCAGGTGATGGCTTTAAAGGAAGTAGAATTTGTGGAGGCGGCCAAATCTCTCGGATTTTCATCGCCGCGCATTATCATCAAACATATCCTGCCTAATATCGCCGGTCCTGTACTTGTGATGGCTTCGGCAAACTTTGCCTCAGCCATACTTTTAGAAACTGGTCTAAGTTTTCTGGGATTTGGTGCACAGCCTCCTATGCCAAGCTGGGGTGGGATGATTAAAGAAAACTATGGCTATATCATTATGGATGCGGCCTATCTGGCCATATTCCCGGGTATGGCAATTATGTTAACAGTTTATGCGTTTAATTTAATTGCTATGGGCCTGCAGGATGTATTTGATGTAAAATCTCAAAATACTACTATCTGATTTATTACATAATTTATTAAATTGCCAAATGTTATTGAACTGTTATCAACTGGAATTTTTAGAAGCAGGGTGTGATGAAGCAGGAAGAGGCTGTTTAGCCGGGCCTGTGTATGCTGCAGCTGTAATTTTACCTGCAGATTTTTTGGCCGGAGAATTAAATGACTCGAAACAAGTTACACATAAGCAACGGGTAGCCCTAAGGCACATCATAGAAAAAGAGGCAATAGCCTGGGCTGTAGCCTCCGTAGACAATAATGAAATCGACGAAATCAATATACTCAATGCTTCTTTTCTGGCGATGCACAGGGCAGTAGAAAAACTGAAAATCCAGCCTCAGTATTTAAGTATAGATGGAAACCGTTTCAAACAATATCCCGGTATTCCACATGCGTGTATTGTTAAAGGAGATGGGAAATACTTGAATATCGCTGCTGCCTCAATTCTGGCAAAAACACACCGTGATGAATACATGGACAACCTTTCTGTTGAATACCCTGTATACCAATGGCATCAGAATAAAGGTTACCCTACCAAAGTGCATCGGCTGGCAGCAATAGAACATGGTATAACTCCTTTTCACCGTAAAACTTTTAACCTTAGTGATCCAGGGCTTGTTCTTGTCTCAGATCTGGAGGGTAATCAGTAATTTTTCGTGCAATTTAAATAGTAATTTTCATACAAATTTGAAAGCTTTAATACTAACTAACAGAGTTCCTTTTCCACCCAACAGCGGCTATCCTATTGTGGTTTATAATACTATAAATGGGCTGTTAAAATTGGGTGTAGAGATTACTTTGTTTAGTATCAACACGAATAAACATAATGTTGACATAGACGATATCTACGATCCTGTATATGAGAAGATCAAATTTTATTCTTTTGATATCGATACAGATGTAAATCTCTGGGGTGCTTTTTTTAATATTTTTTCTAATGAATCTTACAATGTGTCGCGTTTTTACGATGAAAATGCAGCTAAATTGCTTGAAAATATTCTCCGTGAAAGTGAATTTGATATCATTCAGTTTGAAGGGCTGCATGTTGTGCCTTATCTCGATGTAGTTAAGCATTACAGTAAGGCAAAGCTTATCTACCGTGCGCATAATGTTTTGTTTGATGTATGGGAAAGACTGGCCAACTCTGAGCGGTTTACACCCCGGCGTCACTATCTTCATTTCCTCGCGCGCAGACTGAAGGTGTATGAGACAGAGCAGATCAATCGTTTTCATCAGATTTTTGCGATCAGCGAGCAGGACAGGCAGAGCATTCTTCAGTTTGGTTGCGAAACCTGTCTGGATGTTTTTCCTGTGGCACTGGATCTGGATAAATATGTGATTGATAAAACTAAAACAAGCTTTCCTACGCTATTTCATTTAGGAGCTATGGACTGGCGTCCGAATAAAGAAGGACTGGAATGGTTTATAGACGAAATATGGCCCGACATTGAAAAGCTGAATTCTGAACTCCGGTTTTATATCGCCGGGAAATCTATGCCCGAACATTTTTATGAGTACGACTCGGATAACCTTGTAGTAGAAGGAGAGGTTCTTGATGCCATAGAATTTATCAATTCCAAAGCAATAATGATAGTGCCAATCTTGTCAGGCAGCGGCATGCGGGTAAAGATTATTGAGGGGATGGCCATGAAGAAATGTATCATCGCTACCAGCTATGCCGCCGAGGGGATTAATTGTAAAAATGGTAAAGATATCCTGATTGCGAATACTAAAGACGAGTTTTACAGATCAATTTTACAATGTATTACACACCCCAACCGCTGGCATGAAATAGGTGAGAATGCGCGAAAAACCGCAGAAAGGGATCATAATATATCCTCCAGTTCAGAAAGGATGCTAAGTGTTTATCACCGATTAGTAAATGGCTAAATTTTATGTACTTTTGCCCTCGATTTTTAAGCGCAACAGCACATGAACAATACCGCACTAACCAATAAACACATTTCATTGGGCGCCAAAATGGTGCCATTCGCAGGCTACAATATGCCCGTTCAATACGAAGGTATTAACGCCGAACACGCTACAGTAAGAAAAAGCGTAGGTGTTTTTGATGTCAGCCATATGGGAGAATTTATCCTTAAAGGTGAAAATGCTTTAGATTTAATCCAAAGGGTCATCAGTAACGATGCTTCAAAATTATACGATGGAAAAGTACAATATGCGTACCTTCCCAATGAAGATGGCGGTATTGTAGACGATTTACTGGTATACAGGATCGATGAAAAAAGCTATATGCTTGTTGTCAATGCATCGAACATTGAAAAAGACTGGAACTGGATTCAAAAATTCAATACAAAAGGAGTGGAGATGCACAATATCTCTGATAAAACTTCTCTTTTAGCTATCCAGGGACCAAAAGCTGCAGAGGCATTGCAAAGTTTAACTAGCATCGACCTTGCTTCTATGGAATACTATAATTTCAAAAAAGGAACTTTTGCAGGTGTTGACAATGTGGTAGTTTCTGCTACAGGATATACTGGTGCAGGAGGGTTTGAGATTTATTGTGACAATGAGCATGCTGAGAAAGTTTGGGATGCTGTATTTGAAGCAGGAAAACCATTCAACATCAAACCTATTGGCCTGGGTGCACGTGATACACTCCGTTTAGAAATGGGTTTCTGTTTATATGGAAATGATATTGACGATACGAGTTCACCAATCGAAGCTGGTTTAGGCTGGGTAACAAAGTTTACCAAGACGTTTACCAATTCTGAAGCACTGCTGGCACAAAAAGAAGCTGGCGTGAAGCGTAAACTGGTTGGTTTCGAAATGATTGACCGAGGTATTCCCCGCCATGATTATGAGATTGTTGATGAGGCTGGCACCGTAATTGGAAAAGTAACTTCGGGTACTCAGTCTCCTTCGCTGCAAAAAGCAATCGGAATGGGTTATGTAGCTAAAGAACATGCTAAAGAAGGTGCTGACATCTTTATCCTGATCCGCAACAATAAGATCAAAGCTAAAATTGTAAAATTCCCTTTTTATAAATAATACGCTTTCTCTACATGCAAAGAAAAATAGAAGTCTGCCTTACGCCTGCTCTTATAAATTTATATACGATCACAGAAAGTATCGTTGTGGTAATTGATATTTTAAGGGCTACCTCTTCCATAGTTTATGGAATAGACAATGGTGCAGAGGCAATTATTCCTGTCGCCCAGGTTGAAGAGTGCCTAACCTATGCCGATAAAGGGTTCTTACTGGCCGCAGAAAGAAACGGGGAGGTTGTTGCCGGGTACGACTTTGGCAATTCTCCATTCTCCTACACGCCTGATAAAGTCGCAGGTAAGACAGTAGTACTTACTACCACAAACGGTACAAAGGCTTTACATCTCGCCAGGAAGGCCCATCAGGTAGTTATAGGTTCATTCCTCAATCTGGAATCTTTGTGCAGCTGGTTAAAAACGCAGGACAGAGATATTTTGTTACTTTGTGCAGGATGGAAAGACCAGTTTAACCTGGAAGATACCATTTTTGCAGGTGCTGTTGTTCAGCAGTTACGTTCTTCATTTGTCTTATCTGATGATGCGAGTGTCGCTGCCGAAGATCTATATATTCTTGCTAAAGATAACTTAAGGGCCTACGTTGGTAAATCTTCACATAGCAATAGGATGGTAGCGCTGAATATTGAAGAAGACGTACAGTTCTGCCTGCAATTAAATATTTGTACTGCAATACCGGTACTTGTTGGCGATAGTTTAGTGGCTTTAAAAAAATAGAAATATTTCACTTCAGAATGATTTGTAAATACCAGACCATATAGAACAGATTATTTAAAATAGATCATTTAAACGCGCCATTTAAAGCTGACGATTTGAAATGATCCCTAAACCGGTTATATATCTATTTGTGCTGATTATATGAAACAACTCCTTTATGGTATTCATATAATCAGCATTTTTATATCTCTATTTTAAGTTCGGTTAATCAGCTCAGCGATTAATCAGGCCAGTCAAGATCGGATTATTATTGATAGTCCTCAGGGTTTCCTCATAAGCAAGCCAATAAATAATTTCCGCTTTTTTAGTGTCGAATGTACTGATTTCGCCCATGCCCTTAGGCTCAATCAGGATATTACAGAAAGCTGCTTTCTGTTCCACATCTTTATTAACAGACATCACACCTGCTCTTGCTATCAATGAAGTAATATTTGTGATCTTTTGAATAGGTTTTAGATGATTGCAGGATGAGCCGATGATAAAATCACAATTATTCAATAAGGGCTCTACCGGAAAATTATTGAGGACCCCGCCGTCAACATACATCTGGTTATCGATCATGATAGGCCTGAATATGCCGGGAATACAGCTTGATGCCAGAATCGCTCTGATCAATGGTCCTTTTGTAAAATAGACAAGCCTGCCTTCACTAAAATTTGTGGCTGCAATGGTAAGTGGGATTTTCAGATTCTCAATTTGATCATCCGGGAAATATTCCTTCAGTAAGTTAGCTGTATTTTCTATGTTAATGAGGCCAAGCGAGCCGACAGCAGGCCTGATAAAGCGGAGGAGTTTAGCTTTTATAAAGATCTTCAGTCCTTCTTCAGGGTCAATCCCTGCTGCATAGAAGGCACCGGCAATAGAGCCGGCACTTGTGCCGCTGATATGGCTAAATGTTATGCCGGCATTGATAAATGCTTTTAAGACGCCTAAGTGGGCGATGCCCCTAATGCCACCGCCAGATAATACAATCCCTACTTTCGTTGTCTCCATCTTTTCAAGATATGTATTTATTTTGGTTTGTACTTTGCTGTACTCAATATTTTCTGTGCATCCTGATCGTCCATTAATTGCTGTAATGATATTTCAGGATGTTCATTCATATATTTCCGCACAATCTGCCAGCCTATCCATATGCCTAATTTAGGAGCGGATTCATTTTTCTCCCCTAGTCCGGGCGTAAATGGGGCTTCACTTACATACATCTGTATTTTCTGGAAGTCTGTTTCAAACAGGAGGTCATTTTGCATGAAGTAGGACCATATATCGCCTTCAAAAGTTTTGCACCAGGTAAGCTGTTTCTCTGTATACCCGATTTTAACGGTATCAGGAACATTGTCATCCAATACTTTGTCCATGAAATAAAGGATTTTTCCATTTTCAATCATCTTGGCCAGCAACGAACGGTTTTCATCCTTTTGTGGAAAAAGTTCTTCCCTGGCATAGGTTTCCACGAGGCGCGGAACAATATATTCAGGGGCAAACCTTCTGGATAGGTATAGTGGAACACTTTTAACAATAGCAGGGTAGAACCTGCTGTTCCTGCCAAGGAACATATCGAGGCCTATGCCCATATAATTATCCCCTATGGGGGTTTGTACAGAGAATCCGGATATAAAAGAAATGAAGCGGGGCACTCTGGCTTTCGGATAATAGTACAGGATATATTTGAACGACTGGTTCAGTGCCTGCCCTGTAGGTTTCATATCTTTAAAAACACTGTCAACATCATGGTTCAGGTCTGCGTAAGCCTGGTCTTTATATAAGGTAGCGAGTATTTGCTGATCAGTATAACTCACATTGCCAACCATGCGGTGAACATAATCGTCATAAAAAGCACCATACTTTTTCTTCAGTATCAGGTCTGTTTGTACAAGACCATCAGACTTGCCTTTATATAGGTCCTGATCAAATCTTTCAATTTTTATATCCGGGTTTATCCCCTCAACATTAGGCGTCTTGCCTTGTTTACATGAAAAAAATGTGGCTATACACAGAAAAAATAGATAAATTTGGTAATATTTTACGTTATCAATCATTGTATAGCAAATATAAAAAGTTGTAAGATCAAACCACCATCAGCAAGTGGTTATAATCCAAAACAAACACAGTTTTAATCGCTTTTTAACATATAGTCTGAATTCAGGGAATAAACATTCTGAATGCAATATGCTGAGCGTAAATATCTTGAGGTATAAAGTAAATAAAGAATAATTGAAAATCAATATATAATGATGAAACACATTTTTACGGGATTACTATTACTTATTTTAACAGGCAGTGCCTTTGCTCAATATAATCAGAGACCAAATTATGGCTTTAGGTTAGGCCTTACTGCCTCTCCAACTATTGGATGGGCAAAGCCCGAAACCGGAAAAAGCAATGGTGTCAATCTTGGCTTTTCTTATGGCCTGCTGGCCGATTTCAACTTCGCGGAAAACTATAGTTTTTCAACGGGCTTAACGATCACAACAATCAATGGAAGGACTACTGAGATCAATCCGAGTCCTTATGCTACAGGAGTAACTGAGCCCACAGCATACGATTTAAAATATATGCTGCAGTATGTAGAGATTCCATTTACCTTAAAGCTGAAAACTGATAAGGTTGAAGGTATGCGCTGGTATGGACAGTTTGGCCTGTCGAACGACTTCAACATTGGTGCAAGGCAGGATGTTGAGCTTAATGGAAAGAGTGTGGCGAAAGATATAGGGGTTAAGAAAGACATTAACTTTTACCGTGCCGGACTGATTATTGGCGGGGGAGTAGAATACGATGTTGCCCGAAGTACAAGTGTCGCTGCCGGGCTAACATTCAACAATGGTTTTACCGATATATCTGACGATAAAAACAGAAGCGTACGCAACCATTACCTGGGCATAACTTTAGGAGTTTTCTTTTAACAAATTATGAAGATAGCATTAGCACAACTCAATTACCATATCGGTAATTTTGAAAGCAATACAAAAAAGATAATTGAGCATATCGCATTAGCTAAGGCAGATGGGGCAGACCTGGTTGTGTTTGCAGAGCTTGCAGTATGCGGTTATCCTCCGCGCGATTTTCTAGAGTTCGAAGAGTTTATCTCGCTCTGTGAGGATGCAGCAAAGGAAATTGCAGCACATTGTATAGGTATTGCCTGTATTGTAGGGCTGCCGGTAAAAAACGAACAGATTGCCGGTAAGGATCTGTACAATGCCGCCTATTTTATTGAAGATGGAGAGGTGAAAGCGATTGCCAAAAAAGCATTGCTGCCTAACTATGATGTATTTGATGAGTACCGTTATTTTGAGCCTGCCACACAGTTTAGCTGTATAGATTTTAAGGGAACAAAGATCGCCCTGACTATCTGTGAAGACCTGTGGAATATCAATAATAATCCTTTATATGTTTCCAATCCTATGGATGTGCTGATCACAGAAAATCCTGATGTGATGATCAATATTGCGGCTTCACCATTTTCTTATCAGCATGATGATGAACGTCTGGCGGTGCTCTCCGGAAATGCAAAAAAATATCGGCTTCCATTGTTGTATGTAAACCAGGTGGGTTCACAAACTGAGATCATCTTTGACGGCGGATCTATGGTCTTCGATAAGGAAGGTAACCTGCTGGATGAAATGCATTATTTTAAGGAGCATTTAAGGGTGTATGAGCTACTCGACCATAAAATACAGGGATATACCCCGATAATACATAAAGATGCGTCAGATGTTGCGCAAATCCACGACGCATTGGTATTGGGTATCACGGATTATTTTAGTAAGTCGGGTTTTTCCAAAGCAGTTTTAGGCTTGTCAGGAGGGATAGATTCCGCCATTGTATGTGCTTTGGCCTGCCGCGCGCTTGGCCCCGAAAACGTAATGGCGGTATTGATGCCTTCAAAATACTCTTCGGACCATTCTATTAAAGATGCGCTGGACCTGGTAGAAAACTTTGGCTGTAAACATGAAATTATTTCTATTGCTGCTGCGGCTGATGCATTTGACAGTATGATGGCCGGAGCTTTTGATGGCCTTCCTTTTAATTTAACGGAAGAAAATATACAGGCACGCAGCAGGGGGATAGTGGTGATGGCGATGTCTAATAAGTTCGGCTATATTCTTCTAAATACGTCTAATAAAAGCGAGTGTGCAGTAGGATACGGTACACTGTATGGTGATATGTGCGGTGCAATCGGTGTTATCGGCGACGTATATAAAACACAGATTTATGAACTGGCTCATTATATCAATAAAGATAGGGAGGTCATTCCTGAGAATACAATTGTAAAACCACCGTCTGCAGAACTTAGGCCGGGACAGAAGGATTCGGACTCATTGCCGGATTACGATATACTGGATGCTATCCTTTATCAGTTTATAGAGCTTAAGAAAAGCTCTTCAGCGATTATCGCTTTAGGGTATGAGGAGGCTTTGGTAAAAAGGATTATGAAAATGGTCAATGCGGCTGAGTTTAAGCGTTACCAGACGCCGCCGATTTTACGGGTGTCGCCCAAGGCTTTCGGCATGGGGCGGAGGATGCCGATTGTCGGCAAGTACTTAGCATAAAGATTTTGTAAAAGATCATCCTGCGTAAAAAAGATAAGCCAGGGATTTAATTAAAGATGAACTGAAGAGTTTTTCATCCATTGCAGTTGAGTTGCGGGATCATTGAATTTGAGCTAATCTGCAATGGATTTACCAGGTTTCTTTCTATTTGGTTTGCCCCTGTACCTGATACGTGTGGTGGAAGATCATCTTTAAAAAAAGACTGTGTCCTGTTTGCAGGCCTTGGCCCTTTTCTTCAAAGGGGCGTAGTCGGCAAACAGGATACAGTCTTTTTATACAAAATCTTTATGAATCCTGCCAGTCAGACCTAACAGTCAATCCGGCTGGTTTACCCAATCAGATCAACCTTTAACAGTTTGTTTCTTCCTGAAAAAAGTAAAATATGGAATAAACAATGCAAGTACAATTCCGGCAAGGCATAGCAGTTGCGCGATAATATCGCCACTTTTCGCGTACAGTGTAAGCTTGTCGTTCAGGTTAATATCCATTTTAAGTGCATCACGCGTCCACCATTTAGAAGCTTTAATCACATCGCCACGCTGGTTAATAAAACCCGAAATCCCTGTGTTTGCCGAGCGTACCACCCATCTGCGTGTTTCAATAGCCCTCAGTTTAGCATACATGAAATGCTGGTCTTTGCCCGAAGTATTCCCCCACCATCCGTCATTGGTGATAATCGCAATAAACTGTGCACCATCCCTTACAGATTCAGCAATCCAGCTTCCCCATAAAGACTCATAGCAGATCACGGGGGCAACACCCACGCCGCTCTGCGAGTAAAACACACCCGGTTTATCCTGCCATCCCCAGCCAGAAACTGTACCACCCAGTCCCGCGAAAACCGGTGCCAGGAAAGACAGCGTTTTAGGGAAAGGCATTTTCTCCACTCCTGGTACCAGTTTAGATTTATGGTAAAACTGTACATTGGCAGAATTTTCCACCTGCATGGCCGAGTTAAAGTTATCGTAGAAAGTACTGCTATTGCCATCTTGTTTGGCAGACAATGTCTTCTTCTCCGTATAAAATTTGACACTTTCGATTCCCGTGATCAGCGTTCCGTTTTTGTATTTACTTAAAAACTGCTGTGCAAAAAGATACTCACCCGTGCTGCGGATGTGGTCCTCATCAGCATAACTTGGAATAGCCGTTTCAGGCCATATAAAATATTCAGTATTCACCTGTGCTACTGAGTCCGACAAATGTGTGAGTGTGCGTAGCTGTTCTGCCGGGGTAATGCCGCCATTTTTCTCATAAGGGTCGATGTTAGGCTGCACAACAATAACATTCACAGGCATAGATTTTTCTTCATAGCCGTAATACTTAATCAGTGAAATTCCGATTGGGATAATTACCACCAGCAGCCATCCCAGGGCAGGCCTGATCTTAAGGTACCCAGTATTGGATTTAAAGCTCTTATAAGCTTCAAAGGCCATAATATTGCTCAGCATGATCCATACAGAACCTCCGTATACGCCTGTGCTTTCATACCACTGTGCCAACTGGTGCATCCCGGCAAAGCCATTCCCCAGCGTCATCCATGGAAAGGCGAGGTCCCAGGTCTGATGCAGGTACTCCATACCTACCCAAAAGCATATCAATGCAAAATAAGCGAGCCCTTTACGGCCAACCACAACACGGAAGCGATAATAGAGCCAGAAAGCAAACGTCATCAGCAATGCACCCAGGCCAAAAGGGATGATAGAGATAGGTAATGCCACAATGGGGCTATTATAGGCACTTATCGCATTATAAACCCAGTAAATACAAGCCGTATTCCACACCAGGAAAGTTAATCCAGCAGTAAGGAAAACCTTTTTGCCTGTTTTCCTCTCATTTGCGAGAATAATACTATCCAGGGCAATAAAAAGCGGGACAAGTCCGACGAGTAAAAGTGGGGCTGCAAAAGTATGCGGTGGCCAGGCCAGCCACATCAAGAATGCACTTAATAAGGCAGGCAGGAAATAGGATTTAGCTTTCATTGCTATGTTAGTGGTATATAATTATTTATCGGCGGGCAATGCCGTTAGAAACTATCTAAGATATCCGCTTTTTTTGCCTCATACTCATCCTGAGTAATCAGCTGCTTATCATAAAGAGTTTTAAGCTTTCTTAATCTCAGTGTCGTTTCATCCTCTGGTTCTTCAGTGTGTGGAACTACGGCCGCAGGTGTTACAGCGGCAGGCACTGGAATTTCAACATCAGCGCTGTTTGCGGCAGTAGTGTCCACAATAGCTACAGGTATCTCTACAGCAGGAGGAGTATGTAATCTTTTTTCTTCACGGTCGGCCGCTCCCTGTGCTTCTTTAAACGCCTCCAATTGTTCATATGCCGCCTGGTATAATTTACGTGCCTGAACTTTAGGGATATACTCCGTAATGATATTTTCGCCATGCTGCGGCACACAGATAAACTTAGAACCAAATAACTCTTCTTTAAAAGAGACCTCCTTAATGCTTTTCCAGGAAATATCTTTAAAGTTCATGGTGATACCAAAATTTGCAGGTACACAATAAAATATACGTTTTGTACTTACTGCAATACAATCAGGCAGTAAATTTACTGCTGGTCTTTTTTGCACTGCGAGATAAATCAGTTCCTCATTCGTACTGAGCATATCATTTAATTTACCCAGGACCTTTTCAACAGCCTTAGGGTCTTGTTCATCGCTCAAAAATCTATCGATTAAAATCATATCTTCTTTTTTAATACTATTTTGAATTCATTCTTTTTTTAGTGCTCAGCTTTTTCCCGGGAGATGCTGATGTATTGACAGGAATTCCTTTCATTTTAAAATGTATTGAAATAACCGCTCTTCAATAACAACATCCCTGCATTAAACAAAAACTACCTAAAAAAAAACCACACTAAAGAAAACTACACTAAGCAACAATCATGCATCAAAAATTAAGGACATCTCAATCTTCTGCTATGCAAGAAAATCATGCTATAAAAACCTAGTCCTTATCGTAAGAGCGTTTTTCTTTTTTCACTTCTTCCTTACCAGCCACACAAATTACGAATTCGCCTTTTAATATATTGTTTTCAAAGTGTGATTTTATTGTAGTTAAAGTACCCCTTACCGTTTCCTCATACATTTTCGTTAGTTCCCTGCTTACCGAGGCCTGTCTTTCTGCGCCAAAGAATTGTGCAAACTCCTCCAGGGTTTTCAGCAGGCGGTGCGGACTCTCATATAAAACTATGGTGCGGTCTTCTTCGGCCAGTTTTTTCAGCCGTGTTTGCCGTCCTTTTTTTACAGGTAGAAATCCTTCAAACACAAAAGCATCCGTTGGCAGGCCAGAATTTACCAGTGCCGGCACAAAAGCTGTGGCACCAGGTAAACACTCTACCGGCAGGTCATGTTTAAGCACCTCCCTCACCAGGAAAAAGCCAGGATCAGATATGGCAGGTGTTCCGGCATCGGATATTAAAGCCACATTTTTTCCTTCCTTCAGAAACTTAATAATCTCAGACGTAGCCTGATGCTCATTATGCTGATGGTGCGAGTATGCTTTTTTGTCAATCCCGAAATGCTTAAGCAATGGAGCACTCGTACGGGTATCTTCAGCAAGAATTATATCTGCCTCTTTCAGGATGCGGATAGCCCTGAAAGTCATATCTTCAAGGTTACCGATAGGGGTAGGAACCAGAAATAGTTTGCCGTCCATATTATTCTCCAAACTCTTGTTATATTTGTTAAAAAATTAAATAATGTTGCAAGTTAACTATATCCGCGAAAATAGAGAGAAAGTTTTAGAACGCCTGAGTCTCCGTAACTTTAAACAGACAGAACTGGTTGATGAAATTATTAAATTAGATGAAGAACGCCGTCAGACTCAAACATCGCTGGATAACCTGTCCGCTATAGCCAATGCAAGCGCCAAGCAAGTCGGGGAGCTGATGCGTAGTGGTAAAAAGGAAGAAGCCGAAGTACTTAAAGCAGAAACTACATCTAACAAGGAGAGCATTAAAAAGTTGTCCGATCAGTTAGCTGTGCTGGAACTACATTTATATAATGCACAGGTTCAGCTGCCCAATTTACCAGCAGAACAAGTGCCTGCCGGCAGCACTCCCGAAGACAATGAAGTGGTATACTTACATGGTGAGCCTGCTGTCCTGCCAGAAAATGCACTGCCACACTGGGAGCTGACTGCTAAATATGATATTATAGATTTTGAACTGGGAACAAAGATCACAGGGGCTGGTTTCCCGGTATATAAAGGTAAGGGTGCCCGTTTACAGCGTGCACTGATCAACTTCTTCCTCGATCGTGCTACAGCACACGGCTACAGAGAAATGCAGGTTCCACATCTGGTTAATGAAGCATCCGGATTTGGAACAGGACAACTGCCAGATAAAGAAGGACAGATGTATCATTCTACTGTAGATAATTTATACCTGATTCCGACAGCAGAAGTGCCGGTAACCAATCTATACCGTGACGTGATCCTTAAAGAAGAAGAGCTGCCCATTAAGAATACCGCTTATACCCCATGTTTCAGTCGTGAGGCAGGATCTTATGGCGCCCATGTGCGCGGACTAAACAGGCTGCATCAGTTTGATAAAGTAGAGCTGGTACAAATTGTGCACCCGGACAAATCATATGAGGTGCTCGAACAGATGAGTGTTTATGTGCAATCGTTACTGCAGGAACTGGGTTTACACTACCGTGTATTGCGTTTATGTGGCGGCGATATGTCGTTTACCTCTGCAATGACTTATGATATGGAAGTATGGAGTGCTGCACAGCAGCGCTGGTTAGAAGTGTCTTCAGTATCGAACTTCGAGACTTACCAGGCAAACCGGCTGAAACTAAGATATAAAGGTGCTGGTAAAACACAGCTTGCACACACCTTAAACGGTAGTGCACTGGCGCTGCCACGTATTGTAGCCGCAATTTTAGAAAACTATCAGACAGCAGATGGTATTCAAATTCCAGCGGCACTGGTACCATATACCGGGTTCGACAAAATAGATTAAGCAAGCTTAATATAACAAAAGCGGGCGGTAATCATTTGATTACCGCCCGCTTTTGTTATATTTTGTCCCTGAGGTATGTCAATAGATAATAATATAGGCTCTTAAGTATGCGACCTGTTAACTGCGTTGCACTTTCAACTTGATCAACAGCCCATACTGTAAGAGTAATCCAATAATCTTTATATGGGCTCTTTTTTAAAAGAAAGCACAAAAGTAGTGCCCACATTTACCTTACTTTCCACAATTATAGCCCCACCTAAGGCAGTGAGATGTGTATGTACCAAATACAAGCCAATACCTTTGCTCTCCTTGTTTTGATGGAATACCTGATAAAGGCCAAATATCCTGTCCTTCACTTTCTCGGTATCAAAGCCCAGTCCGTTGTCTGAAAATACAAGATGGTTAGTTTGGTCCTTTACTTCAGTATGAATAGAAATCACGGGCAGTCTGTCTGGATGTGCATATTTAATGGCATTGGTAATTAAATTCAAAAAGATACTTTCCAGGTAGGCCCTGTTAAAAGAAATAGTTTCATAAGCGGAAAAATCGCATTCAATAGTCGTACTCGAATCTGTGATTAAAGAATTAATAGAGGTGGTTACTGTTTTGAGCGTAGTGATTAATTTCAATTCCTCTACAGGTGCATTAAACTTATCGTCGCTGATCGTCATGTCCACAAAATTATTCACCGTGTCATTCAATCGCTGGCTAGTTGCTTTCAGCATTTCTATCAGTTCCTGTGTCTCCTGATCGGTAATTTTAGAAACATTCAAAAGGTTAAAAATGGACAGTAGATTCCGTACCGGAGACCTGATGTCATGTGAAGTCATCCGTGTAAACTGTTTCAGGTCTTCATTTAGCTTAGCGAGATTAGCTGTGAAAATACTTCTCTCTTCTTCCTGCAGCTTTTTTATAGTAATATTTTTGGCTATGGCGAACACTATTTTTTTATCATTTTCGGGCATAGATGTCCATGAAAGCCATACAATTTCGCCATCCTTTGTTAAATAACGGTTCTCAAAATTCAGCAAGGGTGTCCCCTTATGAACATCATTCCTAACTATAGAAGTAACATTTTTATCATCACTAAATACAAAATCATTTACAGGTCTTGATAGCAGTTCCTCTTCGGTATAACCCAGTAATTTAGACACTGCCGGATTTATTTTCTTGAAGTATCCATCAAAGCCCGCTATACATAACAAATCAGGAGATAAATTAAATAGCGTGTTTAGAAGCTCATATTCATGGTACTGCTCTTTTAAAATACTGATGTATTCCAGATCATTGTTTTTTCCCATACTGATCAGCTTTTAAAAGATAAGTTTATATTGGTTTATACAGTATAGATTGTCATTTCAGGCCTTATAAGAACACACTAAACCATTCTGTTCTAAAAGGTAGTATTTTATGTTAATATATCCTCATTTTTCTTCCCTAGGGAACAGGGCATAAAAAAAGGGCAGTTCAGAGAGCTGCCCTTTTTAAAAGATATTTTTAGATTACAGGATCAGGATCAGTAACAAGATAATAATAATGATTGCACCAACAGAAAGGTAAACACCACCACCCATAGCGCGGGCTTGTTGTTTCATTTCTTTTAGTTCTTTACGTAATTCTTTTCTTTCAGATCTTGATAAATCTGATTTATCCATTGCTTTTATTTCTTCAACACGATTAGTGATCTTTTCTAATTGAACTTTTTGGTCTGCTGTTAATTCAACTTTGTCTTTAACAGTTGCAGCAGAAACAGAATTTGAACTAACACCTAAAGTGAAAATTAACGCGAGTGTGTAAATTAGTTTTTTCATAATTGTTGATTTGAAGGGTTTGAAATATTATACAGTGAGCCAATAACAAAAAACCTACCAAAAGCTTTGGTAGGTTTGATTATGGTCTATATAGACCTTTAATAGATGTTAATCAATGTTTTTATTCGCGTTGTCCAATAAACACTGTTCAGAAAACTGTCCACTCTTTAAGGCATTATTGAATTTCAAAAACAGTGTTCATCGTGTAGCTAAGCTTGATTTTTTTGAAGTCAATCTCAGGGGAAGAGGCCGACATGTCAGCACTTTCAGCCGTTCTCATCATCATTGTGTTGCGGTAAACAGGTTGTGGGAAAGATTCATTATTCAATTCCTGAATGTCAATTACACTTCCCAGCTTGTTGCCCAGGCTTTCTACAAGGTACACCGCTTTAGCTTTTGCTGCCTGCAAAGCCTTAACCTTCAATTCTTTTTTCAGCACTTCAATCTTGGAATAATCATAGCTGTCGATATTAGTATAAGCAACACCTTTTGGGTCAACTGCACCAATAATAGAATTCCATTTATTCAGGTCAGTAACTTTCAGCCTGTACTGTTTGCTCACTAAAAACTCAGGGTTTTTCTTTTTCTCAGCTACAGTATTATAGCTTGATAAATTGTTGATCATTAAATTATCCTTTGTGATCCCAGCCCCCTGCACTGCATTGAACAATTGTGTTTCCAGCTCAGCGATTTCTACTTTTTTCTTGCTGTTACCATCCTTCAGGTATTCCTTCAGCGAAATACTGATATAAATAATGTCCGGTGTAACCTCAGTTTCGGCAGTACCGCTAACGGTAATTTTCTTACGTAAATCTACTTGTTGGGCCATGGCACTTATACTTAATAAGGCTATAAAGGCTAGAGTGAATAATTTTCTCATTATAATTTTATTTGTGTGTTGTTATTGGATAGATGTAAAAACCGTACCGTTTCCATACTATCCGGAAAAAAATATCATTAATATTTTCAACGGACCGTCCATCGGCCCTATCAAATAAGCATCGGAGGCTATTAATAACAATGTACCGCATCTAAGAAAGGGCGGTATTTCACCGTTGTAATCCAGTCAATAAGGTAAATTCAGGATTTCCCTTTGGTCAGGCACAATATTCATATAACAAAGCAATACCATATAGCAAAAAAGAGGCCGCGTCACGATTAATGATGCAGCCTCTTCAAGATCTTTGAACGTTAAGCCTAATCTTCTACAATCTCATTATTAGGCCCTATATCTTCCTTCACCTCTTCCTTAAAATATGTTTTCTGAAAAATCAGGATCAGGATTACGCCCACAGAAATGGCGGCATCAGCAACATTAAACACAGGCCTGAAAAATACATAATCCTCACCGCCCCAGATAGGGACCCATTTAGGGAAAAAACCTTCCAGGATAGGGAAATAAAACATATCTACCACCTTGCCATGGAACAGCGTAGAATAGCCGTATATTTTTCCGTACAATACAGAGTCGATAATATTTCCCAATGCGCCGGCAAAGATCAGCGCCACATTCAGGATCAATCCCCTATGGTATTTATTTTTAATTAAATAATATAGGCCATACCCAATCCCAGCCACGGCACCGATTCTAAACAGAGATAAAGCAAGCTTTCCAAACTCCCCGCCAAACTCCATGCCGAAGGCCATGCCATTGTTTTCTGTGAAATGTATAATGAACCAGTTACCGATGATTTTAAATTCCTGACCGATATACATATTGGTCTTAATCCAGGTTTTCAAAACCTGGTCGGCAAGTAATACCAGAAAAATAACCAGTATCGGTTTAGTATAGCCTTTCATTATGCCTGCTTCAATTTAGCTTCCATACTTAAAGTAGCGTGAGGCACCGCACGTAAGCGTTCTTTCTGAATCAGTTTACCTGTTTCGCGGCAAATACCGTAAGTTTTATTTTCGATCCTTACCAGTGCAGCTTCCAGGTTATCTATAAACTTTTTCTGACGGGCAGCTAATTGGTTCAATTGTTCTTTTTCCATCGTAGCAGATCCATCTTCCAGTGTTTTATATGCACCCGAGGTATCCTCTGTTCCATTAGAATTGGGGCTGCTCAGTGACTTAGTCAGGGAGAGGAATTCTTCTCTGGCCATACGAAGTTTATCCTGGATCAGCTCTTTAAATTCTTGAAGCTCAGCATCTGAGTAACGTGTTTTTGTAGGTTTTTCCATAATTAAATTATTGTTTTGCAATCGAGATCTGCAGTTCAACATCCTCGATTACTATTTTGTTTCCTGTATCTATTTGCGCTAGCAAATTAATCTGATCCGCTAAAACCTCCGTGCAAATGTAGGCTTTATTCTGTTCTACAGCAGCGGTAATCAAATTATCCTTCTGTAAATTAACTGTGATGCGGTCAGTCACCTCAAAGTTCAGTTCCTTTCTTAAATTCTGTATCCTGTTTACCAGCTCGCGGGATAAACCTTCCTGCTTCAATTCGTCTGTCAATGTAACATCCAAAGCAACAGTGAGGTTACCTAAGTTCGTCACCTGCCATCCCGGAATATCCTCAGCAATAATTTCCACATCTTCAAGCAGTATAATATAGTCAGTTTCCGGCACAAAATATTTGCCTTCTGATTCAAAAAGTGTTAAATCTTCTGCACTCATTCCAGTAACCTTTTCTGCTACAGATTTCATGTCTTTCCCCACCTTCGGGCCTAAGGCCTTAAAGTTTGGCTTAATCTTTTTCTTAATGAAACCTGCAGTATCTGTAATATATTCAATATTTTTGACATTTGTTTCAGATAATATAATTTCTTTAACCAGTTCAACTCTTTCTTTAAAGGTGTTGTCTAAGACAGGGATTAATATTTTTGCGAGAGGCTGGCGGACATTGATGCCAGACTTCTTTCTTAGCGAAAGTACCATTGAAGAGATGTTCTGTGCAAGTAACATACGCTCATTCAGTTCTATGTCTATTAGCGAAGTATCGCCCTCTTTCCACAAACTTAAATGTACGGATTGTTCGGCACCAGCAGTTTTTGAGACAGTTAAGTTCTGGTACAGCCAGTCTGCAAAGAATGGTGCTATGGGCGCCATCAGTTGGGAAACGCTCGTCAGGCAAGTATACAATGTTTCATAAGCAGCTTTCTTATCTGCAGTCATCTCACCCTTCCAGAAGCGGCGGCGCGACAAGCGGATATACCAGTCGCTCAGGTGTTCGTCAACAAAAGCCTGGATAGCCCTGGCAGCTTTTGTAGGCTCATACGTATTGTAGCTGTCATCCACTTCATCGATCAGGTTTTGCAGTAGCGATAAAATCCAGCGGTCAAGTTCAGAACGTTCCTCTACAGGTGTTTCATTGTTCTCATCAATCTCAAACTGATCTATATTTGCATATAGTGCAAAGAAAGCATAAGTATTATATAAAGTGCCGAAGAATTTGCGGCGCACCTCTTCAATTCCCTCCGTATTGAACTTCAGGTTATCCCAGGGCGACGCATTGCTGATCATATACCATCTTGTGGCATCAGCACTGTATGTGTCTATCGTATGGAAAGGATCAACTCCATTTCCAAGGCGCTTAGACATTTTGTTCCCGTTTTTATCCAGTACCAGTCCGTTGGATACCACATTTTTATACGCAATACCTTTATTCCCGACGCGCTCATTTATTTCTTTAATCTCATCACTCGTCTTACTCAGCATCACTGCGATAGCGTGCAGGGTAAAAAACCAGCCTCGGGTCTGATCCACACCTTCAGCAATAAAATCTGCCGGGTAAGCATTCTCAAACTCTTCTTTATTTTCAAAAGGGAAATGCCATTGTGCATAGGGCATTGCACCACTATCAAACCAAACGTCGATCAGGTCCAGCTCGCGGACCATTTTTTCGCCTTTATCAGAAACCAGGATCACATCATCCACAAACGGACGGTGCATATCCTTCAGCTCAAAAGCAGCCTCCATAAAGCCAGCGTCGACAGCCTTTTTGATCTCTGCATTCAGCTCTGCAATAGAACCTATACATTTCTCCTCAGTACCATCCGCTGTTCTCCAGATCGGCAGGGGCGTGCCCCAGTACCTTGAACGGGATAAATTCCAGTCCACCAGATTTTCCAGCCAGTTGCCGAAACGGCCTGTTCCAGTAGCTTCTGGTTTCCAGTTAATGGATTTATTAAGCTCCACCATTTTCTCTTTTACTGCTGTAGTCCTGATAAACCAGCTATCCAGCGGATAGTATAAAACAGGCTTATCCGTTCTCCAGCAATGTGGATAACTGTGTTCATATTTCTTAACGTCGAATGCTTTATTCTCTTCTTTCAGCTTAATCGCGATCAATACATCCGTAGGCTTAAAATCCGGAGCACGACGTTCTTCGTCAGTATAATATTCCTCTTTAACATAGTAGCCGGCAAAGTCAGACACCTCGTCTACAAACTTACCTTGTTTGTTCACTAAAGGCAGTTCATTTCCCTGCTCGTCAAATACCATCACTGCAGGCACGCCATTTTCTTTGGCCACCCTGAAATCGTCTGCACCAAACACCGAAGCGATGTGTACAATACCAGTACCATCTTCCGTAGTTACATAATCTGCCGGAATAACGCGGAAAGCATTTTCCTCCAGATCAGCATTAGTTACATAGGGCATCAGCTGGTGGTACCGTAAGCCTACCAGCTCCTTGCCGGTAAACTCAGCAGTTACTGTCCATGGGATCAATTTATCACCGCCTTTATAGTCCTCAAAAGAAAGATTTTCTGCTTCGCTTTTAAAATGTTTAGCCACAAGGTCCTTCGCCAGGATAACGCTAACCGGTAAAAATGTATACTGGTTAAAAGTTTTCACCTTCACATAGGTGATCTTCTCACCTACGGCTAAAGCACCGTTAGAAGGCAATGTCCATGGCGTAGTCGTCCATGCTATAAATGCTGTTTCCTCTGTGTCATTTTCAAAAATCACAGGTATAAGCGTATGCTGCTGCTCTCTTTTGATAAAAAACTGACCTGTTACAGAAGTATCCTTCAGCATTTTGTAGCAGCCCGGCTGGTTCAGCTCATGCGAGCTCAGCCCGGTGCCTGCGGCAGGGGAATACGGCTGCACGGTATACCCTTTATACAAAAGGCCTTTATCATAAAAAGTCTTCAGGATCCACCAGAGCGACTCAATATATTCATTTTCATATGTGATATATGGTTTTTCCAGGTCAACCCAGTAGCCCATTTTTTCAGTAAGGTCATTCCATATATCCGTATAGCGCATCACTTCCTCACGGCAGGCTGCGTTATACTCTTCAACAGTAATCTTAGTGCCTATATCAATTTTGGTAATGCCCAGTTTCTTCTCTACGGCAAGCTCAATAGGCAGTCCATGTGTATCCCATCCACCTTTACGTTTCACCTGGAAACCTTTGAGGGTTTTATAACGACAGAAAATATCCTTAATCGCACGTGCCATCACATGGTGTATGCCAGGCATTCCATTCGCTGAAGGCGGGCCTTCATAAAAAGTAAAAGGGTTTGCTTTTGATCTGGTAGAAATACTTTTTTCAAAGATGTTTTCCGCTTTCCAAAATTCGAGTATCTCCTTACCTATTTTCGGTAGTTCTAGTTGTTTAAATTCCCTATACATCAATCCGGTATCTTAAAAAAATAAGGATGCAAAGTTACAAATTAAGAATGGGAAAAGATAGAAGTGGAAGGAAATCATTGTCACCAAAAAACCAAAACATGATTATGTATCTCTTTGCCATAAAAAATTGCGGAGGGAATTTTGGTTTAGTTTTTGTTATCTTTAACGACAAATAATAAGCTAATCATCTACCGTTATGATAAAGATAATGAAACTTCAGAAAGCTGTATTAGCTTTTATACTTGGCGTATTTGCATTAGTTGCTTTTCTGATCCTCAATGCCAATGATATTGAATGGAGCAAGTATATACTTGAGCTGTCAGGTGTGTTTTTGATGCTGGGCGCTTTGTTATTCTTTTATCCTATTTTATTTGCCCGTAAAGATAAAGATGGAACTGTAGAGCTTGATCCTGAGGTGGCTATAGATAAACCCTCAGAGAAAGATGAAAGTAATTCTGGCAGCTAATCAGCTAACCAGAATTTAGAAACAGGACTTTCAAAGACAACAATATTTTTTATTCAGGCATAGTTTTAAATATGTTTATTAGATTTATGTCATTCTACTTTTTCGCGCTAAACAGCTGCACTATCTTGTGGAATATTTCACTATTCTGATAAGTACCAGTAAAGTCTTCTGAGTGTGGGCCATAAGCATACACTGGGACCATAATGTTAGTATGGTCGTTTGTACTGAATTCGCCTTGTATCCTTCCATCGGCAGACGATGCTTCGAGTAGTGTTAATCCCCCGGTTTCATGGTCTGCTGTGATCAATACCAATGTTTCCCCGTCTTCATCTGCAAAGCGCAAAGCCTCAGCTACCATTTTATCAAAGTCATGCAGCTCTGTAACCACATATTTTAAGTCATTCGCATGTCCACCGTAATCAATCTGTGCACCTTCTGCCATCACAAAAAAGCCTTTTTTGTTTTGCGCTAAAAGCCGTATAGTCTGGTTTAGGGACTGTGTAAGCATGTCACCTCTGCCATCTTTTATGGGCCGTGTAGCAGTATCCGGCAGCAGCACAATTTGTTTTCCATGATCTTGCTGCTTGAATGCTGCAAGAGACTTACTTATGGTATATCCTTTATCTTCCAGTTTAGTCATCAGCTGCGCGTCAGTATTCTCAAAGAAACTTTTTTGGTTAGAGCCTACAAGGATATCTACGTGACTGTTCAGAAAGTCCGCCGCGATTAATTTGCTGAATGAGCGGTCGGTCTGGTGCGCATAAAACACCGCAGGTGTGGCATCGGTGATATCACCCGAGCTGATGATCCCATTTTTTAAGCCATAAGTCGCTAAAGTATCGGCCAGGTTAGTCCGTTTTTTATCATCGGTACCCATACCGATATAGCGGTTATTTGTTTTCTCGCCCATGGCAATAGCCGATCCTCCTGCTGCCGAATCTGTATTTCCGGAGTTTGCTGCTGCGGTTTGAGCAAAGCCGCTATGGCGCAGCATCGTTATATTCAGATTGCCATGGTTAGCAATCCAACCAGCATGGATCTGTGCCAGTCCCATGCCATCACCAATAAGGAGAATTACATTTTTAACTTTCCTGTTCTGCCCGTCTGATTTATAAGTAGGCGTATAAACTGGGTAAGGGACGGGGTTGGTATAGCTCAGCTTGTCCCTGTGCAGGTAGAAGTCGTGCATTTTCTCCGGCGCATCCGTATTGATCCAGTCTACTCCAAATTTTTCCAGTTCCACCCAGGTATTCGGGCTATCCTGTGTAGCCCAGAAGCGGAATGGTTTATTTTTCTGATGTGCAGCAGCAATTACCGCTTTTAATTTAAGCTCATCCGGTTTTGTAGGTGTCCCTTTACCATTCCAAACCGTATAGTTGCTCAGGTCATCGCTGATCATCGCTACCCTTTTCAGTTGGTCGGCAGTGTATCCCGTTGCCGGGCGGCCATCAAAAGAGATAAAGTCAGGATAATCTTTAAAATCTGCCGGTGCCGGCATATCGCCGCTGATCACCAGGCGTATGGCATCGGGATTGGCACGCCAGTCGACCATAGCCATATAAGGTTTCAGCTCTTTTAACAGTTGTGGCAGCACCTGCTGATGGTCTTCTTTAATATCAATCACCAGCTGCAATTTCAATCCTTGCTCTGTATAAGGACGGTTTCCATTTTTGAGGAACAATTGATATAGAGGCTCCAGGTATTTATTTACGAGCGTAAGCTGCGGATCGATCTCCCTGAGTTCATGCGCTACAAAAAGCTGTCCGTCTTTTAGAAAAACATCTGCTTCAATAGAGCCCATTTCAGCATAATAAGCCCTTAATAGCGGGATATTTTGCTTATAGTCATTATGGCTATGCCCGCGGTTAAATGATAAAGGTTGTTGTGCCTGTACCTTTCCTGCGTAACAAAGCAGGGAAAAGGGGAGCAGCACTTTCATGGAACAAGATAATAATTGTTTCTTCAGCATATATTAAATTTAAAACGTCAGTCCCGCTATTTAAAGGGACTATTAAAAAGGGGACTGGCGCGATGAGGATTACCAGCCGGCGTTTTGTGTAATTACACCGCCACTATTGTCAATTTCTTTCTGTGGTACTGCCCATACATCATGGACAAGCGGATTAAATTTCCTTGCAGGCCATACCACTATACCACCAAACCCATGGGCAGGTATTGCATATGCAGCCTGCGCATCGCCCCAGCGTACCATATCGCGGTGCCTGTCGGCCCATTCACCTGCAAGCTCATTGCGTCGCTCCCGTTTAAGGTCGCTCAGGGACATCCCCGTTACCGCCGTCAGTTTCGCCCTCAGGCGGATTCTGTTCAGTGCAGCATCTCCTGCGCCAGCACCACGCAGCATAATTGCTGCTTCAGCTTTGATCAGTAAGACTTCTGCAAAACGCAACAGCGGAACATTCAGATCCGTAGTCGGATGGTCGCCATTCGGACTGATATGACTTCCCACAGGATCAGCAAAAGTAAAAGGGTCCATATATTTTCTAAACTGATAACCCGACAGGCTGTTTGCAGAGCTGTAAACCCTGTCCTCGCCAAAAAACATAAAGTGGTCGCCTGGTTTTAAGATGGTAGCCTCCCGGCGCACATCACCCGCCTGATAAGAGTCATATAACTCTTTTGTCGGCATATAATATCCCCAGCCATTGTATTTTCCCCATCCTTTATTTTCCAACATTACACCTGGAAGAATACTTCCCCAGCCACCTGCACCTTTAGGGGTAGACAAGGCAGACCAGATATATTCAGGCCCCCAGTTATTTGTTGCTTTAAACACATCGGCAAATTCAGGCATCAGGTCGCGCTTACCGAAATTAATTACCGAGTCGGCATATTTCTCAGCATTGTCATAATCCTTCTTATACAAGTAAACTTTAGATAACACTGCCCAGGCAGCAACCTTATGTGGTCTGCCGTAATCAGTAACTGCCAGTTCATCAAAATAAGGAAGGTGGCTTGCCGCCTGTTTTAATTCGCTAATGATATAATCATAGTTCATATCTACATTTGCTGCCCTCGGTGTAGGATTAGGGTCGTCCATATTTTCGCGGGTTACGATAGGTACACCTGCTTTCGCGTTCCCATAATTCCCTGCCAGCTGGAAGTACATATATCCGCTTGTAAAATAAGCCTCGCCCAGCAGACGGTTTTTCAGGGCGCCATCCATTTCTATAGCAGGCACATAACGGATCACGTCATTCGCCCTTTTGATGGTCGAATAGCGCATTTTCCATTGGTCTTCCGTATAGTCGCCGCCTATATAGGCAGAGTTAAAATCCCTCACATTATCACCCTGCGCCTTTACGCGGCCTGTAATCATATCATCACTGGCATTGATAAACCAGAAGAACCCGCGGCCGTAAAAATTTTCATTGTCATATAGCTCGTACATTGCATTTGCACCCTTCAGTGCGTCGCTGCTGGTTTTCCAGAAGTTTCCTTTTGAGGCAGCACCTTCAGGAGTAATGTCTAATTGTTTCTGGCAGGAGCTGATGGTTATAGTCGTTAAGCCAGCTATTAATAGGTAAAATAAAGTCCTTTTCATTTTGTGATTGTTAAAATAAATGCGATTTAAAAATTCAGGCTTGCACCAAACAGGAAGGTCCTGGCTTGCGGATAGCGGCCCATATCTACACCATACTGGTCCATACCCACCTCAGGGTCAAAGCCTTTATAATTGGTAATGGTAAACAGGTTATTTGAAGTAACAAACAAACGCAGGTTACTCACCTTAACAGATTTCACTATACTTTTCGGAAAAGTATAACCCAGGGTTGCACTTTTTAACCTCATATAAGAGCCATTCTCAATATAAAAATCAGAGGTAGTGGTGAAGTTACCGTTTGAATCACTGGCCGAAATACGCGGTAATGTACTCCCGGTATTGGTAGGGCTCCATGCATCCAATACGCCCGACAGCAGGTTATAATTCTGTCCGCTACCTGCATTCAGCCCTGTATATTTTAAAGCATTAAATAGTTTATTCCCTTGTACCCCCTGAGCAAAAATGTTCAGATCAAACCCTTTATAGCTTGCATTGAAGCTGATGCCATAAGAGAAATCGGGATAGGCACTCCCTTTAAATACACGGTCATTGTTGTCTATCTTGCCATCATTATTATGGTCTATAAAGCGGAAGTCGCCTGCTTTGGCATTAGGCTGGATCATACTACCAGCGGTATTTTTATAGTTCTGTGCTTCAGCATCACTCTGAAAAATGCCATTGGTTTCTACCACATAATAAGAATACAATGGCTGACCTACCTGCAGGCGTACCGGGGTCAGTGTACCACGGACGTTAAAGTCTACCGACTGACTGGTTAAGTTCGCTGGTAAAGAAATCAGCTTGTTTGTCATCTTAGTGAGGGATACATTTACGCTGTATTGAAATGCGGCTTCCGGTCTGTTGGTATAATTCAGTCCAATCTCAATACCTTTATCTCTGGAAAGGCCTCCATTTTTCCATTGCCCGTCAACCCCTGTAGTGCCAGACAGCGGTTGATAAATCAACATATCTTTGGTGTCCTTAATAAAATAATCGGCAACCAGCGTTAACCTGTTCTTCAGCACGCTAAAGTCAAGACCAAAGTTCGTTTGCTTAGATTTAGCCCATGTCAGGTCGGAATTTGATAATACATTTTCATAATATCCAAGCAGCTGTGCAGGATCCTGCCCCATATAGATTGTACTTTTCAGCAAAGTCGGGCTCACTGCCGAGCTGCTCACACTTGCAAGGTTCCCTAAAACACCATAACTGCCCCTGATTTTCAGATTGCTGATCCAGTCGGCACTGCTCATGAAATCTTCCCTATTGATCACCCATCCTGCAGAAGCAGAACCATAATTAGCATACCTGTTTTGCGCCGCTACCAGAGAGCTACCATCTCTTCTGCCGATCAGTGAAAGCAGGTATTTACTTTTATAATCATAATTGGCCCTCGTAAAGAAAGACGTCAGGGCAGTTTTAGACATATAGCTATCCGGCAAAAAGGCTGTAGACGCATTTACCATATAGCGGTACTGCGGCGATTCATCGTCAAAACCCTGTGCATATACTGACGTTCCTTCGTTTTTGCTTTTCTGGAAAGAGAAACCGCCAATAACATTTAAGTGATGATTGCCAAATAACCTGTCATAAGTCAGTACCTGTTCCGCTAAAAGATCATTCGTGGTACTGGAAGATATGTTCAGCTGATTGAAATCGAAGATCTTACCAATCTCAGGAACCTTGGTCTGGAAGCTTTTACTATTGTTGAACTTCTTAGTAATAGAAAGGTTGGAGCGGAATTTCAAACCTTTTACCAGGTCGATTTCAGCATAGGGGTTAACTACAATCGTATTTACAGGATTGCTCACATCCAGGCGCTTTAAATAAGCAACAGGGTTAATCACGTCACCATATGCGCCAGCATAGTCGACCGGCAAACCAGAGAAAGCGCCCGTAGAGGTATAAGGAGCAACACTTGAAGGATAAAAAATAGCCGACAAGATAGCGCCTGTATAACCACTTGTGGTATTTGCACCATTTCCATTGGTGTAATCATAAAACAGATTCTCTCCAACTTTCATCCATGAATTGATGTGATGTTCAGAATTGATACGGAAATTATAACGGTTACTTGACGTATTCAGTAAGATACCTTCAGCCTTGCGGTAATTAAAACTGAGATAAAAGCTGGATTTATCATTTCCGCCGCTGATGCCTGCATTATAGTCCTGCACCATACCGGTCCTGAAGATCTCATCCACCCAGTCGGCTTGTGTAATCTGGCCTTCGGGATAGACGGCGGCATTAAAAGCGTCTTTTCTTGGCACCCCTGCATTGTCCGCTGCCAGGTTAGAAACGTCGGCAAATTCTTTAGCATTAAGTGCTTTAAGCTGCTTCCATGCCGATTGTACACCTACTTTAGCATCAAAAGTAATGCTGATCGGTTTATTGACACCTTTTTTTGTGGTTATCAGGATTACGCCGCCAGAAGCGCGTGCACCATAAATTGCTGCTGCACCATCTTTTAACACAGAGATAGATTCAATATCATTGGGGTTTAAAACAGGAGTGCCATTATATAAAGATCCGTCAATTACATACAGAGGACTCTCGCCATTGATACCGCCCTGACCGCGGATATTTACTTTCGGCGTTGCTGTAGGGTCGCCACTTTCTGTCACCACTACCACACCGGGTGCTTTTCCCTGTAAGATACTTCCTATATCATTTACAGATCTGGAGTTCAGCTGATCGAGTGCCACATCAGTTACAGCTCCAGAGATAGTAACTTTCTTCTGCGTTCCATAACCTACCACAACCACCTCGTTAAGCTGTGAGTTGTCCTCTTTCAGGACAATGTTTATTGCAGTACTTGCTGTTACTTTAACCTGCTGCGTTTTATAGCCGATCATAGAGAAGATCAGCATGGTATTTTCCGGCACAGCGATGCTATACTTTCCATTTACATCAGTCGTAGTCCCTTTGCTGGTTCCCTCAATTTTAACAGATACCCCCGGCATGGCTACCCCTGCAGAGTCTTTTACTGTTCCTGAAATCAGGAGATCTGCTTTTTTTGGTGCTTCGGGGGCCTTCTTTACAATCACATAGTCACCTTTCTCCATATAGGTAAACCCAAGCTTAGAGAGTACCCGGGTTACTTTTTCATTGCTGAAAGTCTGGTTCAGTGCATGCTTATTTGCTGCCAGCAGATCCTGGTTATATACAAAGCGGAGGCCTGTTTTAGCTTCAATTTCTTTCAGCAGGGCTTGCTGCGATTTGTTTCTGCTTACTGTAACAGACACCGTAACCTGATCTAATTTCTGCGCCATAGTTGACGACGCATATAAGGTTCCGAAAAAGGTGCAAACGATAGAAAATATTAATAATGAATATTTCATGGCTTTATAAAGAGCTGATAACCTCTTATATGAGGATGTTTTCATATTTTTACTTTGTTTATGGCATTAATGAATGTTATTAAATAAAATCCGGATAGGGTAATTGGCGTTAAACATCCGGGTTCAGAATTTTGCCGGTACTGATCTGATCAGTGCCGGCTCTTTTTTTGGTAGCTGTTAAATGATCATATCTTATATATTTTAAAGGATTTATGGTCAGAACTCGTTGTAAATTTCAGGTTGTAAAGGCTGCAGATCACACCGATTATTTCTTCCGGTGCTTCTCTGCTATTGAATGTTGCTGTGCAACCCTGGTTCCCTAGTACAAGGGGGCGTAAGTCAATCTTTATTGTGTAGATATATTCAAGTTCATGTAGTGCTTGTTTTAAGGTGATACCTTCAAAAGCGATTTGCATATCTGCTGCAGGGATCTGGCTGATCACGGCCGACTGGAGTTTTCTGTTGTAGGTAATTTGCTCGCCTTTAATCAGTCTGCCGAATACCTGTTTTTTATTGCCGACGGCAACCTTTCCTGTATTCACAGCAATATTCAATTCACCTGAAGCCTTGAAGGCACGGATATGAAAAGATGTCCCCAATACCTGGGTATACAGCTGGTCAGGAAGGCATACTTTAAAAGGGCGTCTTTCATCATGGGCAATTTTAAAAAATGCTTCTCCTTCTACCAGTGTTATTTCGCGTGATCCTGCACTGAATTTTACAGGATATGTAATGCGGCTCAGGGCACTCAGCGTAATTTCAGAGCCATCACTTAATACAATTGTCTTTTTGGCTCCTGCTTTAGTGCAGAATGTTAATTGAGGGACTTGCGAATGTGCTGTTGCTGCCTGCCGCCTAAGCTGACGGTAGCCGATGCCAATACTGCAGATCACCAGAATGGCTGCGGCCGTGCGCAGCAGATTATGGCGACTGAGCGAAAATACCTGCGGATACAGGTGCTGGCGGATGCGGGCTAACATGCGCTGGCCGATGATGATCTTCTGCTCCTTTTCAGGCACTGGGTTATTCTCAAAGCCATCATACCAGTTTTCTACCAGTTTTACTTCTTCCGGAGTTGCCCTGGCATTTAAATATTTCCCCAGCAGTTGTTCTGCTCTTTTTTTATCGTCCATCTATATACCTGTCAGCTAAAGCAGCAACACGTACCGGGTGGGGGTGTTAACCTTCTGTTACCTTTATGTTAAAAGAATAGTACTGTTAAGTAGGCCAGCCGCTTTCTGATGATTTTCAGTGCAGCGCTGAGTTGGTTTTTTACCGTTTGTATAGACAAGTTCAGTTCTGCCGAGATCTCATCATTAGATTTCTCCTGTTTTCTGCTCATGGTAAATATCAATCCCATTCTTTCGGGAAGAACGGCGATAGCTTCGTCGAGCTCCTGACGGATTTCGTTCACTATTAGCTGATTGGTAGGGTATAAGGATGATATACCGCCTGTTAGGGCTTTAAAATCCTCCTTGTACCTTTCACTGGTTACGTTAGCTTTAAAATAATTGATTACCCTGTATTTTACTGCACCCAGAAGGTAGGCCATTAAAGATTCCTGTATTTCCAGGGTATGTCGCTTTTCCCAAAGGGAGATAAAAATATCCTGCGTAATATCCTGTGCAATAACTTCATCACCCACACGCTTGAAAGCTGTATCAAATACCTGCTCCCAATAGGTTTGATAAATAATTTCCATTGCTGCTTTTTCGTCCTGTTTCAGGGAAGCTATCAGATCCATAACAGTAGTTTGAAATTTATTTAGGTATTTCTTTGCTACAAAGTTAGGAGGCTTATATTATCTTAATATTATGATGTTAAAACGTTTAATCAGCAGTACCTGGTTTGTTGACAGGTCCGGATGTATAGTTACATCCGGACTTCAGCACTAATTGCTATTCTTTTGAAATGGTTTTAGTGATAACCGTATTTGTTTGTGGGTACCAGTACTTATTCGCAAGTAACAGCACGACTTTAGTGGTAACTCTGCTCTTTAATCCTTGGTGAAACGATCAGAAAAATGACAATAACAAGTGTCATCAGACCTATAAAAAACCAGTAATACAAGGCTCCATTTAATGATGCAAAGAAACCGTTATTGGAAATACTGCGGTTGATGAATGCCGTAAAAATATTCCCTACTGCGATGGTTAATAACCATATTGCACCCATCGTACTTTTCATTGATTTAGGAGCCTGTGTATAGGCATATTCCAGGCAGGTTACGGATACCATCACCTC
>JAATFQ010000228.1 GCA_015655115.1 Sphingobacteriales bacterium
GGTTGTTCCAGCCCGATAAATGTATAACCTTATAGTTTTGGCGGGATATATAAATCTATATCCCGCCAAAACTGATAATTCTTCTTTTTTTTGTGTAAAAGACCCCATCAATTATGGAAGATTTAATTGGCAGAGCATTTTGTAAATATGAATTATTTCACCGGTCTTTTACATGTTCACGTCGGCCAATCACAACATTGAGAATTGCCATTACGGCTAAGACTGCCATAAATGAGCTAGACCAGCTCCAACCGCCAGCATTGTAAAACTGAATGGATAGATATGCACCCAAAGCACCTCCGATAAAATAACTGGTCATATAAACTGTATTGATACGACTGTTGGCTAACTGGTCAAGCGTATAAATTACAGCAATGTTGGTTACCTGTGTAGCCTGAACGCCAATATCAAGCAGGATAACCGTTACCCAAATAGCAGTAACCGTTCCGGGAAATAACTTCAGCACGATAATACTCAGCAAGGTTATTCCTGTAGAAAACAGCAATGACCTGGTCGGATTGCCTTTATCGGCTAGCTTTCCAAACACCGGTGCCATGAGTGCTCCCGCAGCGGCGAGCAATCCAAATAATCCTATTACTGAAGCCGAATAATGGAATGGTGCTTTACTCAGGTAAAAAGTTAGTGTGACCCAAAAGGCACTCAGTGTACCGAAAGCAAGCATTCCTGTTAGTGCAGTACGGCGCAGTAAGGGAAACCTGCCCAGTTGGGCAACAGTAGACTTTAAAAGACCAATATATGTACCACTAAAACGTTCAGTGCTTGAAGGGAAATCAGCTTGCATCAGGACAGCAGTGAAAAACACCATTGCTGCGGAGATCATATAAACGTATTGCCACCCCAGACAGCTGGTAATAAATCCGCTGAAAACTCTGGCCACCAGGATACCTATTAAAATACCGGTAAATATCTGTCCGACTATTTTACCCCTGTTCTCTTTAACCAGACTCGCCGCCATAGGCAGAATTACCTGTGCTACCACAGAGAAGACACCGATAAGCAGACTTCCGGCATATAGCAACATCAGATTGGGTGCAAAGGCTACGAGCAAGAGCGAAACAATCAGTGCTCCCTGGAGATAAAGGATCAGTTTTTTCCGATCTATCATGTCACCGATAGGTGTGAGGAAAAAAAGTCCTATGCCATAGCCGATTTGCGCCAGGACGGAGATATTTCCCGCTTCCTGGGTGCCAATATTAAATTTAAGGGCTATAGCATTTAAGATAGGCTGGCTATAATATACATTCGCTACGCATATTCCTGCTGTAGCTGCCATAATGAAAACCTGGGTCCGGGTAAGAGATGCCATTGTAATTCTTTTAAATTTTAACGTCTTTAATTATTGATTGCGACCCCTCAAAAGTGGAAAAGGCTACGCACTTTTTCAATGAACTGGTTTAGGAAATAAGGGCCAACCAGTTCAAGAAAAAAGGTTGAACCAGATTAACTTTTGCGGAAAACCCTCTTTTTACGAAGCTTAGAGAGGTATTCTGTAGTCATACCTAGAAAAGAGGCCAATGCATACTGAGGTACTTTACCTACGATATCCGGATATCCTTCCAAAAAAATCGCATAGCGCTGCTCAGCTGTCTTAGTCAGATTAATAATTACCCTGCGTGCCATATAAGCTGCAGTATTTTCAGCAAGGATCCTGAAATAGCTTTCAAATACGTGCCTGCCCTGCTTTAGTTTTTGCTCAGCTTCATAGTCAATTTGCAGTATAATACTATCTTCAAGAGCCATCAGGAACATAGAAGCCGGTTGCTGAAAAATATAACTGTTGTAATCTGATATCCACCAATCATCAACAGCAAACTGTACAGTATGTTCCTGGCCTTCATCCCCGATCACATATGCCCTGAAACTTCCCTGTACCACGTAATACCTGTGCCTTGCCACAAACCCAGGCTGTACAATGAATTGCCTTTTTTTCACTTTCAGGAGTTTGAAGCTTTGGCAAAACTCATCCAGCTCATCATCAGTAAATGAAACATGTTTGAGAATATGTTGTTTTAAATTGTCGTGCTCTTTCATCAATTGACGGCTGCTATTTCGGAACGCCCCTTCTCCCGGGACTGCTTAAACTGATGACAATATAGATTTTTAACTCGAAATTTTTAAAGGATCGCTAAAATGAAAAACCCTTCGATTATTATGAAGCAGGCGCATCACATAGGTTATCGCCCGATTATATTGATATGTGCATCAAGTCGTCTGCTATTTTCCAATAGGAGGTCTTTAATCAAAAACCCTTATATTGTCCATTATGATGGAAAAATCACCTATTGAGAAAATAATTGCCCCGGTAAACAGATTTATCCATTTGGAATACACAAGTGGAATTGTACTGCTCATCAGTGTGATTGTAGCTATCATATGGGCTAATTCTTCTTATCATGATTTTTACCATCATCTATGGGAAATCAACTTTTCTGTTGGCTTTGATACTTATATGCTCAGCCAGCCGCTTCATATCTGGATCAATGACGGCCTGATGGCAATTTTCTTTTTTGTGATAGGCCTGGAGCTGAAGCGCGAGTTTATGGAGGGCGAGCTTTCTACCCTCAGAAAAGCATCGCTTCCGATGATGGCCGCATTGGGTGGCATGCTTGTACCTGCGTTGATCTATTTCATGATCAATAAAGGTAGCGAGGCAAGTCATGGCTGGGGAATACCTATGGCTACCGACATTGCATTTGCTCTTGCTTTATTATCAATGGCGGGCAAACATATCCCTGCTTCTGTCAAAGTATTTTTATCCGCATTAGCTGTGGCTGACGATCTGGGTGCCGTTCTTGTGATTGCTTTCTTTTACACTGCAGAGGTTAATTTCACAGCCTTAGGTATTGGCGGGATTTTCTTAGCCGGACTGATTATTGGAAACCTCCTGGGTATACGAAGCAGTGCTTTCTATTTGATATTGGGAATTGGTGTTTGGATAGGATTTCTCCTATCTGGGGTACATGCCACTATTGCAGGAGTACTGGTTGCATTCACCATTCCGGCAATCACAAGGATCAACGAAACTGTATACTCGGAAAATTTAAGGAAATTATCGTATGCGTTTGAAAAGGAAATTCCAAGTAACAGTTCGCTCACCACCTCAGGACAACATCAGACGATACAGGATGTTAAAAACCTAAGCATGGCTGCGGAAACACCATTACAGAAAATAGAACATTCACTGCACCCATGGGTAGCTTTCTTAATTATGCCTTTATTTGCGTTAGCCAATTCTGGGATTGTCATTGGAGCGGATATATTAACGGCTATTATTAATCCGGTATCCATTGGTGTTACTGCCGGACTTGTGATTGGTAAATTTACGGGTATCCTCCTATTTACATGGATAATGGTGAAAACAGGATTGAGCACACTTCCTGAGCAGGCAAACTGGAAACATGTTACTGGTGTTGCATTACTTGCCGGAATTGGATTTACAATGTCACTATTTATCAGTGGACTTGCTTTTAAAAACCCTCTATTCATAGATCAGGCAAAATATGGGATATTGCTCGCTTCCATCCTGGCAGGAATACTAGGCACAGTGGTGCTTAAACGAATGGCTAATTGAAGCAGGATTTCTTTCAACCAAGCCGTCATCATGCCAAACCTGGATCTATTTAAGCGTCGTTGATGTACTCTTCAATGCCCAATAAACAAGGACTGGCTGAAAAAACAATCTTGCAAATCTCTTTTTGTCAGAATCTAATCCGAACGCACTCCTCCTATTTATCAGTTGAGAAATATTTCCCGGGAAAACTGCAATGAAAAAAGAAGCTGCAATTTTACCTACGGTCGCTGCATGCTTTTGAGGGGTCAGCACCAAAGCCGTTCCGAGAGCTATCTCTGCTATTCCTGATAGCACAACAGTATCATCTATTTTAAGTGGGACCCAATCTGGCACCTGCGCACGAAAATCTTTCCTGGCAAATGTAAGATGGCTAACTCCTGCAAATATTAAATTTGTACCTAATGCGATCCTGGCTGCTTTCTTTATATTTTCTTCTTTCACAATATTCTGGCTTAGATTAGGAATGAGGCAAATACTATTCCAGTAATCAAACACTCAGATCTATGGGATGCGGGTTAAGCAATAAGCATAGCATTTTTGCTGCCAGCCTATAATTATACAGCTTCGCCTTATAAAATGGCAAAGCTATATAAAGAATGTTGGGAGATAGATTACTTTAAAAAATATCCCTGGAAATCCATATCATATGATGTCAGAATAATTTATTACAAATGCTTTTTTTCTTTTTCGATTTCAGACCGCAGTCTTTGATTAACGTCTATTTTAGGCTCCATAAATACAAAAATAGTTGTCTTATATTCCCGGGCCAAAGAATTATTTACAGAGTCGGCCACATAAGATTTATTAAAAAAAGGACTTGTTTTTTGGAACTCCTCGTCCCTGCTATCAAAGTCTTTGACCCTGATAAAATTGTCGGTTTTCTTTTCAAGTTTAAACCAATTGATATAGTCTGCATTGAAGGAAACGGCTTTGAGTGTTTTGTTTTTGCTGTAATAATTGATCGCTCCGGCCTGACCGTAATTATCACAATAAATTAGTGTCTGGGTTCCTTTTGGCAAATGGCTACAAATGGCGTCTACCTTTCTGGCTAATTCTTTCCACCCTAGCATATCTGCAAAATCCTGTGGCAAGACATGGTCTTTTCCATCTTCCCAATGCAATAAACCTAGTTTTTGATAAACTTCTCTATTTTTTAAAATTTCTTCAGGGCTTTCAACTGAATAAAAAACATTGAATAACAACACATAGAATAAAACTGGAATCACTAAAAAGACCGGGCGCAAATAGTTTTTCCAGCCTTTAGACAATATATCGCCCAGAAAAACTGCGCCTAAAGAAATATAAATAGGGTAAAGCCCTATTGCATAATATCCCTTGGCTCTGAAATAGATAAATGTTGCAAGCGTAAACAGGAATGTCCAGAAGAGAAATCTGTACTTTTTAAAAGGCGCATAAAACAATACCCCATATAGCGCCGCTATAATTACAGGTAATGCACCGATGAAATAGAATACTTGCTCTCTTAAAAAATCCCACCTGTTTACATGTACCAACTGAATCCTTGTTAATTCTTTTAGATGGTAAAAAACCGGAAAATCATTTATGTACTGCCAGTATAGATTTGGTGAAATCAATAATAAGGATAATATAATGGAGAAGTACAGGCTTCTTTGATTAAAGACTTTACGTTGACCGGTTAACAGAACAGCGGGTATCAACCCGATAAGCAAAAACACAATATTGTATTTATTAAGAAATCCAACCGCAAATATAATTGCAGCTATATAGAGCCACTTCTGTTTTTCCTGACTGAAGTATTTAATCAGCGAAAAATAGAATGCTGTCCAGCATAAAACGTCTAATGTATTAGGCTGGTACAAAAAGTTCAGCCTCAGCAAAACAGAAAGCAGTGCACACGTTGCTCCCAACACAAGTGCATAAAGGTTCCCGTTCAATTCTTCAATAGTTTTCCATACAACCAGGATCGTCAATGCACCAAACAATGCGGGGAAAAACTTAACCCAAAAAACAGAATTGCCGAGCATTTGGATGATATAAGAAATCCAAGAGGTAACGGGTGGAACTGATGTAAATCCCCATGCCAGATGGTTAGCCTGATCAAGATGTAAGTACTCGTCACGTTGTAAATCGTAGTGGGGATTATATAAAAAGTATTGAAACAGAAACTTCGCCACAATAAATCCCAATAACAGCATTGTTTTTTTTGTCATTGCTCTTGTACTATAAATTTATCTACATCTATAAGACGTAGGCAACTCAATAATAGTTACAGGCCTGTTATGATAATTCTTAGGAGAAAAGCGCTAGAGGGATATGAAAAAAGGATAATCACGGTTATGACCCTCTCTCAGCATCCTTCTGTGGTCATCCTACTCTTATTGCTTCCGCATGTCCGGTGATAACACCATAATTCTTGCGATACAATTATACTAACATGTATATTAATCCTCTGAAGAGTGACTAGTATCATTTTTACCTTTTTCCTAAATAATTAGGTTTAGATAGATTTCAAAACAATCTCTATGTTAACATGTACGGAACAAAAAGCAAAAAGATTTGGCCCCAGATTTCTACCAACCTGGCTCGACTGTTTATTAATGTATGCCAATTTAAAACTCTTTGACTATTTCCTTCTTTCGGTTTCGCTATTTAACTATATCCTTTTTCAATTCATTTTTTTTTAGGTAGCGGAATGATTTATTCGATCATAATGGTGCCTCAACAGATCAGACCATTGGCCGATGGAAATGCAGCATATACAAATTCAGATATAAATATTTAAGATGATTTCAACCGTTATAAAACATTTCATTATTGGAATTCTGTTTATTTCAATTCCCAAGCTTGTTTTTACTCAATCTAAAATAGGAAACAAGCATTCAGACAAACCTAAAATATATCTTCTGGGAGCTGTTCATTCGATGCATTTTAATCCGGAGTATCACTATACCGTAAATGATTTACTGGAACAAGTAATCCAACTACATGCTGATGTAGTATGTGGAGAAATCACGCCAGAAGCATTTAGGCAGGATATGGAAGGGTATTTTCCTTTAGAGGCCGCATTTTTATCTGAAATGGCAAACAAGCATAACTATCTTTTTGCACCCGTTGACTGGAGAATTGATGTATCTACTCAGGCATTGGCTGAGAGCATCTTTCCTGAGGATATTAAAAAAGTTCAGGCGGATATTACAACTAACTATATCGATGGAATAGATAAATTCGGCGGGGTATCACTGTATGATTTTATACATGCTCCCGGGAACATTGGTATAATGGATTCACTATTTGAAAAGGTAGTGGCGAGTAATCCTATTTCTGAAATAGCAATGGGAAATTGGCATGAACGCAACAGGCGCATTGTAGAGAACAGTTTAAAATATCTGAAAGACAGCAAAGTTGTTGTGTTTGTTTTTGGAGGTGCTCATTTACCTCAAATAAAAAGACAATTAGAGGCATTGGGATATCAAGCAGAAATACCTGAACGTCTTTTTATCCCATCAGATAACATGAAGCTTTCACAGCAAGTAATTAGCCGTTGGAAAAAGAATTTAACCCAATTAACCAGAATCCGCGATGGAAAAATAAACAACTCGTATGACGATTGCCAAAAAGTTAGGCGAAGCAGTAGGATTGAAGAATTGACAGAAACATTAAGGCGTATTGAACAGTAACACAAATAAGGAGAGGGTGATCATGATTGATGATACACCCTCCGGTACAAATGAGCTGAAATATTTTATTAATTTCTTTTCCGGCGGATGAGCAAAATAGCTCCGGCAAGACCAATCAATACGGGAATAACACCAAGATAAATGATCTTCATAACAGATACATCATGACGTGTTATCCGTAGTACATTATCCTGTGACTGTGGCCTGTCTACATTTACCGGGAAACTGCCACCAGTTAACCAGCTGAATATACTTTGTGCAAACACATAATTCACTTTTCCTACACTCTGCCTGTTTAACTCGCCATTGCTGAAAAATGTCGCATCACCAATTACCATAATATGCTGGTGCTTTCCTTCTTTCTCTCTACTAAGGGCATACGCCAGGGGCATAACACCTTTTTGATCGCCCGCTGCCGGCCGGTAAGTTAACCGGATTGAATCTCCTGTTAATGGAGCAGTACGGTTCCAGTTGATTACCGGATCAGTTACCAGTACAGGAACGGCTTTAAATTGTCCATTTGCCTGATACGCTAAAGTTGCTGCACCCGGTAGAGTGACAGGCATGTGATAAGATACTAACTGCCCAAAAGGGGGCATCGTTGCCATCTCGTTGGAGAACTGACTCAATGTATAGGTAACATCTATATCTTTGGTATTCTGTATCACAACACCGGCTTTTAGCTGTAAGCCTAAGGGACTGATCACCGGGTTCAGGTAAGCCTGCCTGCCGGGTTCTCCTGCAATCAGCATCGATCCGCCTTTTTCTATAAATTGCTGAACCCGCAGCAGCTCTGCCGGCTGAATTGCCTGCCTGGGGTCGGCCAACACAAGGACATCTACATCGGCAGGGATATCCTCCTGCAGAGACAGATCACAAACGTCGTAACCAAGGTTGATCAGTGATGATCTGGAACCTAAATAATTCACCAGCATGTTGTAATGCTGATCACCCTGACTTTCGATGTTAGGCTCATCATGCCCACTGATGAAACCTATTTTTGGCGGCTTAACCAGTAAACGCTTAAGGCTAACGGAAATCTCCTGTTCTGAAGGGTATTCTTCAGGATCATTGAACATACGCAGGAACGTCTTTTTTCCTTCATAGGTAAGTTGCCGCACAAAGCGGTTTTTCTCTGGCCGCAGGTCTATTATTTTACGAATGGCAGCTGGTGAAAGGATTTTATCGAAGTCCAATCGTTCTGCTTCGGCCTTGCGCTTTGCCTTATCAATTAATTCCTGCTGGTTTTTGAAAGGACGGGGGTCTTCCAGAGGCTGGTCATAATAATAAACATAATCAATTTGTATGTCAGGCTTAAATCTTATAAACTTTTCAAACTGCTGCATATCATTGAGTTGATTGGAAGGTAATCCCAAATAAGAACCACCATCCAGTATGTTCACGTAGCAGGTTATTTTCAGGGGTTTGTCCAGTTGCCGCACAAGATCCTGACTGTTTTTTGTTAAGGTGTTGCTTTTTTCTGCATTCAGGTCCAGATAAAAAGTAAAGGATGGCAACGAGCTGACATACCCTGTCAGCAGGATTATGGCCAGGAAACTTGTATAACGGATTGCCGCCTGAAAGAAACTCCGCGCACGACGGTCGTCCTGCAGCTTCATGATGGCGAGAAAAAGGAACAAACTGATAACCAGGATGAAGTAGAAAATATCCTTACTGGAAATCAGGCCGAAGAAGAAGTGGCTCGCCCTTCCATTGATAGAGAGGAAATAGGTGATGTCGCGTACAAAGGCAATGTTTTGCCATACCCCGCCGATATAAGTGAGCGCACCAAGTACAACCAGGGTACTGAGGGCAGCAATCATTTGATAAGAGGTGATGCACGACATATACAGGCCAATAGCAGCATAGGCGCAGATGAGCAGGAAAAGTCCGA
>JAATFQ010000238.1 GCA_015655115.1 Sphingobacteriales bacterium
AAAAACCCGTTCATACAGGTTTATATTTGGTTAGAAGAGGGATGTGTCTGGATGGAGCAACCCTTTCTTTTTTTTACATCATTTTGTAAACTGCACAGCTTTTGATCCTTCATCACTAATATTTATACAGCCATTTTAAGTTTCATCCTTCGGACAATTATTTTTTCGATCAGTTTTTTTAATCTGAAATTATAATCTTCACGCAGCCAGTCAGTATAATTTTTGGTCACTTTACCAAGGCATTTGCCATACTGTTTGATCCGCCACTCAATTTCTTTAGTAAGCTCCCCGGTTAATTCTAATGCTTCAGTAACAGACTGACTATTATCCGCACACATCAGAGCGTGCTGACGAATCGAATCTCTTATGACTACATTAGCCTTATACCCATTTTCTATTGCTGCCTGGTGAGCCGCCTGAATATCGAATGAAATTTCATTACTATTGGCAAATTTACTGCGCATATCCGAAGGCATTTGGTGCGCTTCATAACTGGTTTTATTATTTATCATCTCATGATAAGCCTCCGGGTTTTCGAAAACATGTTTCCAGTCTATCGGTGCATCCCATTCTCCAAAACGATCTGTATTATTGCCCAGATCAATGATGCAGAATGTTTTTTTCTGCGGTAGTCTCCGCGCTGCTCTCCCTATCATCTGATGGTAAAGGGTCAGAGAAGTAGTAGCACGATTTAGAATTACCGTTTGAACAGAGGGCTCATCAAAGCCCGTTGTCAGTATGGATACTGAAGTGAGTATTGCTCCTTTTGTTTTTTTTAGCCACTTTAAAATCTCTGTTCTTTCTGCCGGACTAGTCTTGTTATCCAGGTGCTTTATTGGATAACCGAGAGCCATAAACATTTCTTCTACTTTCCTCGAAGTAAAGATTCCATTATTGAAAATAAGTGTTTTTTTGTTTTTAGAATGACTATCATAAGCATGAACAAGCAAATCCAGCATCGCCGGTGAGGTATACAATTCATCAGAAGAACCTACAGTAAAATCGCCATGAAGACCGGTTTTCAATGTATTCAATTCTACATCATATCTCCAGGTTGCAGGTCTGGCGAGAAATCCCTCCTCAATTAGGGATCCGATTTTTGCTCCAACTATGAGCTCATCGTAGTTATCCCGCATTGGCAGATTGATGTCTGAGCTAAATGGCGTGGCTGTAACCCCAATGATAGATGCATTAACAAACCTTCCAAATAACTTATGAAAGGAATTGTGGTGCGCTTCATCAACAATAACAAGGCCAATATCATCGGTGCTGATCAGTCCCTCATTGATACGGTTTTTCAGGGTCTCTACCATAGCCACATAACAGGTATTACTGTCTTTTCTTGAAATCTTTTTCACGGCACTATTAATCACCTTATTATTAATCGAAGTCATTTTCAGGACAGCCGAAGTCTGTCTGCACAATTCTGTTCTGTGCGTCAATACGATTACTTTTTTATTGTATTTTTTGATGAACCTTTCAGCTATTTCTGAAAATATAACTGTCTTGCCGCCACCTGTTGGGAGCTGATAAAGTAAGCGGCTGCGTCCTGGATTTTGCTCCAGCTTTTCGAAAAGTACAGTAATATCACGTTCCTGATAATGATATAATTTTTTAACAACTGTACGGGTTGATTCACTTCCTGCAATTTTCATAACGCTACAACCGTAAATTCTGCCGAAAGTTTTACACTAAAAAAATGATTTCTTACTATCTGCAAACTGAAGTTCTCCAACTCTCAGGTCAAAAAATGAGAAGATAGTTTATTTTTATCTCTTAGTTCATACGTACCTTACAACGTAATATCACAAAATTATTTGCAATTAAGTATGAATGAGTTGCTCGATTTGATCCATTTCGTCACCTATCATCATTTATCCAGATTTGCTTGCCAATGATTTTGAGGGCGGATCAGGTAAAAGAGAGTGTTACTCATGAAGGTTGCGGAATCATAATGTGATTATTTTAACCCTAAAGTTTTTTATCTTTAGGCATGCAAGTGTCAAGTGCCAATTCAACCCTGCCGCTATTCTCCCTTGAACCAGACGAGGTCTCCAATAACAAACATTTCAGGGTTTACAATTTCGCAGGCAACATGCCCAGCCAGTCTGATCTTTTGATACCGCACAGAAAAGATTATTACCTGTTTGTTTTCATGAGGAAGGGGGGCAGTCGTATATGGGTAGACATGACGCCTTATGAACTCAAGGCTAACACACTATATTTTACCCACCCCAACCAGGTTATTGTAAAAGAGGGAATTGAACAGCTTTGGAGCACCGGCATTGCTTTTACAGGAGAATTCCTGTCCTTATTGCATAATACTTCTCTGGCCAGTTTGTCTTTAATCCAGAATTTGCAGGGAACAAATGAGCTTATGCTTACCGATGCTGATGTTATCTTTATAGAAGATACAATTGCCAAAATCAATGAAGAATATTTGCGCCACGGCGAATGGCAGCAACGCATGTTGGGTGCTTACCTCACAGTATTACTTACCTACCTGAGTCGCCTGTATACTGAACAGCATACTGTTAGCATGGCTCCGGCAGAGCAATTACTGCTAAAAAAGTTTCATGCGAGAATTGAGGAGAACTTTCATGAATTTCATGAAGTGGGCCACTATGCCTCGATGCTGAATATCTCTGCCGGTCATTTGAGCGAAGTGGTGAAAAATCAGAGTGGCCAGCCGGCTATTAAACACATCCATGACCGATTGATAATGGAAGCTCGGCGCATGCTATTTCATACTGAAAACTCCCTTAAAGAAATAGCTTTTAGTCTTGGCTTTTCAGATACCTCATATTTCAACAGGTTTTTTAAACGGGAAACTGGAGTAACGCCAGCGGCTTACCGCGTCGGAATCCGTGAAATGTACCATTAATACCACTGGATTTATTCTATTCGTGAACAATACATCCGCTAAGTTTGTACTAAGTAAAAAGACCATGAAACTGCACACGCAAATTCATCACCAAAAAAATCAACTACAAGCAAAATGAAAAAAGTACTGATTACAGGAGCAAACAAAAGTATCGGCTTTGAAACAGCCAGGCAATTATTACAAAAAGGATATTATGTATACCTGGGCTGTAGGGATATACAAAAAGGTACAGATGCAGTTGCCCAGCTGCACGCTGAAGGATTAAAGGAGGTAGAACCATTATTGATCGATGTCAATAATATTGACTCCATCAAGGCAGCACGCGAGATACTTGGCCAGAAAACGGAAGTATTGGATGTACTGATTAACAATGCAGGAGTTAGCGGTGCGCTGCCGCAGACATCGTTGGAAACTGACATCAGTGTATTCAGGGATGTATTTGAAACCAATTTCTTTGGTGTGGTAGAAGTTACGCAGGCATTTATAGACCTGCTGAAGTTTTCTCCGGAACCAAGAATAGTAAACGTTACTTCAGGACTGGGTTCTCTCACCTTGCAAAGTGATCCAGCATGGAAGTATCATCAGGTTAAGGCTGCGGTATATTTTCCGTCTAAAGCAGCCCTCAATGCTTACAGTATTGTGCTGGCTTATGATTTGCGTGACCTGCCATTTAAAGTAAATGTTGTAGACCCTGGTTATACCGCAACAGACTTTAATCATCACACAGGCCCGGGAACCGTGCCGGACGCCGCCGCAAGGGTAGTGAAAGCAGCTACTCTAGGTCCAGATGGCCCTACAGGCCAGTTTTATAGTGATGACAATGCTCCGGAAACTGGAATAAGTCCCTGGTAATACGTATCACACATTCACCTATACCTCGCAATTGTAGAGGATATTACCGGCCTTCATAAGGTTACTAATTACTTTGGTTTGTTAATTAATAAGAACCGTGTTTTTAATTATAGATTAATATGTGTTTAGGGTTCGAGACCTCCCATATGCTGTTATACACTGCTCGTATACTGTAATCAGATATAAGATGGATATTCACCAAATATGGCTATATTCAGTGAATATATTCACCAAATAGGCCTATATTTGGTGAATATAAACAGTTTTATGATCAAAAGAGCCTTACAAACGATTTTAGAAGCCAAAGTAGATTTTAACAAATCTATAGTAGTATTAGGCCCCAGACAAGTTGGTAAAACAACATTAATTACTAAAATAGCAGCTTCTTTAAATGAGGATTACCTTTATATAAATGGAGATGACCCTGCGATACGTTTGGCATGGAACAATCCAACTCAGGCATTTATAAATAATTACCTAGGAAATTATAAAGTTGTTGTATTTGACGAGGCACAACGACTTGAAAACATCGGTCTTACGGCTAAAATGATTATTGATGCCAAAAAAGACATTCAGCTTTTTATTTCTGGATCTTCATCTTTAGAGATCGCCAGTAAAATTAATGAGCCCCTTACTGGTCGAAAGTGGGAATATAGATTGTACCCATTCTCCTGGAACGAGCTAAAAGATCAGTTCTCATTTGCAAAGGTTCATCCTCGCTTAGAGGAATTTTTGATTACAGGTATGTATCCTGATGTAATTAACAGCCCTGAAAATGCAATAGAAATATTAAACAATCTGGCAGGGAGCTATTTATATAAAGATATCTTAGAAACAGGAAATATACGTCGGCCAGATGCCCTGCTTAAACTGCTACAAGCGCTTGCGTGGCAAGTAGGTCATGAAGTTTCTTACAATGAGCTATCCAAAACAGTAGGAATAGATAAAGTAACTGTTAGTACCTATATCGATTTACTTGAAAAATCTTTCGTCATTTTCCGTTTGAATCCCCTGGCTAGGAACCTACGGAATGAGATTAGTACATCCCGCAAAATCTTCTTTTATGATAACGGCATCAGAAACAGTATTATTAATAATTTTGCTCCTATAGCACAGCGGAATGATATAGGAGCACTATGGGAGAATTTTATCATTAGCGAACGCAAAAAAAATCTTGCCTATTCTGGATTCTACGGCAATACTTATTTTTGGCGGAATGTAAGCAAATCTGAGGTTGATTATATAGAAGAACAGGACAATAAAATTTCAGCTTTTGAGATTAAATGGAATCCAAAAGTAAAAGTGAAGTTTCCAGAGTCCTTTGTTCAAAAGTATACACCACAGTCTGTTCAGGTTATTAATAGTGATAATTATTGGGAATTTTTAAGTTCTTGACATACATGACCTATTGAGACTATTTACAATTGAACATTATCTTTATACAAGATATAAGCGCATGATCCATACCACTTAGTGATCTTCTTTTGAGATATTGGTAGGGCAAATAGAAAAGTTGAAATGGAACCAGGAAAAGAAATATTTTTGAGATCTGTTAAGGCAGTTTGCCCTGGCCTGACTGATAGTGAACTATTGCAGTTTTCCTCGAAGCTCAGCGTTATAGAATTAAAAAAGAAAGCGTTTTTTCTTCAGTCGGGCAAAATGCAAAAAGCAATAGGATTTGTAGTCAAAGGATTAGTCCGCTCCTTTTTTATTGATCAGGACGGAAATGAAATAAACGTTGGATTCTATTCAGAAGGGGATTATGCCACGCACTATCCGGCTTTTATTACACAACAACCCAGCCTATATACGATCCAGTGTTTAGAACCTACAACATTCGTTTGTCTTTCGTTTGAAGGCCAGCAATCGATATATCAACAGTCCCCGGGCTTTGAAAGATATGGGCGGTTAATAGCAGAAGAGGTGTTAAAGCGGCAACAAGCCCGTATTGAAAGTTTTATCTTTCAGACATCGGAGCAACGTTATCTGGATTTTACCAGGAACCATCCAGCCTTGTTCAACAGGATCTCACTATCCCACCTTTGCAGTTATCTCGGTATAGAAAGACAAACGCTCACGCGGATTCGCCAGAAAATAGTTCACAAATAGTTTTTGACACATTTGTGTCATGTCCGTCTTTTTTTTCCTTCCCACCTTTGTGGTATCAATTTAATACGATCTGCAATGGAAAAGAACATTTTACTTATACTAGGACATCCTTCAGAAAATTCTTTCTGCAAAGCAATAATTGATGCCTACCAGAAAGGTGCGGAAGAGGCAGGTGCGAACTGTAGAACCATCTGCCTATCCAGACTAAATTTTAACGTAAATCTTTCAGACGGATACAGGACTGGAGAATCCGTGCAACTTGAAGATGACCTGATTGCATCACAGCAGCTTATCCTATGGGCTGACCATGTAGTTCTGGCTTATCCTAACTGGTGGGGTTTTATGCCTGCCTTAACCAAAGGTTTTATCGACAGGGTATTTCTGCCAGGATTTGCATTTAAACATCGATCGGGAAAAATATTTCCGGAGAAACTTCTGAAGGGAAAAAGTATGCGTCTTTTGATCACGATGGATACGCCAAAATGGTGGTTCTATCTTATTTATCGTGCGTCGCAGTACCAGATACTTAAAGACATCGTGTTCGGTTACGTTGGGTTCCACCCCATCATGTTTTCCACTTTTGGATTCATGAGGAAATCGACCGTTAAGCAGCGCAATAACTGGCTAAAACAAGTCGAGCGATTAGGGAAGCAGTTGAAATAAAAGATTATCGGACAATTTAAAATTATAACATTATGACACATCAAACTCAACGGGGAACACACGCTCCCATCGATCCTAAAAAGGGTTTTAGGATCCACTTCTTGATTTTTCTGCTGGTTACCCCAGCTATCTGGCTCATCTGGTACCTGTGCGACAGCACCTATCCATGGCCGCTATGGTCTACCCCAGCATGGGCAATAGGGGTACTATTTCACTATCTAGGGATATATGTGTTTAAAATCAAAAAACAACTAAAAAAATAGCATTGTGAATCAGCAACAAAAAACTTTTAGCAGAATTGTGACAGGGGCACAATGAAAATGGTAGAGGGATCACTATCTTCACCGCCTGTATTGACAATAGTCCCTGGGTACCGAAGCTGTAATATCATTTGTGTACTAACAACTGACTATTTATTACGATGCAGCTGATGAGTTTGTGTGTGGCGCAACCTTCTCAATAAGCGATGTACTGGAGTTATTGCATTAAGTCTTTTATATTGGAGTTTACATTATAGTTACTCCAAGCTCCATGTATTGTTCCGTTTTTTAACAGGTAATTAGGATCATAAGATACTATTCCATTCATGATTTCAATTATTGTAGTTTTTTATGTCATTTTAATGTCAACTATATCTGATTAATAACTACTTAATTGTTTTGTGTTCATCTTGCACAGAAAGGTAGGATGTGTATAAGTTAACCCTTTTAGCTTACTATTATGCAGATTTTTTAGCCTATAAGGCTTATAATTTTTATGCTTCTTTCCTATCAGCTATTAGTTATGCTCAAATATTCCCTTATCTATGTTTTGTCTAAAAGTTCTTATAATTGTATAGTCAATTACTGATATGGAACGTTACAAAATCACTACAGAAAAAGAAAATGACCCATTACACATGTCTATAATGTGTTCTGTAACCGATAACTATAGTACGCAGGATAAGCCCATTCCCCATTTACGATGGGAAGGTGACTACGATGGTATCTCTCATAAGGTTACGCATGTTTCACCTCAATTGGTAGCAATGTTCGAGATGGGGCAGTTTTTGGACCAATCAATGGAGGAACTGGAATTATTAGTTCATACCACCGATCCGAAAGTAGTTAGAAAGATGATAGATGAAATAAATAAGTATATTAAACAAGTAGTAAATGTAACCAATCAACGGGTTGTACGCGAAAGAGGTGGTTAAAGCGGAAGCTCACTTTGTATAAGAGCTTGTCTGGACATAGCCTTAATGGCGCTGAAAATCTGACAGCCTAAGGCTGCAGAATTTTCATTGTTTCTGAAGTTTTTTCAGTAATGTCAATCTATTTTAATAGAGAAAATACAATGGCACACTGGTTGTAAATCCTTGTACAGAACATGTAAGTTCGAAAAGTTTAATTAATTATAAGTTTTAATCATTAAATCAAATTTAGGAGGAAAACCCATGACATTGGTTAGATTTAATTCCGAAAAAAAGAACAATTCATTATTGCCAGGCTTTGGTGATGTATTCGATTCGATTTTCAGCGACACAGCTTTATCAGACCGGATGGTCAGCCGTGTTCCGGCAGTCAACATTAGCGAGACGCAGGATCATTTCCATATTGAACTTGCAGCACCAGGACTTAAAAAGGATGATTTCAAATTGAATCTGGACAGAAATTCACTAAGTATCTCTGTAGAGCAAACTACAAACAACAACAGTCAGGATAAGAACTATAACAAACGTGAGTTCTCTTATACTTCGTTTGTGAGGTCATTCACTCTTCCTGAAAGCGCAGATGAAAATCAGATTGAAGCAACTTATATTGACGGTGTCCTGAAAATAGACATCGCTAAAAAAGAGGAAGCGAAATCAATAGCCAGACAAATTGAAATCAAGTAAACCGGTTTTGCTTTAAATAAACACAAAGGGGGGGCATAATTTATGATCACCCCTTTTGTGTTTATTTATGAGTATATACAATATGGTGCCGACCAAATTTAAAGCTGGATAAATCTTATATCAACTCTCACTTTATCTACCTGTGTTCTGAATAATTCATCTGTTTTTTTTGAGGTTGTTAGTAATGTTTTGATAATTTATTGCTACAATTGACTGTGTAAGCTAAAATCTGGTAGGGGAATTAATATTATGGGGATATATGCTGGGTTTTCTGAGCAGGATTTGATTCTTTTGATGAAAGATAAGGATGATGAGTATGCTTTCAGGGAAATTTATGAGCGTTACAGCGGTCTGATGTATGTCTTTGCTTTGAAAAAAGTGAAAAATGAAGATGAAGCCAAAGATATTGTGCAGGAAATTTTTATCGTATTATGGAATAAGCGTGCTGATTTAAATTTTCATTCCTCATTTTCATCTTATTTATTCCGGGCCATTCGTAACCGCGCGCTGAATATTTTTGTTCATCAAAAATACCATAATGATTATGCCAGTTCATTTCAAACATATCTGGATCAAAAAAGCCCTGAAGCTGACATAATGCTTCGGGAAAAGGAGATGGTAGCAATTATAGAGCGGGAAATTGATGCTCTGCCAGAAAAAATGCAGGAAGTATTTCGGTTAAGCAGGAATGAGCATCTAAGCCATAAAGAAATTGCCGAAAAATTGGGCATTTCTGAATTAACTGTGAAAACACAGGTAAAAAAAGCATTGAGAATATTGAAATTGAAGTTGGGTTTGATAGTTTATCTTGTTTATTTATTGAATAACAGATAAATATTTTCAAACTGCGTACCCCCATGCTTATTTTCATCTGTCATGTATGTGAATTGCCTAAAGACAATCACAGATAATGATTAAAAATGCAAAAGAATTACTAAGTAAATATAAACAGGGAACTATTTCCGCCGAAGAAAAGCAGCTGGTAGAAGACTGGTTTATGGAATATGGCACCGATGAAAAGATTCTGCTGAACGAATTGCAAATAGATGATGTTAAAGCAGAAATGTGGCAGGTTGTTGACCGCAAAAGAGATAAAGTAAGAAAGCTGAAATTATGGCCGCGTATTGCCATCGCTGCTGCCTTAGCTTTAATGGTGTTAAGTGCAGGCTTACTTTATATTTCCAAACAGACCGGGCCAGATTTAATTGTTGCAGTTAAATCCAATGATGTAGCACCAGGAAGGAATACAGCGACTTTAACGTTCAGTAACGGACAGGTAATTGTCCTGGACGATCAGAAGAATGGTGTTGTTATACATGCCAAAGCACTTACCTATAATGACGGGTCTAAAGTTGTTGAAGAACGGGGTCTGCCGGCGGCTGCACAACAAATGGTAGCGACTACACCACGGGGTGGTACTTACCAGATCATGCTGCCAGACGGTTCCAGGGTGTGGATGAATGCTGCTTCGACGCTCAGATTCCCTTCGGCATTTACTAATCTGAAAAATAGAACAGTTGAATTAATTGGGGAAGCATACTTTGAAGTTTCAAAGGATAGAGAACATCCCTTTATCGTGAAGACCAGCCAGCAGGCTATAAAAGTGTTGGGCACCCACTTCAATGTAAATGCTTATCCGGATGAATCTGACGAAAAGACTGTATTACTGGAAGGCGCTGTGAATGTAAACGGACGTGAAACTTTATCGCCCGGCCAGCAATTACAAATAGGATCAGATGGCAAAGCCAGCGTGGATAACGTGGATACCGAAGGGGCTGTAGCCTGGAAAAATGGTTATTTCTTATTTAAGGACGTTCCTCTGCAGACGATTATGCGTCAGCTATCCCGGTGGTATAACATTGAGATTATTTATAACGGACAGCTAAAAGAAGAAACCTTCAACGGTTTGATCAGGCGCAACTCGAATTTATCGAGGATATTGAAAGTCCTTGAAAAAGGAGGCGTTAAATTCAATCTAGAGGGCAAAAAACTAATTGTTACCCCATAAAATTAATTAACAGGATTTTAACGCAAAGAAAGGAGATATCGGAAAAAAAGCTACTCAACCTCAATAGGCATTGCCAAGAGAAAAAAACCGGGTTCCGACTGCTATCAGAACCCGGATATAGCTCGGGCAATTGAATAAAAACTATCAACAGATTCTAAACTAAACCCAAACTTCACAAAAGTATGCAAATAAACTTATGTGGTAAAATCCATGTGCGCTATCGGATTTTGCCTGATAAATTACTCTTATCAATGAAATTGACCGTTTTCATTATATTAATTGCGTTTATGCAGGTTTCTGCCACTGTAAATGCACAGAAGATATCCTTAACAGAGCGCAACACCGCCATTTCTCAGATTCTGAATAAAATTATGGAGCAGAGCGGTTACGATATTTTTTATAAAAATAAGTTACTGAACGACACTAAAATAAGTGTGTCGCTAAAAAATGTTTCATTGGAGACTGCTTTGAAGACCGTATTAAAAGACCAGCACCTGGAATTTGATTTAGATAACGGAATAATTATCATTAAAGCTCCTAAAAGCCCCCCAATTGTTAATATTTATATGTTTGTAAGTATCAAAGGAAGGGTAACTGATGCCGGGAAAAAACCACTGCCTGGAGCTTCGGTATTTGTTCTCGGTAAATCGAAACTGAAGCTGACTACGGATGCTGAGGGTACTTTCATGATCAATTCTATTGCCGGAGATACTGCCTTGCGCGTTAGCTATATCGGATATAAAACACGTATCATTCCCTTGCTGCCAGGAAAAACCAATTATGATATATCACTGCAATTGGAGGATTCAAAGCTGAATGACGTTGTGATCACCGGGATTTTTGATAAACGGAAAGACAGTTATACCGGGGCTGTGCGCGAAATAACAGCGAAAGAACTGAAACAATTCCAGGGACGTAATTTATTTACTACTCTCGGTAATATAGATCCGGCTTTTAATCTCGTGACCAACAATGCCGCGGGCTCCGATCCGAATAAAATTCCTGAAATACAGATCCGTGGAGCCAGAAGTCTCCCCAATATTGATCAGCTGCAAGACCAGACTTCGGCTACGCTCAATACGCCATTAATTATCCTTGATGGTTTTGAAACTACGCTTCAACGTATGCTCGACCTAGATAATAATGAAATCATGTCGATTACCTTGTTAAAAGACGGCTCGGGAACAGCTCTTTATGGATCACGCGGAGCGAATGGTGTGGTTGTCATTACAACCAAGGAGCCTGAAGCGGGGAAACTACAGCTGAGCTACAGAGCAGGCCTGAATTTAAGTATCCCTGCTCTGGGAAGTTATAACCTGTTGAATTCGCGCGATAAACTAGAGTTGGAGCGTTTATCTGGTTATTACGAAACCAGTACTCAGAATGAGGCCGTCAACATACAGTTACAGCAATATTATAACCAGGTGCTTGCCCAGGTAGCGAGCGGTGTGAACACAAACTGGCTGTCGGTGCCTTTACATACCCAGATAGATCAAACACATAACCTAAAAGTGGAAGGGGGCGATAATACTTTCAGGTATGATCTTGCCTTACAGTACAATGATGTCAATGGTGTGATGAAAGAGTCTGGACGGCAGGCGTTTAACGGAACGATCAACCTTTCATACCGTTTAAAGAAACTTACTTTCCGTAATAACCTGGTGATTGGACATACTAAGGCGAATGAATCTCCTTACGGGTCTTTTTCTGATTATGCCAAGCTGAACCCTTATTGGTCACCTAATGATGCAGCAGGAAATGTGGCGCAATATTTTACGCCCTATAATTTATATTATACCTGGCAGACTTCAAAATACAATGGTCCTTATCCAAACCCTTTGTATGATGCTACACTGAATACCTATAACGTGAGCAGCTATACTTCCATCATCAATAATTTTATGCTGGAATGGACACCCGTAGAGGGACTATTTCTTCGCAGTGGTGTAGGTATAAATGGAACAATGAACTACGGGGATGACTTTAAACCGGCAGAGCATTCTAGTTTTGCTGCATATGAAGGGGATGATATCTTCAGGAAAGGGAGTTATGCTTATACATCAGGAAAAGAGTTTAACTATACTGCCAATGTTTCCGGAACCTATTCAAAGCTTTTTAACAATATACACCGGATTTCTGCAGGCGTGAAATTCGAGATGGCGGAAAATAACCGCAAGGAATATGTTTTCAATGTGGAAGGCTTTCCTGACGAATCTATCGATTTACTGTCCATGGCCCTGCAATATCAGAAAGATGGTACGCCTGGTGGTGGTGAGGCAACTACACGCCGGGTAGGTGCAGTTTCAAACGTGGGCTATGCTTTGAAAGACCGATATCTCGCCGATTTTACGTACAGCGTAGATGGAGCCTCACAATTTGGTTCCAGCAGGCGTTTCGCACCATTTTGGTCGGCGGGACTAGGATGGAACCTTCATTATGAATCCTTTATCAGGGATAGGCTAACCTTCATTAACCGTTTGAAATTAAGAGGTTCTGTGGGTTCTACAGGAACTACTCAATTCAGCGCTTACCAGGCACAGGGGACTTACAGCTATCTGGTAGGCGATCGTTATAAGACGTGGTTAGGTGTACAGCAAAACAAATTGGGAAACCCGGATCTGGAATGGCAGCAAACAAAAAAATATAATGCAGGTTTGGAGATGGAGCTCTTTAAAAGCAGATTGACCCTGCAAGCTGACGTTTACCTGGAAAAAACAGGGAACCTTCTTTCTTCACTGGAGCTGCCTTATGCCAATGGGTTTACCAGCTACGTAGAGAATATCGGGAACCTGGAACAGCGCGGTTTTGAGCTGATGGCGAGTGTATGGCTGATCAGAAGCAACCAGCGCAGGTTCTCGTGGTCGGTAACAGGGAATATCGTGCATAACAAAGATAAGATCGTTAAGCTGTCTGAAGCGATGAAAGCTGCAAATGAGCAATTTTCAAAACAGGCCGAAACGTCTCCCTATAAAATTATAAGGGAAGGCGCATCCCAAAACACAATTTATGTGGTGCCCTCTTTGGGCATAGACCCAAGTACCGGTAAAGAGCTTTATCTGAACAAGGACGGTGAAGTAACCTACACCTGGAATGCAAATGACCGGGTAGCTGCGGGCTTAAGCCAGCCTAAATACAGAGGTAATTTCAGTACACTGTTGCGTTATAAAAGTTTAACCATGAATGCTTCTTTTGGTTTCAGGTTTGGTGGACAAATCTATAATCAAACGCTGATCGATAAGGTGGAGAATGCAGATAAGTTGATGAATGTGGATGCCCGTGTTTTTTATGACAGATGGAAACAACCCGGAGACCAGGCTTTTTTCAGGGGCTTAAATGAAACAACATCTATTTATGCTTCCTCGCGCTTTGTGCAGGACGAAACAACCTTCACTTGTCAGAATGTTAACCTGACTTATGAACTTGGTAATCCGAAATGGTTGAAACGTATGGGAATGAGGTCGTTGAATGTTACCGCAAATACTGGTGAGCTCTTTTACATATCAAGTGTACCCCAGGAACGTGGTATTGACTACCCATTTACCCGCCAGATTTCTATGTCTTTATTTGCAGCCTTTTAAAAATGAGAGTTATGAAAAAATTAGTTACTTATATCCTATTAATAAGTGGTTTGCTATTTACAGGCTGCAGCAAATGGCTGGATGTACAGCCGCAGGGCGAAACTACCGAAGGCGAATTGTTTAAAACGCAGAAGGGATTCAGAGATGCCCTTACCGGCGCCTACATCAGAATGAAGGGTAGCGACATCTATGGAGGCTCCCTGATGTGGGGAACCATAGAATACATGGCTTGTAATTGGGATGCCAACCCTAATAATACCGCTGTGCCGCAATTGAAGGCTGGCAATTATGGCGATGCGACTGTAAGAGGCTGGATGGATAATATCTACGAGGACCTTTATAAAGTTATTGCCGATGTAGATGGTATCCTTGATAATATAGAAGACAAAAAATCTGTTTTTACAGATGGAAATTATGCCGTAGTAAAAGGAGAATCATTAGCGTTAAGGGCATTTTGCCATTTTGATGCCCTACGTTTATTTGGCCCTATGCCGGCAAATCCGGGAACCACATTGATTTTGCCTTATGTGAAAACGGTTACAAAAGATATTCATGAGCCTATCTCATATCAGGAATTTGCGCAGTCTATCTTGTCAGATCTTGATCAGGCTGAGGCCTTACTGAAAGATGTAGACCCGATTCTGAAGTATTCCATCACTGAGCTCAATCCTGTTGCAAATTCTCAGGCTATTTTTTCCGATGATAATTTGAACTACAGGCAAGTAAGGATGAACTATTATGCTGTGCTTGCACTGAAAGCCCGTGTTTATCTGTGGCTGGCCTCGCAGGACAGTGCAAATAAGCTGAATGCAGTGAAATATGCCAAAATGGTTATTGCCGGGGTTGACCATAATGGTGCTACTACATTTAGGTTAGGTAAAGAAACTGACCGTGCAGCAGAAGATTATACCATGTCGCCCGAACATATTATGGCGCTGAGCGTATATAATCTGCAATCAATTGCTAATAGCAATTTTGGGGATGGTGGAAGCCTGATGCGCTATGATTTTGCGATCACTGATGGGTTCTATTATCTCAATAATCTTTTTCCTGTGGCAGAAAGAACATCAGATATCCGTTGGAAACAAATGTGGAATTACAAGACCTCTGAAGGAAACACCAACTATGTGATGTATAAAAAGTTTATACAGAAATCTACAAATCCTATACTGCAGGTACCTTTACTTCGCCTCAGCGAGATGTACCTGATCCTTACTGAATGTGCGGAAACAAAAACTGAAGCAGAAACTGTATACACAACTTTTTGCAGTAGTAAAGGAATACCCTTTAGCGCATTTGCTGCGGGTGACTGGATTTCTGATCGCAGAAATAAAATAATAAGGGAATATGCACGTGAGTTTTATGCCGAAGGCCAGTCATTCTTTACATACAAGCGCCTTAATGTAACTACTTTACCCGCCAGCTGGACCTATACCTATTTTACAGGGACGCCTGCAAAATATGTTGTTCCAAAACCCTTACGTGAAATCAATTATAATAATAAATAATACGGATATGAATAGATTGATATATTTTACTATAGTTTTTCTGGCAGCTGTACTTACAGGCTGTTCGAAAACAGATTATTTGTTGTATAATGATATAGCAAGGGTACAACTTACAGATACCGCTACGCTGAACAGCACATTCGTTTATAAAGCGGGAAATATTTTAAGAGATACGGTGTATATCCAGGTAAATACAATCGGCCAGATGGCAGATCACGACCGTCCCGTGAAACTCGTACAGGTTAATGAACCGAATGAATTACATCCTGCAGTTCCGGGGCTACATTATGTGGCCATGGACGATCCATCACTTAAGGAACTGATGGTTATTAAGGCAAATACGGTAACCACTATGGTTCCGGTAGTTCTTCTCCGGGATGCAAGCTTAAAAAATAGTAGCTATCGCTTACGCCTGGAATTGGCTGCCAATGATCAATTTGGTTTAGGAGAGGTCCAAAAACGAACCCGTGCAATTCGCTTTTCTGACATGTTGGAGCGGTTTTTCTCATGGAGACTGGATGGTACCGCCGCACCTGCATATAATAGTTTTGGGAAATATAGTACGCGCAAACATCAGTTTATGATCGAGACTTTGGGCCTGCAAATTGATGAAACCTGGTACCAGTCTATAGTTGCAGCAGGCGCAGTTACCCATTATGCCAACTTTATGAAAGATGCGCTGAAAACGTTTAACGCAGACCCGGCACATATAGCAGATGGCACCGCACCATTACGTGAATCAAATGCTGTGGGCAGCCCAACGGTCACATTTCCCTAAGGGTATGCTGCTAAACCAGCCAAAGGCGTATTAAGGCTACAATAAATAATAACAACTTAAAAATATAAATATATTATAATGAATAAATTATATATTTTGCTCATAGGCATTCTTTGCCTGTTCACGTATTCTTGTACCAAAGATGACAGCAGGAACATCCAGCCTGTAATCCCAGCTGTTACTGTAAATGGGTTTGAAACAACATACGAGGTTTATACCCGCCAGGATACGCTGCACATTAGTCCGACGATAACAGATGAGCGGCTTTACGATTTTTATTGGACTATCTACTCGAACAATTTTGATGTTTTTTTAGGAATAACCCCAAAGCCAGACACTCTGGCCAGGACTAAAGACCTGAATTATGAGGTGTTGCTTAATCCTGGAAAATATACACTGATACTGAATGTGAGGAATAAAAGTACCCAGGTTACACAGTTGATTACCAGTGCGCTGTCGGTTTCTACAATTACGATGACTGGATGGTATTTGCTTAAAGATGATGGTAATAAGACAGATTTCGATTTTATCCATGCAACTGGAAGAATAGATAATTGGATGGCCAATTTCAATGGCGGCAAAAGCTTGGAAGGCAAGGCAATCAAATCCATATATGCAGGGTCGTTTAGGAACAGTCTCACCTCAACAGAAACTTATAGTAGTTTAGTAGTTATTTCGGATCAGGATGCTGGGATTTTTAGAATAGACAATGGAAAGATGGTTATGGGGTTTGACAATATGTTTTTCTCAAAACCTGCTGTCAGAAAACCTCAAAATATACTACAGCCTGTAGCTGAAGGGTTTTTAAATATAATCAACAATAGCGTATTATATACAATGGTCAAAGGCGCTTTGTTTGCTAATCCACCTGCATCCAGTTATAAAATATCACCGATGGCAGCTATGGCGGCAATGACCATCCTTTTCGATGAAAATTCTAAATCGGTGATTTGCTTTAGTAATACGTCCTTTAATATGCTTAATGCCAATAGTGCTGCCTTGAAAAATATGGATGCCGAGCCTGTATGGGTAGGTGCATATGCTGGTTTGAGGGGTGTGGCTCTCGAGCTGTTCAGGAGAACGTCAGGCGCAGGCTTTTTGGTGAAACTAAATGCTACCTATGGCCCTTTGGCTGGCTATAGCGATGTGATAACTGACTCGAAGATTGTACCTCAAACCCACGGTTTAATGTCGGCTGATGTGATTGGCGGTAATTATGATTCGGATTATCTCTATTATGCGAAAGCTAATAAAATCTATATGACTGACATGGCATCACTTCCGGAATCTTTGCAAATTATACTTCCAGAGGGGGAGCAAGTTACTTGTATACAACATATTAAATATCCTCATCCTGCGGTGGCAAATGTGCCAGTAACTACCGATTTCCTGGCCATTGCTTCTTATGCTAATGGTAAGTACAAGGTTTACCTGCACAAGATCAGCTCGACAGGTACTATCCAGCCGCTGGCACAGCCGAATTTTGAAGGGGAGGGACGTGTTGCCTCTGTAAATTACATTGAACAAGGGGTCGGCAACAAAACTTACTAATCCAACCCGTCTATCTCCAGCTGTTTTGCATAGCAGCTGGAGCTGGATATCATGCCAAAAAAAACATACTGGTGAAACCATCATGATTTTTGAATTCACACAATAAGAGGAATATAAAATCATGATAGCTTCATCAATTTAAAAAACAACATATACTGATGAACACAAAACTATTTGGTATTACACTTGTCTGTACCTTTTACTCAGGCAGTTTAATGGCGCAAAAAATCGATTCGGCTCTACTGATTAGACAACAGTCGGAATTAAAGCAGGTATTGCTCAATGTAGACCAGAAAATGACGGCACGCCAAAGAGCCTGGTCTGATGCCCAAACGAAAAAAGTTAAATATGATACCATTGGATTGGCACAGTACCGGTATGAATGGTCGCAATTGAAGCAACAAAGAAAACTGCTGGAAATTGCTTTCGTAAAGGAGCATCCTGGTTATGTGGTTAGCCTTACAGCCCTGAAGGATGCTATAGGTGCAATTCCGGACGATATCCAGCTATACGACACCATGTTCCAGAAGTTAGATAAATCTGTAAAGATTACTGAAGAAGGAGTGGCGACAAAGAAAATGATAGACCGGTATCTGACTGTCAGGATTGGCGCACAGGCGCCGTTGTTTACTGCTGCGGATACCAGTGGAAATGAGGTGAAACTGAGCGACTACAAAGGGAAATATGTGCTGCTTGATTTTTGGGCCAGCTGGTGTTCGCCCTGCAGGGAGGAGAACCCTACGGTGGTGAAAGCCTGGAAGGATTATAAAGGAAAAAATTTCGATATTCTTTCTGTGTCGCTGGATCAGCCAGGAAAACGTGATGCATGGATCAAAGCTATTCATGATGATCAGCTCACATGGCAGCATGTTTCAGATTTAAAGTATTGGAATAATGCAGTTGCCCAGTTATATGCTGTACGCTCCATTCCTCAGAATTTCCTGATTGATCCTAAAGGAAAGATCATTGCTGTTAACCTGAGGGGGGCCGATCTGAATAAAAAACTAATGGAGCTGCTCCCGGCACCAGCATCCGCAAAATAGTATTATACTGATAATTTCATTTATTGACATCCGGCATTTTGCCGGGTGCTTAACAACACGCGCCTTTTAGAGGACGTACTTAAAAACACAATACACACAAATGTTAAAACCTATTTTACTCCTGTTTGCCTGCAGTGGAATCATACTGACGGCAAATGCTCAGAAAAAACCGCGCGTATCTACACCGACGATTGCCGTGCCTGTTAAAAAAAGCGATAGCATAGCGGGCGCCCCAAAAGCTTACAAAGACGTGATAACGGCAAAGGCAAAGACGTCCGAAGGGATGATCAACATTCACCAGATTGGCCTCAAGTATTATTTTGAAATCCCGGACACCTTATTAGGGAGGGAAATGCTGATTGTGAACAGGATTTCCAAATCTGCATCCGGTACGCGTCCGCAAATGCTGGGATATGCAGGTGATGAGATTGCTGAAAATGTGGTGAGCTTTGAAAAAGGCCCTGATAACCGTATTTTTTTACGCCTTAATTCGTTTAACGAGCGCTCCAATGATACTACTTCCAACGGACTGTACAGATCTGTACGCAATTCCAATATACAGCCCATTGTGGCATCCTTTGCTGTTAAAGCTTACGGAGGAGATTCGGCTAGTGCGAAAAGTTCGGTGATTGATATTACTGATTTTCTGAATACGGAAAATGAGATATTTTTCTTCAGCTCCTTCATTAAAACCACACTTGGAGTAGGGGCGATACAGAACGATAAATCGTACATCAGTTCTATGAGTGCCTATCCCAGAAATGTGGAAATCCGAACGGTACGTACCTATACCAAAGGGCCGGTAGGCGGGCAGGCAACCACTTCTACGATTCCTGTAACATACGAATTGAACAGTTCTATGGTACTGCTGCCAAAGGTTCCTATGAAAGCCCGTTTTGCAGATGCAAGAGTAGGCTTTTTTGCCCATGGTTATACTGACTTCGATGCTGATCCGCAAGGTGTGAGACAGTCGGCCGTAATGGTGCGCTGGCGTATGGAACCTAAGGACGAAGACATTGAAAAATATAAACGCGGTGAATTGGTGGAGCCAAAAAAGCCCATCATTTATTATATTGATCCTGCAACGCCAAAAAAATGGGTGCCATACCTGATCGCGGGTGTGAACGACTGGGCAAAAGCATTTGAGCAGGCAGGTTTTAAAAATGCAATTATGGCTTTGCCGGCACCGGTAAATGATCCGGACTGGAGTATTGATGATGCTACTCATAATGTGATTGTTTATAAACCTTCGGCCGTAGCCAATGCAAGCGGGCCCAATGTACATGATCCGCGCAGCGGAGAGATCATTGAGAGCCATATCAATTGGTATCACAACATCATGCAGTTGGTGAGGAACTGGTATATGATCCAGGCAGGGCCCTTAGACCCGAGGGCGCGCAAAGCTAATTTTGATGATGAGCTGATGGGGCAGCTGATCAGATTTGTATCGTCACATGAAGTGGGGCATACCCTGGGATTATTGCATAATTTCGGTTCCAGCTCTACTGTAGCTGTGGAGAAATTGAGAGATAAAGCGTTTGTGGAAGCTAACGGGCATACGCCGTCAATTATGGATTATGCCCGGTTTAACTATGTGGCGCAGCCGGAAGACGGTATCTCAGAGAAAGGGCTTTTTCCCAGGATCGGGGACTATGATAAATGGGCTATCCAGTTCGGCTACCGCTGGCTGCCGGAATTTAAAAATGCGGAAGAAGAAGTGCCTTATCTAAATAAACTGATAATTGACAGCCTGAGCAAAAATAAGCGCCTGTTTTTCGGATCGGAAAATATGTATACTGACCCGCGTTCACAAAGTGAAGATATGGGGAACAATGCCATGCTTGCCGGGGCATACGGTATTAAAAATCTGAAGAGGGTGGTGCCTAACCTGATGAGCTGGACAAAGGAGCCTAATGATGGGTACACCAAAACTGGTGAACTGTACAGGGAAGTGGTTAAGCAATACACATTGTACCTGGGCCATGTGATCCGGAATTTTGCCGGCACCTATACGACATTTAAAAGTGTAGAGCAACCGGGTGGATTGTTAGCTCCTGTGCCTTACGGAACGCAGAAAGAAGCGATGAAATTTATAACTGATAATTTTTTCAATACACCCACCTGGCTGATCAACAAACAAATTTCTGATGTAACGGGCTCAAATCCGATAAATACGATTTCCAGCCTCCAATATGTGGTGCTGATGCGTATGATAGGCTCCGATATTCTGGTTAAAATGCTTAACACCCAGGCTACGGATCCTGTAAAAAATTATACAGCAATGGAATATCTCAGGGACCTGCGGATGGGGATATGGACTGAGATCTATTCCCGTCATTCTATCGATATTTATCGGAGAAACCTACAGCAGATGTATATCAGCAACATGCTTAAAATGTTTGTGGCAACGAATGAAATTGTAATGACTAATCAGTTAGGCGGTTTAAATGTATATATCAACCCGGATGTGACACGGTCAGATGCCGGAAGTATTGTACGTGCGGAGCTGGTTGGTTTGAAGACTGATCTCAGGAAAGCAATTCCTAATTCTACCGGGATGAGCAGGCTTCATCTGGAAGAGATGATACGTAAAATCGATATAGGTTTGAGACCGAAAATGCTGGTGACGCCGACGCCGTAGTAACACAGTCAAATCAATTGCCGGTAAAATTCAGGCAATAGGCTTTCTTTACCGCAAAAGCAAGATCCCTCTTTACTATTGTATTGAGGGATCTTGATTTTATGAAGATAGCTATTGATAAATCTGCAGGTTTCTGGAAATATCCATACAGAAAAGCTGTCTGACGCCTAAATATGATATTGAAGGTTCAATCTATAGCTGGTACCAGGGAAATTTAATCCAAATTATTTTCAAATATTGATAAATAAATATGTATTTGGTTATTTATTTATGGTGATGGCTTATATTGCAGGTGTTTATACTGATGGTTACCTGAATTGTCATAGATATTTTGCCAAAACCTTCGAATAGTGCTTCAAATCATTAAATTAGCATCATAAATTCCTGTTTAATGAGTGATAGTATTGATAGCGAAATCCTTAGTCTGGCCTCCATTAACAAAAGACACGCTTTTGAGATGGCTTTTAATATATACTGGGATCCGTTATTCAGACAGGCTTACCGTAAGATACAATCGGAAGATGCTGCAAAAGATCTGGTACAGGAGGTTTTTATCACAATGTGGGATAATCTTGATCAATTAAGTCAGCAGGATCACCTCTTACCCTATCTTTATGCTGTTCTACGTAATAAGGTATTAATGCAATATAGAAAAGATAGCGTAAGGCTGCGTTATGCATCAAACTTCACATTAAAGGAAGAAGATTACGAACCCTCAGCTCATCATTTGATGATTAATAAGGAGCTACAGGCTATTATTGATGATGAAATAAATAAAATGCCCACGCGTATGCGTGAAATCCATCTTTTACAAAAGGAAGGAAATCATTCTATAAAAGAAATTGCCATTCAACTGAAGTTATCTGAACAGACGATCAAGAACCAGCTTTATACAGCCTCGAATCGTCTGAAATCGCGTTTACGTTTATATGACTCCTCCCTTACTATAATAGGTCTTATCTTATCTGGTATATATACACACCACCGTTAAGCTTTTATTAAATAATTAATATTTCTTATAGTACTTTTCACCTTTCCGGGCAATAAGTAATAAAAGCATATTGTGGAAACCAGGAATTTACAGGAGTTAATAGCCAGATATCTGGACGGTGACGCTACATCCGATGAAAAGGTGTATGTGGAAAAATGGTATGACAGCATACGTGGAGAAGAGCTTTCAATGGATAATTACCGTATGGATCAGCTTAAAAGTGAAATCCAAAACTCCCTTTCCACCTATATCAATGACGATCTCAATGCTGAGGTTATGACCACATCAAATGACCTTACTACGGATAATCCCTATACTACTGGTGATCCTTATAAAAAGATATGGCCTTTTATTGATATCAAATGGGCAGCCGCCATTTTAATCACTGCTCTGAGTATTACTTTTTATTTTGTTATGCAGCGTCATCACGATTCAAATGTGGTGCAGCTGGCATTAAAAAATGATATTGCTCCGGGAGGCAACAGAGCTTTACTTACACTGGCCGATGGTTCTGTAGTCGTATTAGATAGCGCTAAAAACGGAAATATTAGTCGGCAGGGGGGGACAACAGTGCAGAAAAGTAGCGACGGGCATCTGGTTTATAACTATAGGGGCAGCAACAGGCCGGCCGCGTCAGAAATGGTTTTTAATACGATTGCTACGCCGAGAGGGGGACAATACCAGGTGGTGTTACCCGATGGAAGTAAGGTCTGGCTTAATGCCGCATCTTCATTAAAATTTCCAACTGCTTTTGCTGGTCGGGAAAGGAGTGTTGAGCTGACTGGTGAGGCCTATTTTGAGGTGGTCAAAAATGCGGCTAAGCCTTTTCGCGTAAAAAGTACAGGGCAGACAATAGAGGTACTGGGTACCCATTTTGATATCAATAGTTATGCTGATGAACCGGTTGTTAAAACCACTTTGCTTGAAGGTAGTGTAAAGATTGTGAGGGGGGCAGAAAATATAGTGCTTAAACCCGGGCAGCAATCCTCTTTTTCTACTATGGGGACGAACCCTATTTTAATTAACAGCAATGTAGATGTCAATGAAGTCCTTGCCTGGAAAAACGAAATGTTCCAGTTTAATGAGGCGGATATTGAAGTGGTTATGCGGCAGATTGCCAGGTGGTATAATGTTGAAGTCGTATTCAGCAGAACTTCCTATGAAGATCATTTCTCGGGCAAAATTTCAAGGAATGAAAATATATCCCAGATTCTTAAGATTCTTGAATTGAGTGGTGCTAATTTTAAAATAGAAGGGAAGAAAATCATTGTAAAATAAGAGTCAGGCACGGGGCTGTCTAGCAAGGCTACAGGTCCCTGCTTTCCTGAAAAAACCGGATAGTGTTTCGACCACTATCCGGTAAAGCTC
>JAATFQ010000259.1 GCA_015655115.1 Sphingobacteriales bacterium
GAGAAATCACGCTGGTATATATCCTTAAACAGAGAACTTCCCGAGCTTATCCTGGACTGCAGTCCCCCTTTAACCTGGAACTCAAAGCGCTCCGCACCCCTGAAAATATTATTATTTGTATAGGTATTGCTCAACGTAAATCCTACGGTACCTGCATTAAATGGAATTTCGCCCTCTACACGGTTGCTCATTCTTTTTTGTGGTGTCAGCTGAATAATAGGATTCACTGTGTTTGTACTGTCGCTGGCTTTAGCATATTCAATTTTTACATTTTTAAAAACGTTAAGCTCATATAAACGGTCGTAAGTAAGGTTTTCCTTATTCATATCGTACATCTCCCCTTTTCTGATGAAATCGTACCTCAGAATAGGGTTCCTTCTGAATCGTTTCGATAGATCCGTATAACGGATACCTCTGAAGGTACGCGGATTCAGCTTGATAGAGTCAGTGAATCCTTCAGTGGAGGGTGCAATGATCACATTGCTCTCGCCAATCACATACTGAACATGTTTAGGCCCAGTAGCCGGGGTATCGATAAACAAAACCACATTGGCTTTACTGGCATTCAGTGCCGAATCTATCTCAAAACGTACATATGGACGGGAAAAGTCAAAATAGCCATTACCCTTCATCATGACGAATATCTGTTCACGCTCATAAGAGAGAGAATCATCGTCATATTGCATGCCATCCCTTAAATGCGTAAATGATGCTTTTTTCTCCAGATACAGCTTACTGGCAGCAGTATCAGGAATATTATACTTTACTGCATTCACGAAAAAAGCAGGCCCCGGTGTAGCCTTAAAGTCGATCTCGGCCCTTTGTTTATTAACCTTGATCTCCGATTTTACTTTAGCCTTAAAATAACCTTTACTCACCAGGAACTTCTCTATCTGGTTCCGGGAAATTTCTACCAGCGTACTATCCAGTACCGGAGCTGGATTACCGACAGATTTTGTTTTAAACAGTGTATAAAAAATATTATACAAGCCCACATTTATACTCAATCTTGGCGCCGGACGAATATCTTTTTGAACATAATTTAAAGATTCCTCCTTGAACTGATCAGGTATACTGTCAATATCCACCTTTTTTACAATCGACTGGTAGTCTTCAATAAATTTTGTAGACGAGCATGCGGTAACAAAAAGCAGAATTAATAGTAATATTGCGGGATATTGGAATTTCTTTTTATAAATAGAATATGCTTTCAAAGTCTCAGATAGGTTTTATAAAATCGTTACATCAAAAAAAGTACCGTAAAGAGAACGGGTTATTTATAATTGAAGGAATTAAATCAATTTCTGAATTTATTCACTCCGGTTACCAGATAAATAGCCTATATTTTCTGGCACAATACCACTCTTCACTCCCTAAATTACCATCAAATATAAAGTTATTTGAAGTAAACACCACCGAATTGGAGAAGATTAGTGCATTACAGGCTCCACAGGGTATTCTCGCTGTTGTTCATATCCCTGTGGTAACAGAATTTGATAAAAGCACTTTAAAAAATTCTTTCACATTAGTATTGGATGGGATTCAGGATCCGGGGAATCTGGGTACTATTATCAGGACAGCCGATTGGTTTGGTTTTAAGCAGATAATCTGTTCCAATCATACCGTAGAAGTTTATAATCCCAAAACCGTACAGGCAACCATGGGTTCACTGGCCAGGGTAAATATAAGCTATCAGGAGCTGCCGGAATTCCTGAAAGACATACAGATACCCATTTTTGGTGCTATGTTAAACGGCAATAGCCTGTACGAAACACAATGGGGCAGCGAAGGGCTGGTTATCCTGGGCAATGAGGGACAGGGTGTAAGTGAGGAGGTGATTAAATTAATAGACCGTCCGGTAACAATCCCCAGAGTGGGAATGGCTGAGTCATTGAACGTTGCGGTGTCAGCTGCCATATTTTGCGCAGACATATGCAGATTTATGCAAAAATAAATTGCATGTTAATATTAAATTGCTATTTTTGCAGCCTTGAATTTAACAGGTCGAGTGGCCGAGTGGCTAGGCAGAGGTCTGCAAAACCTCGTACAGCGGTTCGAATCCGCTCTCGACCTCCAGATTTATATAAATTAAAAACATAAAGGTTATTACCATGGCAGTTACCAGATTAAAAAGAAAAGACAGAAAAAATAAAACAACTTCACGTTTAGAAGTTAAAACTTTGAAACTAGCTACAAACATCGAATTAGGAAGCCGTTCAAAACAACCTAAAAAAGATCAGTTAGCTAAAAACAACATTATCTTAGATCAGTTAGTAGCTGCTGCTAAAGCATAATTAGTTTTTCTGTAAAAGAATTAAAACCGTTAAGGGTCTTCTTAACGGTTTTTTTATGCCCTATATTTTTGAGAATTATGGAATACGACTCTTAAAAGTCAAGCATAGGATCCAAGAAAAGTCAAGCATCAGCTCCAAGAAAGATTAAGCATGAACTCCAAGAAAGATCAAGCATAGGATCCAAGAAAGGTCAAGCATGGCCCCCAAGTAAGGCCCAGGCATTAGGCTGAAAGAGAGTCCGCTTATGTATTGAAGGGGTCCGGGTCCTAAGGATAATCTCAAAAAAAATAGGATACCTGTTTTTCGGCCTTCTATGTTTTGCGCAGCAAAAGATAGGCAGACGAAAAACAGGTATCCTATTTTTTATAAATGATGGAGATCCCTTAAAAACCCCAGCCGTAATTAACCTTTAAACCAAAGCCTTACAGATCCGCTTAATCAACCACGGACCTTCATAAATAAAGCCCGTATAGATCTGTACCAATGCTGCCCCGGCTTCCAGTTTATCTTTTGCATCCTGAGCAGAATGTATCCCTCCTACACCGATGATAGGAAAAGCCTTGCCTGATTTCTCCGATAAGTACCTGATAATTTCCGTAGACCGCAGCGTTAGCGGCTTACCACTCAAGCCACCAGTTTCAGCGGCAAGCTCAGCAGGAGTATGTAACCCCTCCCTTTCTATGGTCGTATTGGTTGCAATTACGCCAGCAATACCTGTTACTTTAATAATGTCAATTATATCATCAAGCTGCTCATTAGTCAAATCAGGAGCAATCTTTAACAAGATAGGCCTGGAAATACCATTCTTGCTATTTCGTTGCTGCAAAGTATCCAGCAGCTCTGTCAGCGGGCCTTTTTCCTGCAAGGCCCTTAACCCAGGTGTATTTGGCGAACTGACATTCACCACAAAATAGTCCACCACATCGAAAAGCTTATCGAAGCACTTCACATAATCACTGGTTGCATCTTCATTAGGTGTATTTTTATTCTTTCCGATATTACCGCCGACAACGATACCAGGGTCTTTCAGCTTCAGTGCACGCAGTCTTTCGGCCACAATATCTACACCTTTATTATTGAAACCCATCCTGTTGATCAGGGCTTCATCAGCCGTAAGGCGGAACATCCTTGGCTGAGGGTTTCCCGGTTGTGGGAGTGGCGTAACCGTCCCTATCTCAATAAATCCGAACCCAAGGTGGCTTAGCGCCTCCACATATTCTCCATTTTTATCAAAGCCCGCGGCAAGGCCTACTGGGTTCCTGAACTTGATACCGAACACTTCCCTTTCAAGCCCTTTGATATGGACATCAAAGCTGCTGCGCAGGATAGTTTCACCGAATGGGAAGCGGTCATGAAACCAATTCAACCTTTCAACTACAAAATGGTGTACTTTCTCCGGTTCAAATTTGAAGAAAATAGGTTTTATAAGACGATACATGCAACGAATATAGGAACGTTTTCAAGGATAAAAAAGGGGATAAATCATCTTTTGAAAGAAAAAAGTAGCCGGCTTGTAATAAAATCAAAGAAAACGTACCAGAACTCATTATCAGTCAAACAAAATGCGCCTAAAAATTGTATTTTTGCATTTACATGATTTCGATAAACGACTTAACATTCCTTATTGGTTCCAGGGCTTTATATGACGAAGCTAACTGGCATATTAAACCAGGAGAGAGAATTGGCCTTATTGGTGCCAATGGAACAGGAAAATCTACCCTTTTAAAAATAATTGTAGGAGAATATGCACCTTCTTCGGGATCCATTTCTATGTCTAAGGACTTAAAAATTGGCTACCTGAACCAGGACTTACTTTCTTATGAATCTCATCATACTATTCTGCATGTGGCTATGGAAGCTTTCGAGCGCCAGAACCAGATACACGATGAAATTGAATTGCTGCTAAAAAAGATTGAAACAGACTATTCTGAAGAAGTACTTTACAAGCTGAGCGATAAACAGCAGGAGTTTGAAGCTCTAGATGGTTACAACATCGAGTACAAAGCAAATGAGATCCTCGCAGGTCTTGGTTTCAGCACTGAAGACCAGCACCGTCCGCTGAATACGTTTTCAGGTGGATGGAGAATGCGTGTAATGCTGGCTAAGATCCTGTTGCAAACCCCGGACATCCTGTTACTGGATGAGCCTACCAACCACATGGACTTACCATCTATCAAGTGGCTGGAGACTTACCTGGCAGGTTTTGAAGGTGCCATTGTAATTGTTTCTCACGATAGGTACTTCTTAGATAAAATTGTAAACCGTACGGTAGAATCGCGCAAAGGCAAGCTAACCACCTATGCTGGAAACTATACCTTCTACCTGGAAGAGAAATCCCTTCGTGGCGAGATCCAAAAAGGAGAGTTCAAAAACCAGCAGGCAAAAATCAAGCAGGAAGAAAAGCTGATTGAGCGTTTCAAGGCCAAAGCCAGCAAGGCGAAGATGGCACAGTCGCGCATGAAAGCTTTAGATAAACTGGAACGAGTTGAAGATGTTGATGATGATAACCCAACGGTAAACTTCAGCTTCAAATTCAGCAAGCCATCAGGCCGTCATGTAATCCGCATTGAGAATGCCACAAAAAGATACCCTAACATAGACATTCTTGAAAACGCTGAAGCCGTTATCGAGAAAGGTGATAAGATTGCATTGATCGGTGCCAACGGTAAAGGAAAATCAACCTTATTAAGAATGGTTGCTGGTGTAGAGCAGTTTGAAGGATCTTGTGAGACCGGCCATAATGTAACGACAACCTTCTTTGCACAGCACCAGCTGGAGTCGCTCCACCTGGGCAATACTATCCTTGAAGAGCTACAGGCTTTTGCTCCTAAGCATACCGATACTGAGCTGCGTTCAATTTTAGGATGTTTCCTTTTTACGGGAGATGATGTATTCAAGAAAATCAAGGTGCTTTCAGGAGGAGAGAAATCCAGAGTTGCACTGGCGAAGTCATTGACCACAGACTCTAACTTCCTTATTCTGGATGAGCCTACGAATCACTTGGACATACAGTCAGTAAACATCCTGATCCAGGCCTTACAGCAATTTGAAGGAACGTTCATCGCGGTATCTCACGATAGGTACTTCTTAGACAATGTAGCCAACAAAATCTGGTTTATTGAAGAAGAGCAGATCAAACAATATCCGGGTACCTATGCAGAATATGAAATCTGGAACAGCAAAAGAGTAATTCCTGCTTCAAAACCAATTCCTGTAAAACAGGAAAAAGAGGTGAAGGCTAAGGTAGAACCGAAGCCTGTAACAGTAAGTACACAGCAGCAGCTAAAAAAGCTGAATGATCAGTTACAGAAGATCGAACTGGAAACAGTTGATCTGGATAAGAATGTAAAAGCAATTGAGGCTGAGCTGGCAGATGAGAAAGTTTATAGCGATAAAGCTAAACTTGCTGAAGCTAACAAACGCTATCTCGCAGCCAAGGCCGTGCTGGACGATGCACAGAACAAGTGGGAAACCCTTGCTGCTGAAATCATGGAACTGGAAACTGCTTAATGAAATTCGGAGCATCACTCTTTCTGTTCTTTGGAGCTCTGCAAATATGTTTTGCACAGCAAAAGCAGTTTGAGTATGACAATCATGTTTACACTGCACAGATTAAATCTGTGCAGTGTTACAATACCCAGAAAGAGCAGAGTTTACCCATCATACAACTCAACTCCGCCGCGAAAATCCTTTTTTCTTTCGATGACCTGGATGGTGGAAGCAAAGATTACTGGTATACTTTAGAACATTGTACATCCGACTGGCATTCCTCTAACCTTTCGGTATTGGACTATCTCGACGGAATGAGTGAAGACAGGATAATCACTTACGCCTACTCTGCTAAGACACTGCAAAAATTTACGCATTACGAGCTGACCCTGCCCAACGAGCAGATTAAGCCAAAGATTTCCGGCAATTACCTGCTTAAAGTATATGAGGATGGCGATATAAAGAAACCTGTTTGTTCCCAGCGTTTTTATATCACTACCAATCAGGTAAATGTGGAAATGCAGGTAACATCCAGTACTAATGTTGCTTTGAGGTTCAGCAATCAGAAAATAAACTTCAGCATCATTCATCAGATGCCGATTCAGAACCCTTATACTGACATTAAAGTGATTTTGATGCAGAATGGAAATCCCCTTACGGCAAAGCTGAATACCAGGCCTACTTATATCAAGCCTGGCTCTTTAATATACAGTGAGATCAATGCCAATGATTTTGAAGGATTAAATGAGTTCAGGAAATTTGACATGCGCAGTTTCCGTTACAAAGGGGTACATGTGCAAGATATTTCTGCCGATACAATCAATAATGTTATCTTATTTCCTGATCTGACTAACAACGCACAAAAATATACACGTCAGCCGGATGACGATGGTGCTTTTTTTATCCGTAATCAGGATAACAGGGACAACGATACCGATAGTGATTACGCCAGTTTATTATTTACCCTAAATGCAGCCGCTCCGGGAACGGGCGATTTATACATTACAGGCCGTTTCAATAATTTTGGTCTCAATGCCGAAAATAAAATGACCTACGATGTCATAAAGAAAAGATTTACCGCTATTCAATACCTTAAACAGGGAGTTTACGACTATCAATATACCTGGAAAGACGGCAATACAGGAAAAACTACTACTTCCTTATTTGAAGGTTCTTTTGTTGAAACTGAAAACAGCTACCAGGCTTTTGTCTATTTCCGCAAACCTGGCAGCCGCTGGGATGAGTTGATTGGCTATCAGACCATCAGCACAGTACAGCAATAAGTAATTAGCTTCTGATTACTTTTTTATTTACCCAATTATTTCTTCATTATCCAAACAGAAACACCGCCGGCATTGCAGAAAAACTGTGCCCACCCCTCTTCATTCACAGTAACTTCATCTTCTCTGCCCCCAATTGCATCGATAAAGACCTGTCCGCTGTGGCTTGCGCCTATTTCCATATCTTTCGTACCCTCATCACCATTGCTCAACACCACAGCCAGGCCAGAGTGCTCATGCTCTTCGTCACCTTCTCTTGTCCAGCCTATACAATTCGGATGATCCAGGTAATCGCGCTGAAAGCCATGTGCAAAATCTCTTCTTATGGCAGTCATTTGTGGCAGTCTCTCTACAAATACGAGCTCTACATCAGTTTCATTTCCCTCATGATCTTTATCTACATATTTAGCACCATATAGATCAGGATAAAAAATACAGGGAATCCCTTGCTCGCGCAACAATATCATGGCATAAGCAAGCGGGCGGAACCAGAAGTCGACATAAGCTTCAAGTGACTGTAAGGGTTGCGAATCATGATTATCAACGAAAGTTACTGAAAGATGCGGATGCGATTCTATCAGTGTATCGGCAAATATCTTGCTCATATCGTATTGATTACCCTGTTTTCCTGCCTGATAAAAGTTGTGGTGCAGCATAGAATCAAACAGCTGCATCCTACCCTCTGTTATATCTATATAATTTCTTAAGTTAGCGACATCATCCAGCACCCAGTTCTCGCCCACTATAAAGAAATCTTTATTAAACTTATTCTTCATATGGTCGAGCCACTCGTTCAGGAAATCCGGTGAAATATGTTTTACAGCATCCAGCCTGAAGCCGTCCATCTGACAAGTTTCATAATACCATTCGCCCCATCTTTTCAGTTCCTCTCTAACGGCCTTATTCCTGAATTCGATATCATTGAACATGAGGTAATCATAATTACCGAGTTCTTCAGAAGGTACATTCTCCCATCCTTCGCCATATTCATTCTGTATAGAAAAAATTGCAGCTTCTTTTAAGTCTTCTGCCCAGTCAATCCCACTAAAACAACTTCTATCCCAGATAAAGTCAGAATACTTACCATTTCTGCCGGGAAAAGTAAACTTAGTCCATGCCTGGATTTCAAACACATCAGAAGTAAATTCCGCTCTGTTATCAGGGTTAACCCTACGAACCGGAACCTTCTCCAGCTCATCAGCACCGGCTTTGTGATTAAAAACGATATCAGCAAGTACCATAATCTGCTGTTCGTGCAAAGCTTTTATTGCTTGCAGGTATTCATCTTTTGTACCGTGCCTGGTAGGGATGCTATTTTTCTGATCGAATTCGCCCAAGTCGTACAGATCATAGCAATCGTAACCTGTAGAGTCCGTTCCTTCAGTAGATTTATAAGCTGGTGGCAACCATGTTCCTGTTATTCCAATATCACGAAGGTGTGCTGCCTCCTGTGTTATTTTTTGCCATAATTTCTGTTCTTCGTTGTAGTACCAGTGGAAATATTGAATAAGGGTTTGATTAGTCATATTTGTTTGTGTGCCTTTGATCTTTATGTGCCTTGTTGAGCAGCAATACAATAACATGATTCTCCAGTTTTTGTTTACTTTTGCAGTAATTATGAGTATAAAAGCCAAAAGCCCTAAAAATTCATTCACCATTATGAATGAATTAGTATTGCCCAATGACACAAATACACTTCACAACCTTATGGGTGGCAGGTTATTGCACTGGATGGATATTGCAGCAGCTATTTCTGCACAAAAACACTGTAACAGGATTGTTGTTACTGCTTCTGTAGACAATGTTTCATTCCAGCAGCCTATTAAACTTGGCGATGTAATTACAATTGAAGCTAAAGTAACACGTGCTTTCCACACCTCGGTAGAGGTACGCCTGGATGTCTGGGCAGAAAACATTCCCTCTGGGACAAGAGTAAAGTCTAACCAGGCTTATTACACCTTCGTTGCCGTAGATCAGAGTGGCAGAACAATTCCTGTACCTGAATTACTGCCCGAAACAGAGGAAGAAATCGAATTATTCGCTGATGCTTTAAGAAGAAGACAATTGCGGCTTATCCTGGCCGGAAAGATGAAAGCCGGTGATGCTACAGAGCTCAAAGCGTTTTTCTTTGGCCAGGAAGAGCTTTAAAATCTGCACGGTATTTTAAAAACCTGTATTTCAATACTTATCAGGCCTTTCAAGTTACACGATAATTTACTAACATAGTTCATGAGCATCGGTTTGCTCATGAACCTTAAATACCGGCAACCATTCTTTTTAACTTCCCATTTCGAGAATTTTATCGAACTCTTCAGCTTTCAGCTGCATTACAGACAGCCGGCCCTGTTTTACCAAAGAGATATCGGCAAGGCTTTCTTCAGCTTTTATTTGTGCTAAGCTAACGGGATTTTTTAAGCCTTCTACAGGAACAAGGTCTACCACTACCCAGTTTGCGTCAGCAGTAGTGGGGTCCTGATAAAACTCTTTCACTACCTTTGCCACTCCAACAACATTCTTCCCTTCGTTACTGTGGTAAAAAAGCACAAGATCGCCCTCTTTCATCAGCTTGATATTATTGCGTGCCTGGTAATTGCGTACACCATCCCAAAAGGTACGTCCGTCTTTGTTAAACTGTTCCCAGCTATATTTAAATGGTTCTGACTTGACTAAAAAATAGTTCATTGTATTGATTTTAATTATGTTTGATGCAGCTAGCTGAAAACCGGGTGCTCAAAATACTTATCACCCGGACATTCAAGCTGAATTCAAGTTCAAAACTAACAAAAGGAGAACATAAAGAGGTTAAATAAATAGAAATGATAAGGATCTTCAAACCGAATACCTTTCATTGTGCCGGACCGGAGCCGACGGTTTCAGTCATGATACTTCAATCATTCCTTCTATTTATTTCGTCAAAAACTGAATAATGATTTAAGATACGGGGACAAATGCGCTAAAAAAGCCAGCACACAACCTACATCTCTATTTTTATCCAAAAAATTATCATTATCTTACAGATAACAGACGGATTTATATATGATTACTTTTATTCCAATATTTAATGTCACTATCTTTTTTTTACTGTCCTTACTACATTTTTATTGGGCATTTGGAGGGACAAAAGGTAGGAAGGTTAGCATACCTACAGACAGCAACGGCAGAAAGCTATTTAACCCTTCGTTCACTATAACTATATTTATAGCGGTTGGGTTTGTCTTCTTCGCGGCTGTAAATGTAGCCTATCAAAGCTGGATGAATTTAGCTGCACCACTGAACTATCCAAAGTATGGAATGTTAGTTATAGGTATAATTTTCCTGTTAAGGACAATTGGTGATTTCAATTATATCGGCTTAACTAAAACACATAAGCAGAGTAAATTTGCCAAATTTGACACCCTTCTTTACATCCCCTTTTGCTTATTGCTTACGGTAACACATTTTACAGCATATTGGTTAGCGTGATGGTTTTTGTGCTTATTTATCGGGATACCTCTGGTCAGTGCAGCATTTTAAAAAGCAGCTCTTTAAGGAGTTCACCGTCGGTCACATTACCAGTACTGTCAACCCCCTTGCTTTTTAAATCATACTCCCTCAGCAAGCTGATCACGTCGAAGGTCTTATTGAGATTATAACTTCTGGCAGCGGTTTCATAGTCTTTTACAAAATAAGGATTGACGCCCAACTCCCTGGCGGCATCACTTTTATTCTGCAGGTAATGGTATTTAAGAATCTTTGTAAAATAAGCGTTTAGATTAGCCATTACCATAACCATAGGATTGGCCTTGGGATTATCGGCGAAATAATTAATGATCTGGTTTGCCTTGAGTATATTTCTTGCTGCCAATGCTTTCTGCAGTTCAAAAACATTATACTCTTTACTTATACCAATATTTTTCTGGATATGGTCGATATCTATAGTGGTTTCTTTGCTGACATTCAGCATCAGCTTTTCCAGCTCATTAGAAATCTTTGAGAGGTCGGTACCCAGATATTCGGCCATTAATGCCGCTGCCTGCGGAGCAATTTTAGCTCCTTTCTCTTTCACCAGGTCTTCAATCCAGCCCGCAAGCTTATAATCCCTTACCGGGTCTGACTGAAAGATGACTCCACTTTTTGAAATAGACTTAAATATTTTCTTGCGCTTATCGAAGTTGGCATATTTGTACCCGAGTACCAGGATTGTGCTCGGCAATGGATTTTCAAAATAGTGCTGAACAAATTCGGCCTCTTTACTACTCCCCTCCGTCTCCTTAGCCCATTTCAAGTCCTGCGCTTCTTTGACTACGATCAGCTGATAATCGGACATCATAGGGTAGCGCTTTGCGGCATTTAAAATGGTCGCCATATCTGTATCCTTGCCATAAAGCAAGGTCTGATTAAAGCCCTTTTCCATGTCATTCAGAATATTTTGTTCCATATAATGGATAATCTGATCAATGTAATAAGGTTCTTCGCCATGCAAGAGGTATACAGGCTTAAACTTTCTGGCCTTAAGGTCTTTTATAATATCGGAAGCACTCATATATTTATCCAAATGTAACGGCTAAAAACTAATTATTAAAGGTTATTTTTGCACAAATGGCATTTATACCTACTCCACTTAATCTACCTCCTTACCCATTCAGAATAACGCTGAAAGATGAGCAGCATTTTATCTTCGATGAAGTGAGGAAGAAACATCTGGTTTTAACACCTGAAGAGTGGGTGAGGCAGCATTTTATCCACTACCTGATTAAAGAGAAGAAGTTTCCCAGGTCGCTTATTCAAATAGAGGGAGGTTTAAGTTTGAATAATCTGCAAAAGCGGACTGATATTGTGATTTTCAATACTTCCGGAGAGCGTATAATGGTTATTGAGTGCAAAGCGCCTTCGGTTAAGATTTCGCAGAACGTATTTGACCAGGCATCGAGATACAATTCAGTACATAAAGCAAAATGGCTGGTTGTGACTAATGGTTTGAAACACTGTTATGCACAGATTGACCATCTTGCATCGAGCTTCCTGTTTTTTGAAGAGCTTCCGGAGTATGGGGGTTTGTGATTTACTGCAATAATTGCGGAGTAAGATCAGCTGCAGTTTGTTAAGATTGTCTACACTTTTTCAAGGTTACCTATCTCTTTCTCAAGATCCCAATAGCTTTCTCAAGATTATCTACCGCTTTCAGCTGTGGAAAAACAAATGATGTTGTTTCACGGCTGACAAGCGCGGAAATACGCTGGAAGGCCGTGAAATAACATCACTTGTTTTTTATTTTCTTCATCACTGGAAGTTATGTAGAGCAACCTTTTTAACCTCTTGCCAAGAGTATGTTCACAGCTTTATAGCAAGTGCTTATACAGGGGAAAGTTTAATTGGCTGGACTACAATCATACATAACAGTAGCTTTATAGTAGCTATTTTGTAACTTCCCGTACTAACATCGATACTGAATGAAAAAGGTGATGAAAAATTACGCGTTAAATAAAAAAGGAACGCCAAATGATAGCGTTCCTTTTTGAAATATAAAGATTGAAACTAATTTCTTATAATGAATTTAAGCTCTCTTCAATGATTTTAATCTTTCCTTCTGCGTCTGCTTTCTTATTCCGCTCATTCGCAATAATCTCTGGCTTCGCATTCTGCACAAACCGCTCATTGCTTAATTTCGCATCTACAGACTTCAAAAATCCCTGTAAATAAATCAGATCTGCATTAAGGCGCTCACGTTCTGCTTCAACATCAATGGTCTCATTTAACTGGATAAAAAACTCATCATTACCTACCATAAAAGCCGATGCTCCGGTAACCTTATCTGCTACAAAATCAACTTCTGAAATATTAGCCAATTTTGAAATAATGGTTAGCCACTTTCCGTAGTCTAATGAAGAATTAACCTTGATTGACAGCGGCAGTCCCTCTTTAGGTGAAATCTGCTTCATATTACGGATATTACGTACCTCAGCAACAATTCCTTTCACTACTTCAACATCTTTCAATAACGCTGCATCAGAAGTACTGACCACAGGAAAAGGTGCAACGATAATACAATCCAGCTCTCCTTTCTGACCAAATAATTCATCATGCCATAACTCCTCTGTAAGGAAAGGCATAAACGGGTGCAGCAGGCTTAATATCTTCTCGAAGAAACCTATTGTCGCTTTCAGCGTAACCGGATCAATAGGATGCTGATATACAGGCTTCACCATTTCCAGATACCATGCACAAAAATCATCCCATACCAGCTTGTAAGTAATCATCAGTGATTCTGACAGACGGTATTGCTTAAAGTTATCTTCAATTTCAGCAAAAGCTTCATTGAAACGGTTCTCAAACCATAAAACAGCCTGCTCATTTGGATTAGGCAGACTGTTATCTGCTTCCCATCCCTTAACCAGACGGAAGGCATTCCAGATCTTATTGGCAAAATTCCTGCCTTGCTCACAGTAACTTTCATCGAACATCAAATCATTTCCTGCCGGAGAACAAAGCAACATCCCTACTCTCACTCCATCGGCACCGTACTTTTCTATCAATCCAATAGGATCAGGTGAATTACCTAAAGATTTTGACATCTTACGGCCCAATTTATCGCGCACAATACCGGTTAAGTATACATTGGTAAATGGTTTCTTGCCCATAAACTCATGCCCTGCCATAATCATACGTGCCACCCAGAAGAAAAGAATCTCGGGTGCAGTAACGAGGTCATTTGTAGGATAGTAATAATTGATATCTTTATTTCCAGGGTTTTTCAGTCCGTCAAATACTGAGATAGGCCATAGCCATGAAGAAAACCAGGTATCCATAACGTCATCGTCCTGCTTTACAAAAGGCGATAGCTGATGTTTAAAACCATGTGCTTCTTCTGCTGAAAATTGACCATCAATGTCTTTGAGCTTAAGGAATTCGTCCAGCGCCTCTTCTTTAGTTTTTGCAACTACCCAGGTACCTTTATCATCATACCATGCAGGGATCTGCTGGCCCCACCATAGCTGGCGACTGATGTTCCAGTCGCGCACATTTTCCATCCAGTGGCGATAGGTGTTCACAAACTTTTCAGGGATCAACTTTACTTCACCGTTCAGCACGTCATCCAATGCAGGTTTCGCCATCTCGTCCATTTTACAGAACCACTGCATAGAGAGCTTTGGCTCAATAGCAGCATCGGTACGCTCAGAAAAGCCTACCTGTGATTTATAGTCTTCCACCTTATCAAGGTGCCCGGCCTCATCCAGCAGCACTGCAATCTTTTTTCTGGCCACAAAACGGTCCTCGCCAACAAGAATTACAGCAAGTTCATTTAAAGTACCATCGTCATTTAAAATATCAATAACCGGCAATTTATGTTTCACTCCCAGCTCATAATCATTTAAATCATGTGCAGGTGTTACTTTTAAACAGCCGGTACCGAAGTCCATTGTAACGTATTCATCTTCGATAACCGGAATTTCACGGTTAATAAGAGGCACAAAAACTGTCTTGCCTTTTAAGTGGGTATAGCGCTCATCATTAGGATTGATGCATATTGCTGCATCGGCCATAATTGTTTCGGGCCGCGTAGTGGCGATTGTTAAATACTCTACAGCTCCATCAGCATTTGCAGGAGCGATTGAATATTTGATGTAATATAACTTCTGGTTTACTTCTTTACGGATTACCTCTTCGTCAGATACGGCTGTTTTACCTGCCGGATCCCAGTTTACCATGCGGATACCACGGTAAATTCTTCCCTTTTTATATAAGTGGATGAAGCTGTCGATCACAGAATCTGAAAGATCCTCTTCCATCGTAAAACGCGTGCGTTCCCAGTCGCAACTGGCACCCAGTTTTTTCAGCTGATCGAGAATAATACCTCCGTATTTCTCTTTCCACTCCCAGGCATAAGCAAGAAACTCTTCCCTGGTCAGATCTTTTTTGCTGATCCCGCGCTCTTTCAGCATCGCTACAACCTTTGCTTCGGTAGCAATAGAGGCATGGTCTGTTCCAGGTACCCAACAGGCATTTTTACCCTGCATACGCGCACGGCGGATCAAAACATCCTGAATGGTATTATTGAGCATGTGCCCCATATGTAACACACCCGTAACATTGGGTGGAGGAATAACAATGGTGTATGGCTCACGCTCATCTGGTTCAGAATGAAAGAAGTTTTTTGAAAGCCAGTAGCTGTACCATTTATCTTCGGTTGCTGCCGGATCATATTTCGTAGAAATGCTCATTGTATTTTTTAAAGTATCGTGATTATTGCAAAATTAACCTTTTTAACGGAAAACCGTCAGGCTTTCCATTCATCCTCAAGGATGGCATATTCAAAGCTATCCATCCAGCCTGTTTTAAGCGGCAGGATCTGGCGTTTACAACCCTCTTGGGTCATTCCAGCTTTTTCCAGCACACGTATAGAAGCGATGTTCTCTACTGCACACCCAGCATTGATACGGTGCAGCTTCAACCTGTTAAATCCAAACCTGATGATCGCCTTTATGGCTTCAGTAGCAAAACCTTTATTCCAGAAATCTACATTTATCTTATACCACACTTCGGCACTGTTAAATTTAGAAGAGGACAGCTTTAATGCGATCAACCCAATGAAACCACCCTTCTCCAGTTCCACAGCGAAAGTATAATTCTTGATCGTCTTCTTCTGATGATCATTGATCCATCCGTCTACAATTATATTTGTCTCTTCCAGGTTCTTCGGAATACCCAGGGTATTATACTGATCTGTCTCTGCCAGATGATGCAGGATATGTATAGCTTCCAGATCGGCCATCTCCACCAATCTCAACTTCAGTCGTTCTGTGAAAAATTTAACTTCAGCCATTCTATTACTTTAAATTTTGCATAAAATAATCGGTTACTTTCTGGTAAAGATGTGCCCTGTCTTTACCAATTACATTGTGTTCATGACCAGGATAGATCATATAATCGACCTGTATATTGTTATCTACTGCTTTCTTAACCAGCTCCACAGAATTTTGCTGAACAACTACATTATCCTGCAAGCCATGTATCAATAATAGCTTACCCTTCAGTTTCTGAATCTGCAGCGTCAAATCTGTAGCTGCAAAACCTGCCGGATTTTCCTCCGGTGTATCCATGTAACGCTCGGTATACATCACTTCGTAAAACCGCCAGTTGGTAACCGGACCACCGGCAACTGCAGCCTTAAACACATCGGGATGGTTGAGCATAAAGTCTACAGTGTTGAATCCACCAAAACTCCAGCCGAATAATCCCATCTTTTGGCCATCTACATAAGACAAACCTTTCAAAAATGCCACACCTGTCATCATATCCTCCATCTGTACATCGCCAACCTTCCTGAACATAGATTGCTCAAAGTCCTTTCCACGATTATCACTTCCACGGGTGTCCATCACAAATACCACAAAGCCCTGCTCTGCCAGATACCTGAACCAGTA
>JAATFQ010000091.1 GCA_015655115.1 Sphingobacteriales bacterium
AATCAGTTCCAGCAAAAATATCACTGTAGCGATATCAATGATCCACTCGCCTGTACCATGTATCAGCAGTGTAGAGTGCAGATGTGCCATAATAAAGAAAAAGTTGGCCGTACGGTCGTCCTTAAGTATTTTACCAGTGTACGGATCCATATATACAAAATGGAGACCTGTAACTACGTCATATGAATGGACTTTCACCGATCTTATAGGATCTCGGTAAAAAACCATGTAGCCGGGCCTCTTCCTTTCGGGAAATGATCGCCGTATATTTCTAATGAGTACCTCCACCGGCAGTCTTTCCTGCTTTACCCCGGTCACGTATAATGCGTCCTTGTTGGCGATGTCGATGATCTCATCACAATAAACGATAATAGTCCCTGTTAAACAGACCAGGATCAAAATCAGCGCTGATGCCAGACTGGGCCATAAATGTAACCAGGCAATGGTTTTGCTTAAGGCAGATTTGCTCTTTCTCTTCCGTGGCACTTTGTTCTTTTCCATCTCTAATCAAAAAATTGTCGGATATTAAAACTTGTAAGATAAATTGACTACAAAATTGCGTGTAGGCTCTCTGCTAGCCCAGGCATCGCTAGACCAATATTCTTTATTGGTGATATTGTTCATTTTGAAACCCAGCCTATATTCCGGCTGATCGTAAAAGACAGTAGCATCGAAACGAGTATAACTGCCAATTTTAAAGGTATAAGGGGCTTTTGTCCAGTATTTCACTGTAGTACCAGAAGTATTTGTCCTGACGTTGGTAAAATAAGAGTCGCTTTGGTAATTGCCTCCGATACCCAAGCCTATCCCGCTTAACTTACCACTCCTAATTGTATAACTGATCCAGGTATTGGCAGAATGTTTAGGGGTACAAACGGGCCTTAAACCAGTAACACTTGAGTCGGCATTTTCATATTTACTGTCGTTATATCCATAACCAAAAATCAGGTGTAAGCCCGGCAGCGGATTGGCAATCAGATCTGCATCAATCCCTTTACTTACCTGGGTGCCATTCTGCACATAATATACTGCATCGGTATGCTCCTGGTCCTTCCGTAATTTGTCCTTCACTTGGATATCATAATAACTCAATGTACCGTTCAGCTTAGTGCCCAGCAGCTCAAACTTTATACCGCCTTCGAGCTGATTTGCCTGCTCTGGTTTAAAAGCATAATTGCCTTCATAGCCATAGGCAGCAGCAGGGGCCACATTAGCGAAACCGTTCATGTAATTTCCAAACAGGGAAACCTTATCTTTAAAAAGCTGATATACCAATCCGAATTTTGGCGACCAGGCAGTCTGTTTATAGTGCTCGAATTTACTGCTGTAGCGGTCTACCCGTACACTGGCCATCCCCATCAGCTGATCGGTAAAATTGAGCACGTCAGATACGGCAGCGCTATAAGTCTCCAGATTACGATTGTTTGTAGTACGGATAGCCGTTGCCAAAGTCTGCTGATATTTCTCAATCGATAAATCAGGAGCAGCTGCATTCAATTTAACAACATCATAGGCCAGAGAGCCTGTGCGGCGGTCATTCGAGGTGATTTGGGTATAATCCAGACAAACCAGCAACCTATTTCTTAGCCCAAGCAGTTTCATGTCGCCAACGAAATTCTGCTGTAGCTGGTTTACACCAAAAGTACTCGGAATATTCATGATCTTACGCGATAAAGTTGAGTCGGTCATTAGTCCAAGGAAGAGGTAATTGGCATGATTATCAGTGTTTGCATAAGAATAATTTGTTTGTGAGGTCCACATTGCTGAAATTTTATAGCTGGCACGTGCAAAGCCATTGAAGATCTCCGCAGTGCTGAGCAGGTCATTATTAGTAAAAGACTGTTTAAAATCGATGTTCAGCTCATCGAATCCTGGGGCTTTTACGGCACCATTGGTTGGTATACTACCTATATACGTAGTATTTCTCTCCGTTTTAAAATATTCAAAATCCAGGTCTAAAGTAAGCTTATCGTTCACTTTATAAGTAAATGCAGGGGCAAATACCCGTGTGGCCGACCTGCCATAATCCTGAAAGGTCTTCTGCTTATCATAAGCCGCATTTACACGGAACAGGAGCGTTTTTTCGGTATTTAAGGGAGTGTTCACATCAGCTGTAAGCCTGCTTAGTCCGAAGCTGCCAGTACTATAATTAATGTTTCCTGCGGTAGTATTGAATGGTTTTTTGGTAACTCTGTTGACCAGGCCTCCATAAGAAAGCAATACACCGCCAAAAAGCGTTCCCGAAGGCCCTTTTATCACCTCGATAGATTCCAGATTTACCGGATCTGCCATCGAAACCCAATTTGTTGCCATTCCGTTGCGGATAGCCCCGCCAGCATTAGTACCGCTGAAGCCTCTTAAACGGATGGAAAGGCCAATACCTCCAGATCCTATACCCGGAGTAATGTTACTTAACCCCGGCACCGCCTGCAAGGCACTTTTTAAGTCGACCGACATCTGCTCCTGGAAGAGCTCTTTCGGCACTACAGTGTACATCTGGGAATTTTCCAGGTTCTTTAATGGCATACGGGCAACATACTCACTTTTCTTTTCGGCAAACTTCCTTGCAGGAGAGCTGATGACAATCTCCTGAAGGTGTCTCGAATCTTCTTTCAGGGTGAAATCTGCATTGGTTACCTGCCCGGCAAACACTGTTACCTGGTGTGATTTGCTGCTAAGTCCTATTGCCGATATCTTAACAGTATAAGTGCCTGCCTGTATCTTAAGTAACTCATAATTGCCATGCTGGTTAGTCATTGTCCCTATCCCATGCAGACTTAAGCTGATGGTTACGCCATCCGCCGGCTTTCCGTCACTCGTGGATACACGCCCTTTAATGCTGCCTGTTTGTGCTATAACACTATTTGCTGTCAACACCAGAAAAAACATGGCACTCCATTTTGTTAGTAATTTTATTTCCATACTATTTAGACTATTTATAAATTAGGGACAAATTTAGGCCTGGCTAAAAGATAATGTTAACGCAATACGGAGTATTTATAACGTAAATGGGATGAAAACAATAATCAGCAGTGCAGATCTAGAGGAAATGACCATAATAAGCACCTATCCGGAGAATTTTGCATCAGAAGAAGTCACTACAGATACCAGGTATATTCCTGAGTACAGGGGGATTTCCGGGCAGGTAAAAAAGACTCTGCTCAATGGTGCGATGATTGTGCAGCGCCAGATCAGTATAGATCATTTACTGGTGATAGAATTAGAGCACGACTTTCCTTTTTTAAAAATGCAGTTTGAACTGAAGGGTTATTCCCTGTTCAGCAGTGTATTGGCAGGAGTACCGGCAGTAGAAATTCCTTCCGGTACCCACAGGTTATTCTTTCTGCCGGAAGTTAAAGGTCGCCTGAGCTACCCGCAGTCGCGCAGCACATTGGAGATCAATCTTTCAATAGATTTCTTAAACCGTATTTTCAGTAACGACCTTAGCATCTTAAACAATTTCGGTACTGCGGTAAATGGGATGAAGCCAGCATTGCTCAGTGAGATAGGCATGCCTATTCTGCCGGAAATGAAAAAATGTATTCAGGAAATCATCAACTGCCCCTACACGGGGATATTAAAGAAAATCTATCTCGAAAATAAAGTATCCGAACTGCTGATGATGCAGCTATTCCAGCGCGACAACTTTACTCAGCTGAAAACGGAAACGAAGATCAGCCAGAGAGAAATGGAGAAACTATTTTATGTAAAAGAGCTGATTGAAAAAAACATGAAGCACCCTTATACGATCATCCAGCTTGCAGAATTAGCTGGCATGAATGATTGTAAGCTGAAAAGATCATTTAAACAAGTATTTGGCCATACCTTATTCGGCTATCTGACAGACCTGAGATTATCAAAAGCAAAATTGCTCCTATCTGGTAGCGAACATAATATCAGTGATGTATCTTACATGATTGGCTATAAGCACTCCCAGCATTTCACTACGGCTTTCAAAAAGAGATTCGGGATTTTACCCAAAGATCTGAAATACTAAGGCAAAACCTGCCTGACACTTATTCTGCACCGTCAAGCTCTTCTATATGATTACGGTATCTATATAAGTGCTTGTTATATGCCCGCAGAACAACGTTAAAAAACAGGGTAATACCCAGTGCAACAATACATCCGGTAATCACACATCCTACACGCTCGAGGGCTACCAGCCAGTCGCGGTGATGTTCTTCATTGACAATCACAATAACCAACGCAGCCAGGGCACTGCGCAATACACCTGTAATCTTTAGCAAGGTGCCCGCCACGATGGTTACCACTACCCCCGCGCAGAGAATAACCAATGATGAGGCATGAATGGGATACAGGCAAAGTGCAGCAGCACATCCCAGTGTATTGGCAATAATCCGGTCGTATGCCAGCTTGTTGTTGCTTTCCGGTGAAATCGTTATCACCACCGAAACCATTGCCCAATAAAAAGGGTATTGAGGAATTTCCTTATAGAAAACGTAGCAGATAATGATACCAATAATACACTTAAGTAAATATAAGAAAGTTGGGATTTTTAATAAGGAAATTGCGTATTTAGTCTGCACAATAGTTCTGCTTTTCAATAATGACCAAAGATACAACAGTATAATTTCGGATTACATAATATATATCACTATATAATAACTTATTTGCGCATAATTTGTTAGATATGATTATACAAATCATATCTAACAAATCAATAGCTGAATAATCATGGCCACAACCTCTTTTCTATTTTACCTCTACCGGCACCACCGGAGGCAGCAATTTATACATTACAGGGGTAACAAGCCTTGATAATAAAGTAGAACTGATGAGTCCACCTATTAATACCAAAGCCAGGGGAGAATACAGCTGGCTATATTCGATCACCAGCGGGATCAGCCCTCCTATTGCAGTCATTGAGGTGAGCAGGATCGGCACAAACCTGATCTCTCCAGCTTCAATAATCGCCTCTTCGATACTTCTGCCCTGTGCACGGAGCTGGTTGGTAAAATCCACCACCAGCAGGGAGTTCTTCACTTCTATTCCTACCAGTGCTATAAAGCCTATTGTAGCGGTAAAAGACAGTGTTTCTCCTGCAATATAAAGCATGATCAACCCGCCGACAATACCTAAAGGAATTACAGAGAGCACAATTAAAATGCTTTTAAAGGTCTTAAATTCCAGGATCAGAACCCCCAGAAAACCGAAAACCGTAACGATGAGGATCACGCCCAGATTACCGAAACTCTCGTCCTTACTCTCTTTTTCTCCAGCTACCTTAAAACTGAAACCTTTGGGAAACTTAAACTGCTGCAGCTTTGCCGTAATCTGCTCATCCAGCTGCGCCACATTATACCCTGGTTTCACAAAAGCCGAAATGGTCACATACCTGTCCCGGTCATAATGTCTGATCTGGTTAGGCAGGCTTTCCATTTCTATCGAAGCCAGGTTTTTAAGGGGAATATTTACTCCGCCGGCACCTGGTACATACAGACGGTCGAACATGCTCACATCCTGCATCTCCCCCTTACGGGGAATAGACACATTCACATTATAGTTATCCGCTTTGCCTTCTTCTTCCCGATAAGTAGCTACATTTAACCCCGCAGCACCCAGGCGTACAGTTTGGTCAATATCCGCCGAAGATACACCCAGCAGTCCCGCTTTTTCTTTATTCACCTTCACTTTCAGGTCGATCGGTTTCACCAGCAGCGGGTTATTCACATAGATAGTCCCATCCACCTTGCCAACCAGCGCAGCAATATCAAAGGCTGTCTTGCGCAGGTCTTTCAGGTCTTCTGCATATATCCTGTAAGCTAGTGGAGCCTCAACAGGAGGCCCCTGTTCAAAATCTTTCACTTTGATCACTGCTCCCGGGTAGTTCTCGAGCTGTGCCCTTAGCTTTTCTATTACCGCTACCTTCTCTGTTGTTTTAAGGCCTTCTACCTGCACAAAGATCTCGGCGAAGTTCTCGCTTTCATTATGAGGGATCACATTGTAATAAATGCGGGGATTCCCCTTTCCAACATTGCTGGCAAAGGAGCTGATCTCCGGTACTATTTTCAGCTTTGATTCAACAAAACGAGTAACCTTGTCTGTAGCTTTCAGGTTGGTGCCTTCGGGTGTTTCTATCTGAATTAAAAACATGGGCTTCTCCGATTTAGGAAACAGGCTGCTGCCGATCAGCGGTACCAGCATTAAGGAGCCGATAAATATGCTGCCAATAATTAACAGCGTGATCACAGGGCTGGCCAGGGCTTTATTCAGCACCCGTCCGTAGGTGGTATGGATTCCTTTTTTAAGCATTTTAAGCAGAAAATTACCTTCTTCACTTTCATGTGGCTTAAGGATCATACTTGCCAGAAATGGTACCACAGTAAGAGAAACGAGCATGGAGGCCAGGATTGTGGTAATCACAGAAAGAGGGAGACTACGGATAAATTCCCCGGCACCTTCAGGAAGGAACACAATAGGCATAAACGCGAAAGCCAGCAGCACCGTACAGCCTACTACAGCAATGCCGATCTGTGATGTAGCCTTGATGGCGGCATCCACTTTTCCATACCCCATACGGAGATAGCGTTCTATATTTTCTACCACCACAATGCTGTCATCTACCAGGATGCCAAGAGCTACTATCATCCCCACTATGCTGAGCTGGTTCATATTATAGCCCAGCAAGTTCATTAAGGTAAGACCTATAGCGAGGGAGAGCGGGATGGAAATCATCACCACCACCGAAGCTCTGGTACCCAGGGGGAGCAGGGTGACCAGTACCAGCAGGATCGCTATACCGAAATCCCTCGCAAAATGAGAAAGCCTGATGTCTACGCTCTTTGCCTGGTCGAACACCTTTACGAGTGCTATACTTGCCGGCAGCTCTTTCTTAAAGGCATCGGTAACCTCAGCTACCTTATCCTGTACAGCAATGATATTTTCCTTGTCCTTTAAGCTGGCGTTTACAAAGGCCGTTCTGTAGCCATTTAA
>JAATFQ010000171.1 GCA_015655115.1 Sphingobacteriales bacterium
AGCTCCCTGATATTACCAGGCCATTGATAATCCACCAGGCTTTTGGAAACACTTTTAGTGATGCTCTGAATATCTTTTCCGCTTTTTTTTGCAAAGCGCCTGATGAAATGCATCGTCAGGTCTATAATATCGTCCTTACGTTCTCTCAGGGGCGGCACATTGATGGGGAAAACATTGAGCCGGTAAAAAAGGTCAGTACGGAAATTCCCTTTTTCTACTTCTCTGATGAGGTCCCTGCTGGTTGCAGCAAGTATCCGCACGTTAGTTTTAATGATGCCTTTTCCACCTACTCTTTCGATTTCTTTCTCCTGGATAGCCCTCAATAGTTTGACCTGTATTTCCGGAGAGAGCTCCCCGATTTCATCTAAGAAAAGAGTGCCGTTATGTGCGAGTTCAAATTTGCCTATCCTGCGTTCCAGCGCACCTGTAAAGCTGCCTTTCTCATGCCCGAAAAGCTCGCTTTCCACCAGGTTAGGTGGTAGGGCGGCACAGTTGAGCTTGATCATCAGTTTATCTTTTCGGGGAGATAGCGTGTGTATCGCTCTTGCAATCAATTCTTTACCTGTGCCTGTTTCGCCCAGGATCAACACGGTACTGTCGGATGGAGCTACCTGCTCTATCAAATGAAATACTTTTTTTATCTCCGCGCTTTGGCCAATGATCTCAGCATGATGATAGTTTTTATCTGCCTGTTCTATGAGGTACAATTTTTCTTCTTCAAGCCGCTGCTTATATAAATTTATTTGCTGCAGCTGCTCCTGGATTTTCTCATTGGCCTTAATATTGGATACGGCAACGGAAATCTGAAGGGATATACTGTGCAACAAACTATAGTATTCATTAGACACGGCATTGGTTTCCTTAGCATACAGGTAAAAGAAACCTACACATTCGTCCCTGTCAGAAATAGTAAGCCCTATCATCTCTTTAATCCCCATATTGTGCCAGAAACTTAGCCATACCGGTGGTGCAGGCCATTTCAGTACCTCCTCAATATTAAATACCACGGGTTTAGCTGTCGCCATCATCACCTCACACAGACCATCATCCAGTGAATACTTTTCTGTGGATGCAGGCGCAATACCTTCATTATTAATGAAATCTTCTTTCTGGTTGTATAAAAATGCACTGTGGGTTTTCTGGTCGTCATTGATCAGGCAGATGACGAAATCTTCAAAGTTGAACAGTTTTTTTAGCTGCTGATCGATGACATTAAAAAGGTCTGACTTGTTCCGGATGGTAGCTATGGCATTGCTGAGTGTTAAAAGGATGGTATTTTCTTTCTCTTTTTTGACAGCTATCTCATTTACCAGTATATTGGATACAGCAGCAGAAAGCTGCTCGGCAATAGCTGTCTGATCAAATGAGAAGGCCTTACCCAGCTTTTTTTTTAGTAAATCTGCCAGGTCAGGTTTACTATGGATCGCTGCAATATAATCGCTTAAATCCAGCATAATGGCATTTTGATCCATGTCACTTGGGCTTTTAAGGCTATTGGGACCGTGGTTTTCGTGAAGTGGACCGTACTCAGGTGCATTCTGCGGATGTTCCATGAGTTAAAGGTAAAAATATTATTGCATGAATTGGTGGAGCAGCAGTAAATATACTGGCGATATTTCGTTTATTATGTTTGCTTGTGGTTGATAAATAGTTAGTTACGTTGTTGGTGTTGGTTTTTTATGTGATTGCTATGGCATAAAATCTGGCTCCTTGCGGGTGTTTTGTCAATTACCGGTTTTGGTCGTTAATCTCTCGTAAATTGGCGATATATAGTTAGCTGAAGATAGTTGATTTTGTGATAAGTTGTTGTTTTTCATTGGGTTGTGCTGTTGGTATGCTTGTTGGTTTGATGAGTCAAACAAAAAAACAGATATTATGAAACCATCACCGAATCTCCTTTCGCCCAACAATCATGCACTAATAATGATCGACTTTGAAGGGCAGATGGCATTTGCCACTAAAAGTATTTCTATCACCGAGCTGCGTACCAATGTGGCTATCATCTCGGGAGCATCGAAAATTTTCAATATCCCTACTATAGTGACTACGGTAGCTGAAGAATCGTTCTCCGGCCCTGTATTTCCTGAAATCGAGGAGTTCTACCCTCAGGCCACCTCTGGTTATATAGACAGGACTTCGATGAACACCTGGGAAGACGAAGCTGCATATAAAGCGATTACGGGTACAGGTAAGCAAAAATTGGTGATGGCAGGATTATGGACAGGTGTATGTATCGTTGGTCCGGCTCTTTCGGCCATGTCTGAAGGGTTTGACGTCTTTGTTATCGCGGATGCATGTGGTGATGTAAGTGCCGAAGCGCATGAGCGTGCTATACAGAGAATGGTACATGCCGGTGTAAAACCTATTACTTCGGTGCAGTATCTTCTTGAACTGCAAAGAGACTGGGCAAGGACTGAAACTTATGTTGCTGTAACGGATTTAATGAAAAAATACGGTGCAGGGTATGGCCTTGGTATTCAATATTCGCATAAAATGATCAAGCACTAATTGCCGAAGGCATTGATGATGAGATTCAGCTATATTCCTATCGGTTTGAAGGCGGTATTTATCTTGTCGCTCTGTTGCTGTCAGTTCAAGCTGTCGGCACAGGCAATCAGGCTGATGCGTTATGATGAGGACTATAGTAAGCTGAAAGATTCCAGCAGGACCTTTTATAACAGGATTAAGTTTATACCGGTTTCATCTGACAAGAAAGCATACCTGACTTTAGGTGGCGAGATACGATATGAATATGGGGGAAAAATAAATGAGGACTGGATCAAAGATCAGGGCTTCAATTCATCCTTCTTACAAAGGTATGCTGTTTATGCAGACCTGCATACAGGGAAATATCTGCGGTTGTTTGCTCAGGTAAACAGTGCCCTGGAAAATGGGAGTAAATATGGTGCTTCGCCTGTGGATGAAGACCAGCTTGCTGTGCAAAATCTTTTTGCAGAACTCACCCTCGTAAAAACGGAGACTAAAAGCCTCGGCCTGCGCGTAGGCCGCCAGGAAATCAACTATGGCTCCGGCAGGCTGATCTCGGTGAGAGAGGGCACAACCGTGAGGCAGTATTTTACAGGGGCGAAGGTGATGTACGCTATACCACGCTTTTCAGTTGATGCCTTCGTGATGGAGTCCGATGATGTACGCCCGGGTGTGTTCGATAACAAGCCCAGCCATCAGGCTAATTTATGGGGGGCATATTCAAATCTGAATATTGAGCAGGGTGGCAATTTCGATTTCTACTATCTCGGTATCAGGCGTGACGGCGCTGAATTTGAAGAAGGGCAGCAAAAGGAAGTGAGGCATACAGTAGCCACACGGTACTGGAAAAGTGGCGGCGGATTTATCTACAATCTGGAAGCTGCGTACCAGTTTGGAAAATTCGGACAGGGAAATATCAGCGCCTGGACAGCGGCAATAGATATTGGCTACACCTTTGAACAGGTAAAATTTAAGCCATCTCTTAATCTGCGCAATGATTATATCTCTGGTGACCGGAAGGCTGGAGATGGAAAACTGCAGAGCTTCAATCCGCTATATCCTAAAGGAGGGTATTTTGGGTTTAACCCATTGATCGGGCCTTCGAATTTGATTGACCTGCACCCTTATCTAACCCTCAGCATCACAGACAAGCTTTCCACGCAGGCAGATGTGGTTTTCAATTGGCGGTATGCAAAGGGCGACGGGATTTACCGCCCCAGCGGGAACTTCAATACAGCGGGCTCCGCATCAGCTCATAGCTTTATTGGAACAACCTATCTGTTAAGCGCAGATTACAGGTTCAACCCTTTCTTCTCGATGAGCTTTGGGGGCCAGTATTTTAAAACAGGCTCTTTTATAGAAGATATTATACCACTCAACGCAGACTCCAGATTCTTTAATGCACAGGTGTCTTATAAATTTTAAGTATTCACAAAAAAATAGAAACAGTGAAAAGCAAAATTACAAGGGTACTGGAATTTCCGGTTCGGAACCTATCTGCAGTATTGATCCTGTTCTCCATGATCTTTACAGGAAATATTACCTATGCGCAGCAAACTACGGCTGTAGGGACAACTAAGGTTTGGGGCAATATTGATGGTGTGGATATAGAAGGCGTAGTACAAGGGCCTTCTGCACAGGTAAGCCCTTTACAGATAGCATGCGTTTTCGAGTACACAGAAAACGATATCTTCAATTCACCTCCGGCATTGCCGGCAGCAGTAAATGGGCTGGTGCACCTGGATCATGATATTAAAGGGCTGCTGACAGAGTTGCGTAAAAAAGGAATGTTCGCCGGCCATAGCTACGAAACTATCCTGATCAACCCGCCAAAAGGGACAATCGGGGGTCAGGCGCTATTGCTTATTGGGTTAGGCGACAGGACGAAATTCAGTCCTGAAATCATGACGGTCGTAGGCAGCGTAGCTATGCGCGAAGCATTGAAGCTGGGCGTAACGAGTTTCTCTTTTGCGAGCGACCTTAAAGATGCGGGAATAGATTCACCTACAGCACTGGTAGCAGCAAATGTGGTTAAAGGAGCATTTCAGGCTTACCGTACACAAAACTGGCTTAAAGAGAAGAAGATGTCGGCCTTCAAGCCTTTGTCGAAGATGAGCCTTCTTGCCGGACCAGCATTTTTTACTGTTGCCGGTGAAGGCATACAGGAAGCCATAGCCTCCATCAAAAATTAAAATACTAATCACTATTGATTAAATTATAAGATTATGAATGCAGATATGATTTTATTCAACGGTAAAATACATACCGTTGCCAAACATAAAACTGAGGTAACAGCCGTCGCTATTCAGGATGGAAAGTTTATTGCCCTCGGTACTGATGCAGACGTGATGAAATTTGCAGGTTCACAAACGCAGCTGATAGACCTTCATCAAAAAAGGGTGGTGCCCGGAATCAATGATTCACATATTCACCTGATCAGGGGAGGGCTGAACTTTAACCTTGAACTGCGCTGGGATGGGGTGCCCTCGTTGGCGGATGCGCTGCGCATGTTGAAGGAACAGGTGGACAGGACGCCCTCTCCTCAATGGGTGAGAGTAGTTGGCGGCTGGTCGGAATTCCAGTTTGCCGAAAGAAGAATGCCTACGCTGGAAGAGATCAATGCAATAGCGCCTGATACGCCTGTATTTATCCTGCACCTGTACGACAGGGCATTTATGAACAAGGCGGCGCTCCGTGCGGTAGGGTATACTAAAGATACACCTGCGCCTCCGGGTGGCGAGATCCAGAGAGATGCCTCGGGCGAGCCAACAGGCCTGATCATCGCAAGCCCCAATGCAATGATCCTCTATTCTACACTTGCCAAAGGACCGAAACTTTCACTGGAACACCAGGTGAATTCTACGCGGCATTTCATGACGGAACTGAACAGGTTCGGGATTACCAGTGTCATAGACGCGGGTGGAGGTTTCCAGAATTTTCCTGACGATTATAAAGTAGTTAATGAGCTCAATGCGCAAAAACAGCTGACGGTCAGGATTGCATACAATCTTTTTACGCAAAGGCCTAAGCAGGAATTCGAGGACTTTGAGAACTGGACAAGCGCTGTAGACCTTTATCAGGGAGACGATATGTACAGGCATAATGGTGCCGGCGAAATGCTGGTATTTTCGGCAGCTGATTTTGAAGATTTCCTGCAGCCAAGACCCGGCCTGACAGAAAATATGGAGGCAGACCTGGAACGTGTTGTCCGCCTGCTAGTGGAGAAAAGATGGCCTTTCAGGCTACATGCCACCTACAATGAAAGCATAAGCCGTTTCCTCAATGTTTTTGAAAAAGTAAACCGCGATATTCCTTTTGCCGGTATCCCCTGGATATTTGACCACGCCGAAACTATCGATGAAAGGAATATTGAAAGGGTGAAAGCCCTTGGCGGCGGTATAGCTATTCAAAGCAGGATGGCTTATCAGGGCGAATATTTTACTGACAGGTATGGTGCAAAGGCTGCATTGCAGACACCGCCGGTAAAAAAGATGGTCGAAATGGGTGTCCCTGTTGGTGGCGGTTCGGACGCGACAAGGGTGAGCAGTTATAATCCCTGGGTATCTATGTACTGGCTGTCGGCCGGCAAAACTGTTGGGGGACTTAAAATCTATGATGAGCTGTCGCAGTTGAGCAGGGAAACGGCATTGGAGCTGTATACTCGTGGCAGCGCCTGGTTTTCAAATGAACAACATAAAAAAGGTGATATTGCCGTAGGCCTGTTTGCCGATCTGGCAGTACTTAATAAAGATTATTTCAAGGTTGACGATGAGACTGTTAAAAGCATTGAAGCAGAACTGACCATCGTTGGCGGAAATATCGTGTACGCCAGGGACGATTTCTCCAGGTTCTCACCGCCGAAGATCCCGATACTGCCAGACTGGTCGCCCACCAATATTTATAACGGTTACTATTCTGCCGGCACTGTGCCGCCTGCGGCACCGGTAACGGCCGCCATTCATTCCTGCACTGGAAGTTGTGATGTGCATGCGCATAGCCATGATGCTGTGCGTCAGAGTAATATCCCTGTCAATAACTATACTGCGTTCTGGGGTGCTCTGGGCTGTTCCTGCTTCGCTTTTTAAATAGATAAACCCTGCAATCATCAAAGGTTACATCTGCAATTGAAACAATAGACTGAGGTTGACGCAATACACTTAACAATTGACATCGTAGAATTAACGATTGAAACGATAGACTGAGGTTGACACAATACACTTAACAATTGATATCATAGAACCAACAATTGAAACAATAGAATAAATAGATGACATGGAAAATATGATCAAAACATTACTGTATTCAGATCTGGGCTCCCAGGTCAATAATATCATTATCCTCATCTTCAGACTGCTGCTGATGCTCGAGCTGTTCCGGGTACATGGAATGAAAAAATTCAGGGTGGAGAACGGTCAGCGGGAGCATGTGCCCAACCCACTGCAGCTTCCGGAGAAATTGAATGCCCTGGTAGCCACTTTTTCGGATACGGTAGTCCCTTTTGTCGTAGCTTTAGGAATAGGTACAAGGTTAGTACTGCTGCCAACTATCGGCGTTACGGCAATCGGATATTTTGTGGTGCACAGAAAGGACTCAATAGAGGTAAGGGACGTTCCTTATATGTATACGCTGGCATTACTGCTACTCTGGGCCTTAGGCCCCGGAACTTATTCTGTCGACAATTATTTACTAAACACATTTTTTACTTTATAAAATTATAACATCATGGAAGCTAAAATTGGAATTAAACCAGAATACCTCGCTGAGGTTGCTCATTCATTAAGCAAGATCCTGGCGGATGAATTCGTACTGTATACGAAAACACGTAATGCCCACTGGAATGTTGTTGGGCCCGACTTTTACAATAAGCATAAATTTTTCGAAGAACAATACGGGCAGCTGGAAGAAATTGTTGACCAGGTAGCGGAACGAATCCGTACACTGGGACATTATGCGCCGGCTACGTTGAAACAATACCTGGAGCTTACTCATTTGTCGGAAGATATCCGCGGGAAAAATGATAGCCAGGGCTATATTAAAGTCCTTCTGGAAGATCATGAGAGCATCCTGATCCATCTGCGTGAAAATATAGACGGATATGCAAATTCATTGAAAGATCTTGGAACAAGTGACTATATCACCGGGTTAATGGAAAAGCATGAAACCATGGCCTGGATGTTAAGAGCACATTTATCATAAAATTGGAAATATGGAAGATAATCAGAAAATTTGGTCGGTAACACTGATCCTGACTGCTATTGCTGGGTATTGTGACACGATTACCTTTGTAGCCGCAGACAAGCTCTTTTCGGCCCATGTAACGGGAAACTTTATTGTTTTCGCTTACCAGATAATTAAAGGAGGAGACGGGGATGCCTGGATTAAGCTGCTTACCTTTCCTGTATTTATAATTTCTGTGATGATTGGCGGATGGATAGCAGCGAAGTTTATAAATAAGCACTTTCTGTTATTCCTTGAAGGCATATTGCTTATCGGCGGCGGTATCATCACATATGCGCTGGGCCACCTGGAAGATGGACACATCACCTGGCCAATGTATTTGGTAACCATGATAGTAGTGTTTGCCATGGGCTTCCAGAATGCTTATGGTAAACTATTTCCTAAAGATACCTTCGGCCCTACAACAATGATGACAGGAAATGAGACGCAGTTTGCGCTTGACCTGAAAAATGTGCTGACCTACGGATTCCGGGACGAGAGTTATGTAAAGGGCTTAAGAAATGGAATAGTGACTTTAGGAGGCTTTCTTGTTGGTTGCTTTTTCGGGGCCTATATAGGTAAGCTCTTTGGGCTTGGTGGCATTTTACTCCCAGGTTTCGGTTTGGTGATCTGCTATTATACTACCAAATCTGCTGATAGCGAAGACCATAAATTGGTCTGAGACGATTATGATCATAGCTAATTAATACCTATCCGATGTCGTCTTTAAACCAAATATGGCTCATACATGTTATACCACGGACTTTGCTGTATCGGGAAAGTACCGTGGTATATGCTTTTGTTGCAGGATTTTTATTTTCTCTATTAATCGTTCTATTCATTTATAGCCATTATAAAAACAGGAAGCAATACAATCCTGTTGATAAGGAGGATCTGGAAAATACAATTGCACAGCAGGATATCATTGATAATCTGCAGGCTGAAAAAGAATGGCTGTTAAAAGAAATACACCACCGTGTAAAGAACAACCTTCAGATTGTTATCAGCCTGCTGAATACACAGTCATCGTATCTTCATAATGAAGACGCACTGTTAGCAATAAGGAAAAGCCAGAACAGGGTTTACGCACTATCGCTGATCCACCAGAAACTCTATCAGTCAGAGAATCTGGCCGAGATAGATATGAACTGGTATATTAACGAGTTAATTGGTTACATGCGCGAATGTTTTGGTACAGAAAAAAAGATAAGGTTCCTTTTAGAAACAGAGGCTATCAGGCTTGATGTTGCTCAGGCTGTACCGCTTGGCCTGATTATCAATGAAGCAATCACTAATGCGAGTAAGTATGCATTTCCGGGCGACAGGGTAGGTAAAGTCCGTGTTTCTTTAAAGATGATTGCTGACAACCGTTGTGAGCTAAGGATTGCTGATGACGGCGCAGGTCTTTCCCTGGATTTTGACCTTGATGACAGGACTTCATTTGGGATGAGCCTGATGATAGGCCTTAGTGATCAGCTGGAGGGGCAATTCAGGATGTGGAATGAAGAAGGGCTTACAATTGAAGTTTCTTTTCTGCGGCATTATCAGTTGCTGGGGTATAAGGTAATTTAAAATAAAAACAATATAAATATGAACAACAATATTTTAGGACTGCATCACATCACTGCAATAGCAGGTAATGCACAAAACAACTTTGATTTCTATACCAAGGTACTTGGTTTGAGGCTGGTAAAGAAAACCGTGAATTTTGACGACCCGGGTACGTATCACCTTTACTATGGTGATGAGTCCGGATCTGCGGGAACAATTCTCACTTTCTTCCCATGGGATGGGATCGGACAAGGTACTGAAGGCGTAGGAATGGCTACGGAGATCGGTTATGCCGTGCCAGAGGGAAGCCTTGATTTCTGGCAGGCGCGATTTAAGGAATACCAGGTGAAAACGGGCGGCGTATCGGAGCGTTTTGGTGAAACAATTCTGCCATTCAAAGATCCCGACGGACTTTCGCTCAGCCTGATCATACCTAAAACAGCAGATGACAGGAAGCCCTGGGAAACAGAAGCTGTAAAAAAAGAAATAGCAACGCGTGGTTTCCATAGTACTACCTTGAGCTTGCAGAAGATCGATGAAACAGCAAAGGTGCTGACGGATATATTCGGTTACCGTTTGCTTTCTCAGGAAGGAAACCGCTACCGGTTTATTACCGATACGGTAGAAACAGCTAACGTTGTAGATTTGCTGGAAATCTCCGGAGGTCAGAGGGGTAGAAATGCAGCTGGTACCAATCACCACGTAGCCTTCAGGGTTAAGGATGATGCTGTGCAAATGGAATTCAGAGAAAAAATCCTGAGCAGGAACCTGCAGATCACGCCAAAGATTGACAGAGATTATTTCTTCTCTTTATATTTCCGTGAGCCGGGTGGTGTACTTTTTGAAATCGCTACTGAAAACCCAGGCTTCACCGTGGATGAGCCACTAAACGAATTGGGTAC
>JAATFQ010000115.1 GCA_015655115.1 Sphingobacteriales bacterium
ATGGCACTCAATCAGGTGCCCTGAAACAAAAGCACACGATTAGAGTTAAACTTAATTCCTGGGAAAGTCCTGCGTTAGAAACACTAATCAGACTATTATCATCCTCATTTAGCTTACAAATGTCCTTGATTTTGTTATGACCTTAAAAATGACGCTATGGCCTCCGAATATAACTTGTAATAGCTTCATAATATTTAAAAGACAATTATATACTGATGAAACCATCATAAGCACACTGCTTACAAACAGCAATGAATAATGCTTATGATAGCTTTATAACCTTTAAAAACAATATATACTGATGAAAATCATTACGAAACTATAGATCAGGTAGCATATTTTGAACCGTGAAAGGCATTCTTAATCAATGCTCATTATTCGATTAAACTTTGCTTGTGTACGTGCAGGCGCATCCGCTGGATAGGTTATATAATTAATAGTCAACTGCAGGTCTCTCACACTAAAAGTTCCCTTTTCAAAAAAAATATAATTGGTTGCAACTCTCACGATCTTTCCCGAATCATCTCTGTCAAGTCTTTCACGAATATTTACAATCAGGCTATCACCTTTAATTGCATAGGAACCATTAAGAGTGTTTTGCGTAATGCCACCCTGCCCCAGAAGTACCGCAGAAAATTTTCCATCGGTTTCAAAACGTATTCTACGGATGTAAACTTGCGTAGGCGTCTCCTGCCAGGCTCCTGTAAGTTCATTTGTGGTGACAGATTCTACTTTCTTTTTGCAGGAAATAAATGCAGCAGAAAGCAAAAATAGCAGTCCGAGTAAAGTAAGGGTGTTTTTGTTCATGTGAGCTTTAATTAGAGTTTATATCTCTAAAACGTTTTAAACATTCAAAGTGCTACAGTACTTCCCAAATTCTTAATAACTCCAATATTCAAGCAATTGCTGCCTCATTTATAATTGCAGCTTTTATTACAGCAAAGTCCGTCAGGATATGCTATTGTTTTGGCTTAGTTTGTTCTTACTGCTATAAAAACAGCTCTATTTGATTTTAATAACTACTTTACCTTTTGCACGTCCGCTTTCTACATAAGATAGTGCATCGTTTGTTTTCTCAAAAGGGAAGACCTCATCTATCACCGGTTTGATAAAACCCTTTTCGATCAGTTCCGTAATTTGCTTTAATTGGAGTCCCTCAGCTCTCATGAATAAAAAAAAGTAATCGATATTTTTCTTTTTGGCCTTTTTCCTGACACTGGCACTGATAAGAGAAAGGATAATTTTTACGAACCAGGGAGCACCGGTTTCTTTTGCGAAATCAGGTGTCGGAGGACCTGAAATCGAGATGAGTTTTCCTCCCGGCTTTAGTATGTTTAAAGATTTTTGAAGAGTTTTTGTATCCTGACTGTTCAAAACCAGATCGTAATCCTTGAGTGCCTTTTCAAAATCCTGGTTTTTATAGTCAATCAAAATGTCTGCCCCAAGATTTTTCAGCATTTTAAAACTTGTCTCACTGGCGGTTGTAGCAACTATTGCCCCCAAATGTTTTGCCAATTGGATCGCAATTGTACCAACTCCGCCCGAACCTGCCTGTATGAAAACTTTTTGTCCTTTTTGCAGATTTCCTTTTTCTACTAATGCCTGCCATACCGTTAGTGCTACCAAAGGGATGGAGGCAGCCTCTTCCATAGAGAGATTGGTGGGCTTTAACGCTACGTCATTTTCGTTAACCGCAATGTATTCGGCAAATGTGCCTATACTGAAATCGGCAGGACGCGCGTAGATTTCATCGCCTACTTTAAATTTCTTTACATTTTTTCCGACATCAGTAATCTTGCCAGCGACATCGTGCCCTAAAATTAACGGCAGTTTATAGGGTAAGATCAGTTTAAATTCGCCTGTTTTTATCTTAGCGTCCAACAGATTTACTCCGGCTGCATGAACTTCAATCAGAACCTCATGGGCTTTTAGTACCGGTACAGGTACGTCGGCGAGTTGTAAGCCGCTGTGCTTACTATATTTTTCAATTATAAATGCTTTCATATCAACTAATTTATAGGTTTAATTTTTACAAAAGGCTCGCGTGTATCTTTTTGGGATTCACCAGATTGAAAGCTAATTCAGGAAAGAACCTGCTCATTATATACAGGAGTTTAGTGTCTCCAACACGAATGGAAAACTGATCTCTGCTGATCCCTGAGATCAGGGTTTTCACCAATTGCTCCGTAGTCATTTTCTTATCCTTTCTTTTAGCCGTCATCTCAGTCGCTACAACAGGAGGTAATAATTCAAATACTTTTACAGTGCTGTCCAGTATCTCCAAATTTTTTCTCAGCAACCGGGTGTAAAAACTCAGGGCCACCTTAGTGGCGGAATAAGTTGGTTCCTCTAAGGCTGGTACCAGGCTAAGGATCGAGGTGGTGTTAATGATTGCACTTTCCTTTCTGGATTTGAGCATGTCCATAAATAAATTATTCAGTCTGATGACCCCAAAATAATTTACGTTCATCTCATATATAGCATACTCCAAAATTTGATCATTGGCTGTACCTAGATTGAGCGCCGGACTTCCAACACCGGCATTATTGTATAAAATATCGATACCTCCCAGAGAACTGACCTGATTAAAAAGGGATAGGGCATCATCCTGATTTTCAACATCACTTTTAATAGCAATTAATGAGGGGCCATTTTTTTTTGCTGCATCTAGTTTCTGCTGGTTTCTACCAGTAATAATAACCTTAGCTCCAATTTCTAAAAATTGTTTAGCTGCTTCCAGCCCAATACCTGAGGCTCCTCCAGTTATGAGGATTGTTTTTCCGTTTAGGTTCATTGTGTTTTATTTTTTTGAATACGCAGAGACAATTAGTGGGGCGCTTGTTCTGTGATAGGATCTACTAATTCATGAATTTTTTTGGTATCGCCAACCGGAACCTCAAATTGATTTTTTTTCAGCGCTATATATAATTCATCAGCCACTTCTGACGGTGGAATACCGTTCGCTCCGCCAATTTCTGCTGAAAATTCGGTATTGACCAAAGGAGGATATACTTCATAAACATTTAACTGTTCGTTTTCTGCAAATGTATCTCTCAAACCCTGGGTGTAGCTGTGTAGTGCTGCTTTGCTGGCAGAGTAGGTAGGTAAGAATTTATTTCCACGGTAAACTGCTATAGAGGAAATGTTGACTATAGCTGCATCTTTTTGTTGCAGAAGCTGTGGCAATACCAACGATGTGAAATCTATGACACTGATATAATTTGTGTTGATTTCCTGATAAGCTTTTTCGGTAACATTGTTATCAGTATCGCTAAGATCATTCATAAAGGCGGCCCCGGCATTGTTTACAATGATATTCACATCTGGATATTTTGATGTTAATTCATTGGCAATACGAATCCGTTCAGATTCTACAGACAGATCGCCCTGAATGGCTACAGCATTATCTAATTCTTTTAAAGCATTTTGCAGACGTTCTTTGTTGCGCCCATTGATGATTATCCTGTTGCCTGTATCACTTAGTTTTCTAGCGATCGCTAAACCAATTCCGGCACTTCCGCCACTGATGAATACTGTGTTTCCTGATGTTTTCATTATTATATATTTATTGTGAATTAAAAATTAGCTTTCCTGACTGTATAATGCTGGATAATCAGTATACGTCAAGTTATCCATGTCGTATGTTTATGTTTTATACTTTTTAGTCTATTTTAAGTTGATAAAATACCTTTTGGTCTATTCTGTTTTAAAAAAAAATTATATCTCGTATTGATTCAATTCGGATTTCAGGCTTTTGATCAATGTGTGCATTGGCTTAACCGTATCCATAACCCTACACATTACGATTCCGCCTTCTATGGCCGCTACCATCTTGAAAGCAAAGGCTGCCGGATCCAGTTGATCTGAAAATTCTTTGTTTCTGATTCCTTCCTGAATTAAAGCAGTAAGATCTTCCTGGCCAACTCTGAATACTTTTGCAACCTTTTGTTTCAGAACGGGATAGTTATCATCGGCCTCAACAGCTGTATTGAAGATAGGGCAGCCGCCTGCAATATAAGTATCAATTGGATCTCTGTAAAAGTCCATAAAAGCAAATAATTTGGCTTTAGCCGACTTACCTTTGGAGACAGCTAGCCGCACTCTTTCTGAAAGCTTTTTTAATGAAAGATCTATAACCTGTTCAGAAAGGTCTTCTTTATTTTCAAAATGGCCATAAAGACATCCCTTTGTCAGCTTTGTGGCGGCAAGTACATCATCGATGCTCACGCCTGATATTCCTTTCTCATTGTAAAGAGGAGCTGCTGTTTCCAGTATAAATTGTTTCGTTTTTTCCGCTTTTGTAAGCATCTCATTCTGAATTAGATTTCAAATATACTAAAAAGTATATTTTATAACAGAAAAA
>JAATFQ010000110.1 GCA_015655115.1 Sphingobacteriales bacterium
AAACAGATCGGATTTGTTATATATAGCAGGGGAGACTTCTGCACAGAATGATCAGCTTGAACTACGTAAATACCTGATATCGCCAGCTTCGGGTACGGTTTTAGCGGTTTTTTCAAGATTATACCAGATCATTAAGGAAGCAAATAACTTATTGTATTATACCAAAGAGGGAGAATATTTGCGTTACCGGGCCGAAGCACGTTTCTTGCGTGCGTATGCCTATGCTGAGCTTGTACGGTCTTTTGGCCCAGTGGGATTGGTTACCGAGCCTATTGAAAATTCTCAGGCCGTTACCATGCCCAGGGCTCCGGTTAATGATATTTATAATTTGATTATTTCCGACCTGCAATATGCTTCAGCAAATCTGGACAAGGTTTATACCGGGACCGATGCCGGCAGGGTAGGTAGTCTTGCCGCCAATGCTTTGCTGGGCCAGGTGTATATGACTATGGGTGGCTACCCCTTAAACGATGGTGCCGCGTATGGAAAAGCTGAAACTGTTTTGGGTAGTATCATTACTGATGTTTCTTCGCGCTTTTGCCCGGTTTATGCTAATCTTTTTACACTTGCTAATGAAAATAAGTATGATTTGTTTTCTATCCAGTTTGCCTCTGGCGGTTTAGGCACCGGTTCTAGCCTGGTTGGATATATCACTAATTCTTCGGCATCAGGGAGTCCCTTTCCTGAATGGACGTATAGCAGCTACTCTATGTCTGGACAGGATGTGCGGGTGGATAGCCTGCTGGTGAAAGAGATGAAGACGAATAAAGATCTTCGTTTTTCAGCAAGTATTGATACGGGGTATTATAATGCGAAAAGTAGCGTCACTACACGCACTTTTGTATTAAGAAATATCATTACTAAGTTTCTGGAAAAGGATAATACCAGTACTACTATTAAATCATGGAACGATTTTCCACGTAACTTTCCTATCCTGCGTGTAGCGGATGTCTACCTCCTGTATGCTGAAGCACTGATCAGGAATGGGAAGTCTGCGATGGCAAAAGTGTATGTTGATAAAATCAGAACAAGAGCTGGATTGCCTGTGCTTGCCGGAAGTCCGGTGCTGGATGATATTAAAAAGGAACGTAAGCTGGAATTTATTGGCGAAGGCAAGCGTTATTTTGATCTGGTACGCTGGGGCGATGCAGATGCGATTGCCACCTTATCTGCTTTTGCTACTAAATATCACTCTAATACAAATGGCCAGCTGCCCACAAAAAAGGATCTGCTGCTGCCTATCCCACAAACGGAGCTGAATGCCAGGTCAAACTGGCTACAGAACGAAGGGTATTGATGATTTACTGAACTTGTATTCGAAATATTTTGGTTGATGTGTGATGGGGGGGCCGCCCTAGCCCCCCTTTACAACCGTTGGTATTTCATGTTCTACGGTTCTCTACAGGTAAATGCAGCAATTCTTTACTGGTTACCTGTATATAGCACTCTCTTATAATTATTCCTGATTACTACCAAATCCTGCAATATCATAATATTACAGGATTACAATCCGGAATTATTATGATATTACGGGATTACAATCCGGAATTATTATGTAATTTAGCATTACATTATGATTATTAGGACATTACACGATATTATTGAAAAGAGACTTTTTAAAGGAAAGGCTATTTTACTTTTCGGGCCGCGGCAGTCAGGGAAGTCAACTTTAATAGAATCAATCCTTCAAGATAAGGATCATTTATATTTAAACGGGGATGATGCTGACGTTAGAGAAATATTGACCAATACTACTGCTACAAAGTTAAGGACGCTGGTAGGTAATCAAAAAATTCTGTTTATTGATGAAGCTCAGCGAATTCCTAATATAGGGCTTACACTCAAATTATTCACTGATCAGATTAAGGACGTTCAGGTTATTGCGAGCGGCTCATCGGCATTCGAATTATCAAGCCAGGTGAATGAACCGCTTACCGGACGTAAGTATGAGTTTATGCTTTATCCTCTCAGTTTTGCTGAGCTGGTAAAATACCATGGATTAATTCAGGAAAAGCGACTGATAGAACAGCGGATGATTTATGGCTACTATCCGGAGATTGTTATAAAAACGGGAGAAGAAGGTGAATTACTGAAATTGCTGGCAGGAAGTTATCTGTATAAAGATCTGCTGATGCTTGAGCAGGTTAAAAAACCACTGATTCTTGAAAAACTGATTAAAGCATTGGCCTTACAGGTTGGAAGTGAAATTAATTACCAGGAATTGGGTCAAACTATTGGCAGCGACAGTAAAACTGTAGATAAATACATTGATTTGCTGGAAAAAACTTTCGTGGTGTTTCGTCTCCCTGCTTTTAGCCGGAATGTGAGGAATGAAATTAAGAAAGGTAAAAAGGTATATTTTTTCGATTGCGGTATCAGGAATGCAGTAATTAACAATTTTAAGCCTCTTGGAGCAAGGACTGATGTGGGCGCACTATGGGAAAACTATGTGCTTGCTGAACGTATGAA
>JAATFQ010000042.1 GCA_015655115.1 Sphingobacteriales bacterium
AAACTAATGTAATTGTAAATGCTACGCAAACGATCTATAATTTTGCATGTGGTCATGTTGACCTGGAAGTTGCTTTTACATCACCTTTACTGATGGACAACCTTGACCTGATGGCCAGGCCGGTTTCTTATGTTTCTTTTAGGGTGAAAGCCAATGACGGCAAAAGCCATAATGCAGCAATTTATTTTGGTGCCTCTACTGGTTTAGCGGTTAATACTCCTTTCCAGGAGGTTTCTGCCAAAGGCTATCAATCGGGTTCTTTAGCGGTGTTAAAAGCTGGGACTGTTGCACAGCCGGTGTTGAAAAAGACAGGTGATGATGTGCGCATAGATTGGGGATATATGTATGTTGCTGCTAATCAACAGGCAAATACCCAGCAGTTTATCAGCTCGCCAACGGATGCAGTAGTTGCTTTTGTGAGTGGAAGAAAGAGCAGTCACGCGCCTGTACAGGGCAAAGGGCTGGTACTGTCGACTATTATTCCTTTCACAAATGCAGGATCTTCGTATAAAGAACAGCACATACTGATAGGGTATGATGATATCTATTCCGTACAGTATTTTGGCAAGGACCTGAGACCATGGTGGAACAGAAAGGGAAACCAGACTATAGAAAAGCAGTTGCAGGCTGCAGAAAGTGAATATGCATCAGTACTGACAAAGTGTGAGGCATTTAATAAAGATTATTATGCAAGAAATTTGAAGGCCGGAGGCGAAAGTTATGCCAAGCTTTCTGATCTTTCTTACCGCCAGGCGATTTCGGCACACAAGCTGGTAGAAAGTCCGGCGGGCGAGATTCTGTTCCTGTCAAAAGAAAACTTTAGCAATGGCTCTATCAATACTGTTGATGTTACTTATCCTTCTGCTCCCTTGTTTCTGGTCTATAATCCGGATCTGCTGAAAGGAATGCTGAATGGTATCTTCTACTACAGCGAAAGTGGCAGATGGAAAAAGCCTTTCCCTTCGCACGATTTGGGTACTTATCCCCAGGCAAACGGACAGACATATGGTGAAGATATGCCGGTAGAAGAAGCCGGTAATATGGTTATCCTGACTACCGCCATCACTAAGGTGGAGGGAAATGCGGAGTATGCGAAAAAACATTGGAAAACCTTATCAGTGTGGGCAGATTACTTGAGCAGGGAAGGTTTCGATCCTGCAAACCAGTTATGTACAGACGATTTCGCTGGTCACCTGGCACGCAATACTAACTTATCGGTGAAAGCTATTGTAGCTTTAGGGGGCTATGCGATGATGGCCGGACAGCTTGGCAATACTGAGGAAGCCGCGAAGTATAAAGTTATGGCAAAAGATATGGCGCAGAGATGGATGAGGATGGCTGATGCCGGAGATCATTATGCGCTGACGTTTGACCGTAAAGATACCTGGAGCCAGAAGTACAACCTGGTGTGGGACAAGATTTTAAAACTGGATATTTTCCCGTTAGAGGTGTATAAAAAAGAGGTGGACTTCTACCTGACCAAACAGAATGCATTTGGTGTGCCTTTGGACAGCAGACGTACTTATACCAAATCTGACTGGATCATGTGGACAGCAACGCTTGCTGACAATGCTGCGGATTTCAGGAAGTTTATTGACCCTATACACAAATTTGCTACTGAAACTCCAAGCCGTGTGCCGTTGAGCGACTGGCATGAAACTACTGATGGGAAACAAGTTGGTTTCCAGGCACGTAGTGTTGTTGGTGGTTATGCAATAAAATTGCTGGACGATCAGTTAAATAATAAATAAAAGAAAGTATGAAAAGACTGTTGCTCTTTGTCGTTGTTATTTCTGTGTTCAGCCTTTCTGGGCGGGCACAGAAATTTACAAATCCGCTGCTGCCCTCAGGTGCGGATCCTTATAGTTTTTATAAAGACGGTTTCTATTATTATACGCATACTACAGGAAACGGGGTTGAACTATGGAAATGTAAAACGCTGGCGGACTTAAAAAACGCAACTCACCAAAAGGTGTGGACGCCTCCGGCAAATACACGATATAGTAAGGAGATCTGGGCGCCGGAAGTGATGTTCCTGAAGGGAAAATGGTATATTTATTTTACTGCTGATGATGGCAGGAATGAGAATCACCGGATGTATGTATTAGAAAACTCTTCGGCAGATCCAATGAAAGGGAAATGGGTTTTTAAAGGTCAGTTGAAAGATGATACCGATAAGTGGGCCATTGACGGGGATGTGATTTCATTGAAGGGCCAGCTGTATACGATCTGGTCTGGTTGGGAAGGTGATCTAAACGGTAAGCAGGAGATATTTATTGCGAAGCTTAAAAATCCATGGACTATTGAGGGCAAAAGAGTGAAGATATCTACACCACAGTTTGAATGGGAGAAAAACGGAGATCTGGGAAATGCCTCCGATCCGCCACGGGTGCTGGTAAATGAAGGACCTCAGTTTCTTGTACATAATGATAAAATATTTATTGTTTACTCTGCCAGTGGCTGCTGGACAGATTTTTATGCTTTAGGGATGTTGACGGCAAATGCTGCCGATGATATCATGAAGCCCTCATCATGGGTAAAATCTACTGAACCCGTGTTTAAGCAGTCACCCGAAAATGGTGTGTTTGCTCCGGGGCATAACTCTTTCTTTAAATCGCCGGATGGAAAAGAAGACTGGATATTATATCATGCCAATTCAGAACCGGGGCAGGGATGCGGGGGGCACCGGTCGCCCCGGGCACAGCAATTTACCTGGAATGCAGATGGTACACCGTATTTCGGCATACCAGTGAAAACAGGGACTGAGCTAAGGCTTTCCTCAAAAGAGAATAAATAATAAAAAGAATAGTGTAAAACTAAATTGATGAATATGAATTATAAATATTTTTTGCCCGTAGCTGCAGGTTGTATGATGCTGTTTGCAGCATGTAATCCATCTGGTCAGCAAAAAGGAAAAGCAGATAGTGCTGCGGTTGATACTGCAAAGCAGGCTGCTCTGCCAGAAAAGGGTGCGTTTGAGAAAACTGTTGATGGCAAGCCTACCAGTCTCTATGTGCTGAAAAATGCCAGGGGAATGGAAGCCGCTATCACCAACTATGGCGGCAGGCTGGTGAGTTTGCTTGTGCCTGATCAGACTGGTAAACTTACTGATGTAATTGTAGGTTTTGATAGTGTGGATGGTTTTCAGCATTCTACAGAACCTTATTTCGGTGCAACAATTGGCCGGTATGGCAATCGCCTTGCAAAAGGTAAGTTCAGCCTGGCAGGTAAAAACTATAAGATTTTTACTAATAATGGGCAAAATACCTTACATGGCGGCAAAAAGGGCTTTCAGGATGTGGTATGGGATGCAAAACAGCTGAATGACTCGACTCTGGAGCTGTCTTACTTATCTAAAGACATGGAAGAAGGATTTCCCGGTAACCTGAAGGTTACGGTTACATACGGACTGACGAAAGATAATGGACTGATGATTAACTATAAGGCTACTACGGATAAAACGACAGTAGTGAATTTAACGAATCATGGATTCTGGAACTTGAATGGCGTGGGCAGCGGTACTGTTTTAGGCCACCTGGTGCAGATCGATGCCAGTAGTTATACACCTGTAGACTCAACGCTGATCCCAACAGGGGCAATTACCAAGGTATCCGGCACTCCTTTCGACTTTACTAAGGCTACAACTATCGGAGCCAGGATAGGCGTTAAGGATGTACAGCTGATCAATGGTAAAGGGTATGACCATAATTATGTACTCAATCAGCATGCCGACAGTAAGGCTGTGGCGCGCGTTGAGGGTGATAAAAGTGGGATCGTGATGGAGGTTTTTACAGTTGAACCAGGGTTGCAATTTTATAGCGGCAATTTTATGCAGAGCAAGAATACGATGAAGGGCGGGGGCAAAGATAATCTTCATACCGCTTTTGCACTGGAGACGCAACACTTTCCGGACTCTCCTAACCAACCTAAATTCCCTTCTACTGTACTTCAGCCGGGGCAGACTTATGCAACACATACTTTATATCAGTTTAGCCTGAAGAAATAAACGCAGGGACCTGTTTTCATCAAATAGGTTTTTGAGCAAATGGGGGATGGTCGTAATGATCATGCCCCTTTTTTATTTGGAGGTATTCTGGATATGATGTTGGTTTAAAACGGATATAAATGTCATTTTAGAATCAATCAGCTCAATAAAATTCAATTTGCATTCCACATTTCGGAAAAAAAGCCGGAAGTTTGCCTGCTCTGTTAAAATAAAATAAATGAGCGATCAAAAAGGATTTACAACAACTATTCTACATTCAGACCGGCTTTTAAAACCGGAATTCGGCGCTTTACACCAACCTGTCCATACTTCGGTAACCTGGGGGTATGACGATGTGCAGGGCTTAGTAAACGTATTTCAGAATAAAGCAAAAGGATATGCCTACTCTCGCCAGGGTAACCCTACGGTAACGGCCCTGGAGCATAAGGTAACTCAAATGGAGCAAGGGATGGCTACGGTAGCTTTTTCTACCGGTATGGCCGCTATCTCAGCGACGCTGTTTGCGCTGATTAAAGCTGGCGACCATGTGATTGCCAGTTCTTTCCTGTTTGGTAATACGCGCAGCGTAATGCAGACTTTTATTGACCTGGGTATTGAGTTTACTTTTGTGGATGCTACAGATGTTAAACATATAAAAGATGCCATGCAGGAAAATACGCGGTTGGTGTTTGTAGAAACCATAGCAAATCCCGCTACGCAGGTGTCTGACCTGGGGCCTATTGGTAATTTTTGTGAAGAAAAGGGATTGGTTTATGTTGTGGATAACACCATGACTTCTCCGTATATTTTTCGTCCGGTAGCGGTTAAGGCTAGTTTGGTCATCAACTCGCTCACTAAATATATTGGCGGCCATGGGGATGCCCTTGGCGGCAGCGTGACGGATACAGGCTTGTTTAACTGGGTGAATTTCCCGAATATAACTGCTGTACTGCGCGCGCAGATCCGTCCGGAGATGCTCGGCGTTACTCAGATCCGGAAAAGAGGCCTGCGCGATAGCGGCGGTACTTTATCACCTGAAGCGGCACATACTATTGCCTTAGGTGCTGAAACTATGGCGCTGAGGTTGGACCGTGCTTGTACTAACGCAGGTGCACTGGCGCGCTTTCTGGAAACACAGCCTCTGGTCAGCAAGGTGTATTATCCTGGTTTGGAGAGTCACCCTCAGCATGCACTGGCATCTTCTCTGTTTTACCGTTATGGGGGACTGATGAGCTTTGCACTGCAGGATGGTGTTGATTGTTTTGCCTTTCTGAATAAGCTGAACCTGGTTATAAAATCGAGTAACCTTGGGGATACACGTACACTGGCAATTCCTGTTGCGCATACTATTTTCTTTGAGTTAGGGCCACAGCGCAGGGCCGAAATGGGTATCCCTGATTCAATGATCCGTTTATCTGTCGGCATTGAAGATACAGAAGACCTGATCGAAGATTTCCGTCAGGCACTGGAAGCTTCGAACGTATAAATTATTATCACGGACTACTTACAATTAAGGGAAACCACACACACATATATGAAGCCCTGAGATGCATATTACTCATCTCAGGGCTTCCTTGTTTAGCTGGCAATTATAAATTCTTTTTATAGTTCTGAGGAGTCTTTCCTGTGATCTGTTTGAAGTTCTTATGAAAACAGGAGAAGTTATTGAAGCCACTTTCGAAACAGATCTGTTTAATATTTTTCCTGTTATCAGCCAATAGTTTGCAGGCGTAGCTGATTCTTGTTTCTGAAAGGAAGTTGGAATAGGTTTTTCCTGTTTTGGATTTAAAATATCTGCAGAAAGAATTGGGCTCTAAGTTGACCAGTGCGGAGATTTCTTCCAGCTGAATCTTGCGGTGAAAATTGCGGGAGCTGAAGCTGTATATAGTATTGATACGCTCGTTGTCTTCTTTATAAAGGTCGGCATTCACATCAACGCGCGACAGGGCTTCGCCCGATTCAATTCTTGCAATCATCGATAAACATTGTAGCAGCGTGGTTATCCTGCTCAGGCCTTTTGCTTTATAGGTCTGCTCAATGAGCCCGGCAACTTCCACGCCTTGCTCTCTCTTAATCAGAATTCCTTTTTTGGCTTTCTCCAGCAACAGTTTTAGTGGCCTTGTTTCGTGCAGCTGCATGAAGTGTTTGCCCATGAAGTGTTCAAAAAAATGTGCTACAGTAGAGCAGGGAAGGGCAGGGTCGATACTGTCAAAGCTGTCATCGTCATATTTCCAGTAATGAGTAAGATTGGCGCCTACCAGCACTATATCTCCAGGCTCAAAATCTTTTACATGGTCACCGATAAATTGTTTTCCACGCCCCTGGTGAAAGCTGATGAGCTCTATTTCTTCATGGTAATGACGCTTGTTATTGATGTTGGGCATCATGTCTTTGCGGATACTGAAGGAGTAATCAAATCCATGGGGAACTTGTAATAATTGGGCTTTCATCTTGATAATGGGGACATGTGATCTGATAATTCGGTGTATATAACTTAACAAAGGTAATATATCTTACTAATAAGTTAATTATTCAATGTTATGAATTGTTAAATACTTTTTCTTTGGGAAACCAAATCATTAAAACTAGCGTATGGCGATTCAATTTAAGTTACCGGCAGTAATTTACGGTACAAGCGGCCTTGGGAATTTATTCACTGCACTGGACATGCAGCATAAAAAGTCTATTGTGGAGCAGTGTATACAGCATTGTAAAGGAATGCCTGTATTTGATACGGCGGGGAAATATGGAGCCGGACTGGCCTTGCAATCTCTTGGTGAATGCTTGAAGCAACTGGGCATCAGTCCTGATGAGGTAATGATCAGTAATAAATTAGGCTGGCTGCAGGTGCCGCTGGAAACTCCTGAACCTACTTTCGAGCCGGGGGTGTGGAAAGATATCCGACATGATGCTGTTCAGAAAATTAGCTATGAGGGTATTTTGGAATGTTTTGAGCAGGGAAATCAGCTGCTGGGCGATTATATCCCGCAAATGGTTTCTGTTCATGACCCTGATGAGTATCTGGATGCTGCTTTAAATGCTGATGATTATGAAAAACGTTATGCTGATATACTGGATGCTTATGTGGCATTGGCAGAACTGAAGGCAAAGGGCTTGGTAAAAGCAATCGGCGTAGGCGCCAAGCAATGGAAAGTTGTTCAGATGATCAGCAATGATGTAAAGCTGGACTGGGTGATGATCGCGAATAGCTATACGATTAAAAGCCATCCGCATGAATTATATGTATTTATGGAAGAGCTGGAGCGAAAAGGCGTACAGGTAATTAACTCGGCAGTTTTTCATTCCGGGTTTCTGACAGGCAGCGATTATTATGATTACCGTAAAGTTTCGGCCGAAACCGATGAAGAGCTGTTTAATTGGCGTAAGTCATTTTTTGAAATATGCAGCGATTTTGATATCAATCCTGCTTTAGCATGTGTCCAGTTTGCCTTAAATGCACCTGGTGTGGTCAGTATTGCATTAAATACTACTAATCCTACAAGGGTAAAGTCCAATACTGATCTGGTTTATCAGCCATTGAATGAAGATTTTTTAACGGTAATGGTTTCGAAGGGACTAATTAATTCAACAATAAAAATTTAAAAGATATGAGAACTTTAGTGTGCAGTACGCCTGGAACGCTGGAATATAGTGAAAGAGAAAGTCCGGTTTCAACTCCTGGGTTTGCACTGATAAAAATAAAGCGCATAGGTATTTGCGGCACAGACCTGCATGCCTTTGAAGGTACACAGCCCTATTTTAGTTATCCAAGGATCCTGGGGCATGAGCTTTCGGGCGATCTGGTTGCATTTGATGATCCTGAAGGGTTAGCTACGGGCGATTTTACCATTGGTGATAAAGTAACTTTTATTCCTTATTTCAACTGCGGGCATTGTATAGCCTGTAGAAGTGCCAAGCCTAATGCTTGCGTAAATATAAAGGTATGTGGCGTGCATGTTGACGGCGGAATGGCAGAATATCTATCTGTTCCTGTACAGGCACTGCTGCCAGGCAATGGGCTGAACTATGATGAGCTTGCCTTGATTGAACCATTGGCAATAGGAGCACATGGTGTAAGCAGGGCCGGTGTGAAAAAGGATGAGTTTGTGCTCGTGATTGGTGCTGGTCCGATAGGACTGGGAACAATGGAATTTGCCAGGATAGCAGGAGGAAAGGTAATTGCGATGGACATCAATACGCAGCGGCTGAACTTCTGCAAAGAGAAGCTGGAGATTCCTTATGTGGTAAATGCGGGAGATGCAGATGTAATGGAGCAGATACAGCAGATCACTGGCGGCGATATGCCAACGGTGATTATTGATGCTACTGGTAACCTGAAGGCTATAAATAATGCGTTGTATTATTTAGGGCATGGTGGCCGCTATGTACTGATTGGCTTACAAAAGGGAGATTTACAATTTAACCATCCTGAATTTCATAAGCGCGAGAGTACGCTGATGAGCAGCCGTAATGCTGTGCGGGAAGATTTTGAGCTGGTGATCCATGCTTTGAAAAATAAGCTGGTTAAACCTGAAAATTATATCACCCACCGTGTTTTATTTGAACGGGTTAAGGAAGACATGCCGGGATGGCTGAATCCGGCAAATGGGGTGATTAAAGCGATGGTTAGTATAGAATAATCCTTTTTATAATAGAACTTTAGTGTGTTTTTTGTTTAAAACTGGCATTTTGTTGTTGAAAATACGGCAAGATGCCTTTTTTTATCTAATTCTTTCTATAGCTGAATATTGATTTGTTCTGGCTGTATATTGGCATGTTACCATTCAAAATACGGTGAAATGCCTTTTTTTTTGTTGTTTTGTTCTGGATATTTGTTTTTAATAGGGTGTGCCTGCACTGTTTTGTAAAGTAGAAATACGGCGGGGATGATTTTCATGCGGGCTTTAGAATTATATATCTTTTGTGATTAGTGTTTGACCAACATTTAATCCTGTGACAATAATAACTCCTCTCTTTATGATGAAGCGCTTTTCTTACTTTCAGAGCCAAGTACTGATACTCCTTGTGTTATGTTCATTCTTCAGGGTAAGCGGACAGGAGTTGCCGATAACCTATCTAGGGATAGAGAATGGCCTTTCTAATAACGCGGTAACCTGTATTTTCCAGGACCATCGTGGCTTTATGTGGTTTGGCACTTACGATGGCCTGAATTGTTATAATGGATATGAGTTTAAAGTATACCGTAATCAGCTGGATGATTCAGCTACGCTGATTCACAACAGGATCGTAGCCATTAATGAGGATATAGAAAACAGGATTTGGGTAGGTACAAAAAAGGGACTTAGTATTTTTGATCCTGTACACCATAACTTTTCACCATTGTATTACCAAGAAGAGCATAATGGTGTGCCCCGAAAAATTACTTGTACCATTAATGACATTCAAACTGACGGAAAAGGGACAATGTATATTGCTACAGCGGGCATTGGCTTGTTAAGCTATAAAAAAGAAGAAAAATACGCGCATGTGTTACCTGTGGAGCATAAAGGAGGGAATTCAGTAAGTAAACATGTACAGGCTGTTGCTATAGATGAAAAACAGCATGTATGGGTATTTATTCAGGGAGAAGGGCTTTATCTGTATAAAGAAAAAAGCAAAGGCCTGGTAGTGATCAACCGTTCTGTATCTTTCGGGAATACGCTAAAATCTGATGGCATGGGTCATCTATGGTTAGGAGGTGATAATGGATTGTACGCGTATGATATAAACACAAATACCTATTCTTACAAAGAGCAGCTGCGGAAATCTCTCGCAGGCGCTGCTATTGTGAGCTTAAATGTGACTAAAAATCAGGAGCTGTGGATAGCTACGGATGGTGCGGGCCTGACTGTGCTATCGTTGAAAACAGGACATATCAGCTATATGAATGCTGGGGATAGTAAGGGGAATTTAAAAAGTGGGGCAGTATATGCAATATATGTTGATGTAGAATCCAGGAAATGGATCGGCACTTTAAGAGGCGGAATTAATGTAATCGGGCCTGCTAAAGATAAATTCAGGACTATAGCCCATCAACCAGGAAAGAAAAACTCCCTGATTAATAATTTCGTGCTCTCTTTCTGCGAAACCCCGGAAGGCAATTTATGGATTGGTACTGATGGAGGAGGCTTAAGTTTCTGGAATAAGAAAATTAATAGTTACAGGAATTATACACATGATCCTGGGAATAAACGTTCATTAGCGAATGATAATGTGACAGGTATTTTAAGGGATGCGCAAAATAATATCTGGATATGCACTTATGGGGGCGGGATTTGTAAATATATACCTGAAACTGACGATTTTGAACGATATAGTTGCTATAATGATATTTATAAATACCTGAATAACAATGTATGGCTGCTTTTTGAAGACCGTTTTAAAAACCTGCTTGCGGGTACTGTTAATGGTGCTGTGTACTGTCTGAACAGGAAAAAAAACAGGTTTGAGGTGTATGACAATGCATTGGCAAATGTCATCAGTTTTGCTGAAGACGAACAAGGCGACCTTTGGGCAGGCACTTTCAGTGAGCTGATCAAAGTAGACAGGACGCACAAAAATAACAGTATTTACCAGGTGAATTTTCCGGTAAGAGCTATTCATCCCGGGCAGCACAAAGATATATGGTTAGGTACCGAAGGTGGCGGATTGCGTTTGTTCGATACCCAAAGTAAACGTTTTACCAGTTTTACCGAGAAAAATGGACTTTCCAGCAATTCTATTCTTAATATCCTGGAAGATAAGCGGGGCAACTTATGGTTAAGCAGCTTTAATGGAGTCTCCCATTTTAATGTTAAGAACAGGCGCACAAAAAGATATTATGAGAGCGATGGGCTTCAGAGCAATCAATTTAATTATAATGCGGCACTGATAGCGCATGATGGCGCATTTTTATTTGGAGGTATAAAAGGCTTTAATTTATTCTATCCTGATAGCCTGCAGTCCGGCCATAGTATGCCTAAAACCTTTATTACAGGGATGAGGATTGATAACCTTTCTTATCAGAATGAGAAAGGACTGGAGAATGCAGATTTAAACCAGTTGCAGGAGATAGAATTGCCCTATGATAAAACTATGCTCTCGGTAGACTATGTGGCTTTGGAATATACTGCGGCTGATAAAATTCAGTATGCTTATTATATGGAAGGCTGGGACAGTGCCTGGAATTATGTAGGGAAGGTGCGTGCAGCAAATTATTCAAGGTTAAATGAGGGTACTTACCTCCTCAGGATCAGGTCTACCAACGCAGAGGGGATATGGAATACCGAGGAAAGAACGCTTAAAATTACAGTATTGCCGCCCTGGTACAGAACATGGCTTGCCTATGCCTGTTATGCGGCACTGGTATCTGCTTTGATATATCTGATCATTTATTATAAAACCTGGCAGGCAAGGCTAAAATTTGAAGTGAAAATTGCGTACCTGCATGGGTACA
>JAATFQ010000189.1 GCA_015655115.1 Sphingobacteriales bacterium
AACAATAATGATTTAGGCTAAATACCCTATTTATTGATCGGTACGTCGAATGTCATCTATCAGCTTCCAAAGGCTATTTCATCAGTGTTCTCTATGCTGTCCATCAGTGCTATGAATGTCATCCATTCCCGCTCTGAATGTTGTTTTCAGCGAAATCAGCGAAAAACATCCTGAACAGGATTCCTTAAACTTATTTCCGCAAGGTGTATCATCGGTCTCCTTCACCGGGGTTATACTGCCTGTTAGTTGTTTTAAATGAAGTTATTATCTGTTTAAATTGAGGCTACTATTGGACACGGATGCCTGTTCCTCCTGAAGAATAGCCCTCTATCATCCTAAATGTGATACTTTGATGAAATAAAAACAGAATAACTTATGGTATATTTGCAGTATGAATACTGCCGAATTACTTCAGAGAGCTTTAAAATTCGACTTTTTAACTAAAGAAGAAGGTGTTTTTTTGTACCACAATGCGGCAACAGCCGAACTTGCATTTGTAGCAAACGAGCTGCGAAAGATACAGGTGCCTAGTGGAAAGGTTACCTGGCAGATTGACCGTAACGTCAATACAACCAATGTCTGTATCGCCAATTGCAAGTTCTGTAATTTCTTCAGAAGACCTGGGCACGACGACAGCTATATTACCGATATTGAAACTTATAAAGTTAAAATTGAAGAGACGTTCCGTCTTGGTGGCGATCAGCTATTGCTACAGGGAGGCCATCATCCGGATTTAGGCCTCAGTTTTTACGCAGACCTGTTCAGAAAACTGAAAGAATTGTATCCTGATTTGAAATTACATGCCTTAGGCCCGCCTGAGATTGCTCACGTAGCTAAGCTGGAGAAGAAATCCCATACGGAGGTGCTAAGTGCTTTGAAAGATGCAGGGATGGATTCTTTACCTGGGGCGGGTGCAGAAATTTTAAACGACAGAGTTCGCCGTTTAATTTCCAAAGGGAAATGCGGTGGGCAGGAATGGCTTGATGTGATGCGCGCTGCACATCAACTGGATATGACGACTTCGGCAACAATGATGTTTGGCCATGTGGAAACTATAGATGAGCGCTTTGAGCACCTGGTATGGATCCGCGAAGTACAGAGTGAAAAACCAGAACATGCAAAAGGATTTTTAGCTTTTATACCCTGGCCATTTCAGGATGACGGAACGTTACTGAAACGCCTTAGAGGAATAACCAATGATGTATCAGGTGATGAATATATCAGAATGCTTGCACTAAGCAGAATTATGCTGCCTAACATTAAAAATATACAGGCTTCATGGCTTACTGTAGGTAAAAGTGTTGCACAGCTATGCCTGCATGCCGGAGCAAATGATTTCGGATCTATTATGATTGAGGAGAATGTTGTTTCTGCTGCCGGAGCTCCCCACCGTTTTACGGCCAATGGAATTCAGGATGCCATCAGAGAAGCTGGCTTTGAACCTCAGCTCAGAGGTCAGCAGTATAATTACCGTGACTTACCTTCACACCTGGAAGAACAGGTAATTACCTATTAAAAACAAAAAAGGAGGAAACCACCGGTCTCCTCCCCATTCATATAGCTCCCAAAACTGATATTTATTTGATAAACAAGCTCGCAATAGAATTCACTTGTGCCATTGTTAATGGCTCATCAAATGATTCTGTTGCTGCACTGGCAGATACACCAAGACTTGTAATGGTAACACCTGCCTGAATAATATTATCTTCACCAGCATAACTTGCTGCGGCTGCGGCTACTCCACTGTCATTAGCACCTGTAATCCATGGTTTCAAAGCTGTAACACCACCACCGGCAGCAGTTTTACGCATCTGACGGATATGTGAAGCATGACGTGCCTCTACTGAGTGGATCTGTAAAGCGGTCTGCAGCACACTCGGCGTAGCCATCAAATTACCTGCCTGACCTTTGTAGGCTCTAACACCTGTATCTTCAAATACCTGCGCTACGGCAAGAAAAGTCGGATAGTCGCTGAAAACTGTTGAGAAGTTCCCTCCGGCAGTATAGTCAAAATTACTTGCTGTAAAGGATACCGGTGTTTTTCCCAATCCTGTAATTGCACCTTTCAGCAAATTTACGTGTGCCAGCTCATGGTCACGAATGGTGTTAATTGCTGCTACTGCAGGAGTTCCTGCAGGTACTAAACCTGAGGCAGCTGCCCCCTGCTGATAGAAATAATACTCGAGGTATTCTAATTTTAAAGCGAAATTCAATACTGCATCTACGGCAACTGTTGATGTTTGTCCGTATGCTTTTTTAAACATGGATCCCAGTGCCAGCGGCGCTGCCGCTATAGCCACTTTCGAACCAAAACTATAGAACTGTTTCATTGCAGCACGACGCGGACTAAAGCGTTCATACACTTCTGCATCAACTTTTTCTATTTCTTCTAATATGCTTATGATATTCATGATGTTCTAATTAAGAGGGTAAGTTTGATGCGTTAATTGATGTTTTCAGGAAAGACTGTGCCATAGAAAGAACCTCGGCCGGGGTACGTGCCTTATCCAGTCCGTTTGCATCGATGACTTCCATATTCGCGAAAGTTCCGTTTTCAATTAAATCACGGATCAATGCGGCATGTCTTGCTTCTACTGAAACGATTTTGCCGGCTAATAAAAGGTAATCGGCCGACTTAATTAACTTCCCTGCACCATTATATGCTGAAACGCCGAGGTCTTCAAATACTTTAGCCGTAGCCAGTACATTTTGTCTTGAACTAAAATTAATTGAAGTAAAATCGACTTCCAGACCAGGAATAGCCGAAGTGCCTAATGCTTTTTTGAAAAACTCCCTGTGTGCGAGCTCATGGTCCCTGATATCTGTTAGCAAAGACAGCTCGTTTGCAGGCATATTTGAATAAGGCGTTTTGATTACTGCATCATAAAATGCAGCCTCTAACTGTTCCAGTGCATATGCATAATTCAGGATGCCTATATCGCCAGATCCAAGATTTACGCCGGAACCTGAGGTTTCATTATCTTTTTTACATCCTGCTGCAACCAGTGCAATACCTGCTGCACCAGCACCTGCGTATTGCAGGAATGATCTGCGATGTAAACTTGCACCGAAAATGCCACTTTCTTTGTGCAGCACCTCTTGCTCTTCTTGTTGAAAATTTTTCATAGGTAAATAGTTTTAGACTGTGGTCCGGTAAATGTTTTTTAGTTATTATACGGTAACATACGTCGGAAAAAATGATCCGGTTTTAAACGCAATCAAGAAAAATCACTGACTACAATATATTTTTAATAAATTCACCCTAATAAAAATACGCCTGTGCTCAATGTTATAATCGTAGATGATGAAGAATTTGCGCGTTCTTCTTTATATTTTCTACTACAGGAAAATTGCGAAAATGTCCATATCTGTGGCATAGCAAAATCTGTAGAAGAAGCGCGTACTTTATTGCTTAAATATGATGTGGATCTCATTTTCATGGATATTGCCATGCCCGGAAAAAATGGGTTTGACTTAATTCCTGATGCGCGTTTAAACAACTCTCAGGTTGTTTTTACAACTGCATTTGATCAATATGCGCTTAAAGCAATTAAGGCGAGTGCACTCGATTATCTGTTAAAACCAATTGATATCGATGAGTTGAAAGAAACGGTAGAAAAGGCCTCAAAGTTTATCAGTTTTACCAGTTTTGAACAGGATAGAAATGAAAGACTGAAGAATTTGACACTCAATTTATCCGAAAAAAATGAGATCCGTAAGATAAGTTTGCCAAATAGCCAGGGTTATACTTTAATAGGAATCGATGAGATTATTCATATCGAAGCAGCTAGTAATTATTCTGTTTTTCATCTTGATAAAAGAGAAACTATTACTGTTTCAAGAGTTTTAAAAGAATATGAAGAACTCCTTCCTGACAGCCAGTTTGTAAGAATTCATAAATCCAGCATCATTAATTTAAACTACCTGAAGGAGTTTAACTTTAAAAATGGCATGGAAGTGCTCTTAAAAAACGGAGTTAAAATTGCCGTATCCCGCAGAAGAGTAAGCGATTTTTTAGAAAAAATCAAGTCATATACCAGCAGCAATACTGATAAATAACCTATAATAAATTGATAAATAACGGTACACATTTCTGGAGAAGAGTAACACCCCTGCTTGTTCTGCTTATTTTTTCAGGCATATTATGTGCTGCACAAACAACTTTCATTAAACATTTCAGTACCAAAGATGGTCTCCCAAGTAACAATTGTTATTATACTTTACAGGACCATAATGGCTATATCTGGATCGCTTCTGATGCTGGGGTCAGCCGTTTCGATGGAAAGATGTTCGAGAATTTCTCTGTAGACGACGGACTGCCGGACAATCAGATCATTCAGCTCAGTGAAGATAAAAAAGGCAGAATATGGTTTTCGGCACTGAATGGACAGCTAAGCTACTTTTATAATGGAAAAATATATAATGAACACAACAACAGCTTACTGAAAAACCTTAAATTTAGTGGTGTAGTCGTCTCCTTCTTTGAAGATAGCAAAGGAAACCTGTGGTTTGGAACTAACAAAAATCTTCTTGTCCGCTGGGATGGCAAATCTATAACCAGGTATACTTCTGCAAGCAGCTCGCACCAATATATTAACGCCTTCATTTATGAGGACAAATCGGGTGAGATCTGGGCATATAGCTCGCACTGCCTGCGGGTGTTTGATGGAAAGAAGTTCGCAATCGTATCACACAGCGTTAGTCCCCTTTCTTATAAAACAGCACTTAACCTTCCAGATCAGACGATGTCTTTTCTGGACAAAAACGGGCTGCATTTTAAAAATGGGTATATCCAGAAGCTCACTTTAAAAATTGACGCAGTATTATTAAAAGATAATCCGGGATATTATTATGCTGCCACCCCCGATGAAATATGGATGAGTACCAATTCGGGTGTCTATCATCTAAAAGATGGACAGCCAAGGCTGCGGTATCTCCATGGAATTACTACCAATCAGGTGATTAAAGATAGCTGCAATAATATGTGGTTTACCACCTCTAATGGCATTTATATGCTGCCCAAACCCGAAAACCGGATATATATCGCCGACAGCAGTCAGGGGTTGAGCAACAATATCGTGAAAAGCTTAACCAAAGACTATAGCGGCAACATCTGGCTGGGGCTGAGCAACGGGATGATCAACAAACTTCAGCATTCCAGCCATTCGGTTACAGAGCTGAGCCTGCCGGATAAAAACAAATTCAGTTCCATTAAACAATTGGCGCTGGATTCTGCCCACCATGCCATATTTTTCTCATCCGACAATGGCTTAGGGATACTTAAAAACCCGGGTACAACAAAACAGGAAATCAGCTATTTAAGGGAAACCAACAACCTCGGATTTGTCCTCAAAAGCTTCAGCATCAGTAAAAGTAATCAGCTTGCCATTTCCCTGTCTTCAGGCGTGGTGATCTTAAATAATCCTGTTCATCAGCTCGCTTTTACTTCTTTTGACTACAAAGAAGGCATAAACTTCTTCAGTGGCAGGTCTTACCATGTGTATTATGATCCTGCAGATAACTTATGGTTTTCTTCTGTAAACGGGCTGTCGGAACTATCGGCAAAAGGATTAAACAAACTATATCAGCGGCATGAGCTGCTTACTAAAAGGATAAATGATATCCTTCAGACGACAGACGGTACTACTGTGCTTGCAACGGATGGATACGGCCTGTTATTTTATAAAAACAATAGGCTCATCAGGCAGCTGACTATAAGAGAAGGACTTGCGAATAACATTTGTAAGAAAATATTTATCAGAAACGGGCAGATATGGGTAATTACCAATAACGGCATCAACAGGATCTTTACGCCCAGTTATAAAGTAGAATCATTTGAATACACCAATCCCCTGCTGGCAGATGATGTAAACGATTTATTCATAGATGCGGATACGGCGTGGTTTGCGACCAACCGTGGTATGGTATATTTTCCGGTTTCAGCACTGAAGAACAGGAAACCTGCTCCAAAAGTGATGGTTTCTTCTATAATCAGGAATAAAGAGCTAATCAACCCTAATAACGCATCTTTCACACTACCACCTGCACAACATACTATTTCATTTTATTACAGTGCCATCGACTTTGAAAACAAGAATATCTTATACAGGTACAGGCTAAAAACTGGAAACAACTGGACGGAAACGAAAAACAGGCGACTGGAGTTTTCATCGCTGGAGCCGGGCGAATATGTCTTCCAGCTCTGTGCAAAAACCATAAATAGCGAATGGAGCAGACCTGTTACCATAAATTTCACCCTTCAGGAATATTTCTGGCAGTCGTATTATTTTCTCTTTTTCATACTGCTGATCATCAGCTTCAGCATTTATAAAATCGCCGTAATGGTTACCAGACAGCAGAAGAACAAAGAGCAGCAGCAGTTACTTTTCAAAAACAAAATCCTTATGCTGGAACAACGCGCCCTGCAGGCGATGATGAACCCCCATTTTGTATTCAATGTCATGAATTCCATTCAGCATTATATCAACACGAAAGACACTTCGTCGGCAAATAAAATCCTTACTGGTTTTGCAAGGCTAATCAGGAAAAACCTGGATATTTGTACTAAAAGCTTTATCACTCTTGAAGAAGAGATTGAATACCTGACACTCTATCTGAATTTAGAGAAAAAAAGGTTCGGCGATAAACTCAATTTCAGCATACAGATAGATGAAAATATCGATCAGGATGACACTATCCTACCCTCCATGCTTTTACAGCCTTATGTTGAGAATGCAATATGGCACGGACTAATGCCACTTGAAAATGAAGAGGGCCAGGTAGACATCGTGGTCAGCCGCACAGAACATCATTCCCTGCTGATCAAAATCATAGATAATGGCGTAGGTATAGACAACTCGCTGAAAATAAAAAAAGATAATCACCAGAGTAAAGGAATGAGCTTAACGCAGGAAAGAATAAACCTGATTAATCAAATTGAAGCCAATCCTATACAGATAAACGTCTCTCAAAATGGAAAATCGGGCACTACGATAGCGATTTTGGTCCCCTTCAGATAGCTTTTTACCGTTTACTCAGTGATATATACCACTCACTAACTAAACTTCGATAAAAAAGAAATTAGCATTAAACTTGTTATAGATATTAAAACAAACAAAGTTTGTAAAATCGTTCTTATAGAATTGGCAAAAGATATTTTTAACCTAACCTAAAACTATATCTCAATTCAGGTTTCATTTGTGTGTTAAAAGTGGTAAAACTAACCTTTTACCACTTTTTTTTTACCTATTAATTCCCCTGCACAATGCCATAACAGGATCCCGGAATTCTGATGGAAATAAACAATATCGGGACCTGCAGATGCCAAAGAAAGTGAAATCCCCTTCCGTAGTAACACCAGAAAAATACCCGGCGAATAAGCGAAAACCTGGGTGTCTGAAAATTATTAGTCTGATCATGAAGCTATTTAACACTGTCGTCAGAATTTTTAAAAAAGTTCTTTTTTTGAAAAGCTTTTTATGCTAATTTTGGATAAGTATAGAAATCCCAAAAAACAGCTTTTCTGAACTTTTGAAAAGATTTTTAATACTTTTAACTTATCAATAAACTTCTGGCAATTATATTTTAGAGACATGACAAATCCAAAAAAAACATTAAAGAAATCTCCTTTAGATGATCAGACGCAGGACAGAGATATGACTGATGAGGACGACGATTTAGACCCAATTGAGAAAAAAAACACTTACGACGATGAGGATGACGATTTTGATCTTCCCCTGGATGACCTTGACACGTTCGATGACTTTGAAGATGATGATGATAACTATTAACACATAAAATATTACACAAATAAAAAGGCATCTTTTACAAGATGCCTTTTTATTTAAACCCTACCTACTCAATGCATATAATTCCTGTTACCAACCTACAGACAAGAAAAGAGTTTTTACAAGTCCCCCACCTCATTTATAAAAACGATAATAACTGGATCTGTCCGCTGGATCAGGATGTTGAAAAAACATTTGATGCAGAGAAAAACCCATTCTTTAGCCATGGACATTGTACCAGGTGGATCATGAAAGATAATGCAGGAAATCTTACTGGCAGGATTGCTGCATTTATCAATGAGAAGAAGGCATATCAGCATGAACAGCCAACGGGCGGTATTGGTTATTTTGAATGCATAGATAACCGGGATGCAGCATTTCAATTATTTGATACTGCGGCTGGCTGGCTTAAAGAAAACGGAATGCAGGCTATGGATGGTCCTATCAATTTTGGAGAAAATGATATGTTCTGGGGTTTACTGGTGGAAGGCTTCACCCCTCCGTCTTACGGTATGAATTATAATCCTCCCTACTATCAGGCATTTTTTGAACAGTATGGCTTCGAAACCTCCTATCAGCAAATCACCAACCATCTGGCAGTTAGAAATCCATTTCCTGAACGATTTACAAAAATCGCAACCTGGGTAGCCAATAAACCGGGTTATACTTTCGAGCATTTCTCAAAAAAGAATGCAGGTAAGTATGTAGCCGATCTGATGGAAATATACAATGACGGCTGGAAAGACTTTGAAAACTTTGTCCCCATTAAAAAAGAGACGCTTCTGCAGAGTTTTAAGCAGATGGAGACTATAATGGATGAAAAACTAATTTGGTTCGCTTACCTGAACGGAGAACCTGCTTCTTTCGTAGTTATTATCCCTGATGCTAATCAAATGATAAAAGACTTTAAAGGAAAACTCGGATTAATACAGAAACTGAAATTTGTTTATCGCAGGTGGAAAGGAGTAAACAGAATGAGGGCAATTGTGATGGGAACAAAATCAGCCTATCAGAAACATGGACTTGAATCTGCTTTATTCATCAAGCTTAAAGAATATGTATTGCCTTTAGAACAATATGACGAACTGGAATTGTCGTGGGTAGGCGACTTTAATGACAAGATGCTTTCTATTCATGAAGCGACAGGTGCCACTTTTGGAAAGCGACACCTGACGATGCATAAAAAGTTCTCCTGAGGGAGGACTATTTTTCTCTGATCTCTTCGTATAGATCGATTACTTTTTTCTGAAGTTTGATGATCTCTTCTTCTCTCTGAGAAAGTTTCGCTTTTAGGTTATTGATCTCTTCAAAATTTACCGATTGAGGGTTTTCCCCTTCTTTAGAGATAATGTCCATAGTTGAAACTTCAAATAAGTTAGCGATTTGAGCAAGTCTTGAAATATTAATGTCTGTAATTCCTGTCTCAATTTTAGAGAAAGCTGGAATTGAAATGTTAAGCCTTTTAGCGACTTCTCCTTGGCTCCAGCCATTTTTCTGGCGAAGCTGTCTGATGTTTTTACCGATAATATTCATTTTTATTTATTTAGGTGTGTTTTGTTCTTTTAAGTATTCAACTCGCGTGCCAGTTTAACTAAATCTAATCCCCCGAAGTTCCCTGAACTCATCATCAGTAAATTTGTATTTCTGAAATCTAAGTTTTTCAAATAATCCTCAAGTTTTTTAGCATCATTGAAATAAGTAAGATCTGGGTCGTTAAATGCTGTTCTAACATCTAATTCACTGAAGGCCTGCACTTTTTTCTGTTGAAATGTTTTTTCGTCTATATATACGAGAGAAATATCTGCACGGATCATAGAATTTTCATATTGCAGTAAAAATTTTTTATTTAAACTACTAAAGGTGTGTAATTCTACACATGCTGCTAATCTTCTTTCCTCAAACTGTGTCTTTACTGCCTCAATTGTCGCTGTGACTTTCGATGGTGAGTGTGCAAAATCTTTATAAATATTTGAATTGTTTTCTGAATTTAGTAGTTCTAAGCGTCGTGAAGCCCCTTTAAAGGAAACAATAGCAGCATTGAACTCTTCTTCTGTAATGCCCAGTTCCTTGCAAACCTGTTTCGCAGCGCTTAAATTCATAAGGTTATGATCGCCGAAAATTTTCAGTGGCAAATGTTCGGGCAACAAATAGGTAACCCCATCTGCAACCTGATGTGCAGGCATTTGATAAGGCTTTTTTTCTACGGGCGACTTATTTGCCTGTACCAGGCGCACAAGCTCTTCATCTGCCTCACAATAGATCAATTTTCCCTGAGGCTGGATAGTATCAATAAATAGATCGAACTGCCTCAGATAGTCCGCATAAGTAGGAAACACATTAATATGATCCCATGCTACACCGCTGATTACAGCAATGTTCGCTTTGTACAAATGAAACTTTGGCCTCCTGTCTATCGGGGAAGCCAGGTATTCGTCTCCTTCTATAATCATTAACGGTGCAGAGTCCGTTACCTTAACCATGGTATCAAAGCCTTCCAGCTGGGCACCTACGAGGTAGTCAAAATCTTTACCATAGTGATTTAACACATGAAGGATCATCGACGTTATTGTAGTTTTACCATGACTACCTCCTATTACTACACGAATCTTATCTTTAGTCTGCTCGTAAATATATTCAGGATAGGAGTATATTTTTAATCCTAATTGCTGTGCTTTTACTAATTCCGGGTTATCTGTAAGGGCATGCATACCAAGAATTACAGCATCCAGATCGGCCGTAATTGCAGTTTCATGCCAGCCCATTTCGGCTGGAAATAATCCATATTGCGCTAATCTGCTGCCTGATGGCTCGAAAATAGCGTCATCAGAGCCAGTAACAATAAATCCTTTTTTATGCAAAGCTATGGCAAGGTTGTGCATGGCACTACCGCCAATAGCTATAAAATGTATACGCATATCAAATAATAAAACAATTAATATTCTTTAGTCAGTTTTATAAATTTCGCGGCCACCCAGTCGCCTATTTTTTTATAGTCGCAATAGCTGATACCGAAACCTTCACAAGCACTTTTGATCATTTCTAAATCAGGAGATTCATAAAATCCACTAAAGTAGATGGAACCACCGTCTGCCAATACTTTTGCATATACGGGTATCTGGTCCAACAGGATATTCCTGTTGATGTTCGCGAGAATAATATCGTATTTTTTTTCTGGTATACGCTCTTTCCCCCCACAAATAGCTGTGATAATATCAATATTATTTAATGCCGCATTTTCTACAGCACTTAAATAACAAACTTCATCATTATCAATAGCCACCAGCTCCTTTGCTCCTTTTTTCGCAGCAAGAATGGCAAGAATACCTGTGCCGCATCCCATATCGAGGATTACTTTTCCCACTACATCTGCTGCAAGGATATATTTCATCATCATTGTGGTAGTCTGATGGTGTCCCGTACCAAAAGCCATTTTAGGATCTATAACTATTTCATAGGTATACTGAGGCTGGGCTGCATGAAAAGTTGCCCTGATATAACAGGTATCATCAATAATAAGAGGCGTAAAATTCTTCTCCCACTCCTCATTCCAGTTTTCACCTTCAATTTCCGTTACGGTATAATTGTATTCAAATTCATCCTCATAATCAGTCAGCGTATCAGTTAGAAACTGCTGGCTGTAGGAGTTTGCATCTATAAAAGCGGAGAAGCCATTTTCAGTGTCTTCAAATGTATTAAATCCAATATCAGCAAGATCACTGATTAAGAGATCCTGCTGGTATTCATGGATAGTAATAAAACTAAATGTTACTTTTATATATTGCATTAAGCGTTAAAAGTTTTAACTATATCTGCGAAATCGCGAGATTTAAGGGAAGCACCGCCAATTAACCCGCCATCTATATCTTTCTGTGCAAATAATTCAGCAGCATTTTTGGGATTACAGCTACCTCCGTATAAAATTGAAGTTTCTTCGGCTACTTCCTCACTATATTTTGCAGCTATTTCAGCACGAATAAACTCATGTACTTCCTGTGCCTGAGCTGATGTAGCGGTTAAACCGGTACCAATAGCCCAAACTGGCTCATAAGCAACAATAATTTTGGCAAAATCTGCAGCATCAAATCCGAATACACCGTTCTCCAGCTGACCTTTAAGGATCTCAAAGAAGTTCCCGTTGTTTCTTTCGTCTAATGTTTCACCGATACAGAAAAGAGGAATTAAACCATTTGCCAGTGCAATTTTAGTTTTTTCTGCAAGTAAAGCATCACTTTCTGCAAAATACTGGCGACGTTCTGAGTGACCAATAATCACATATTCACATCCTACAGATTTCAGCATTTTTGCCGAAATCTCTCCGGTATATGCTCCACTTTCGTTCTGATGGCAATTCTGTCCACCAATCTTCACAGTGTCACCGCCCAACTTCGTCAAACTGTTTAAATGGATGTAGGGTGCGCATATTACAGCGATCTGATCACCTTTTTTCTCATCTCTTACAATGTTAACGATTTCAGAAAACAAAGATATACCTTCTGCATAATCTGTGTTCATTTTCCAATTGCCGGCTACTATTTTCTTTCTCATATTATTTTGGTTATTTGTATAGTTAATCGCACTACACTCATATGTGTGCTAAATTACGCAACTCATTTTAAAAACGCCTATAAACTGAAGTTATTTCGAAAATATATGATAATATATTTCTTTCTATCTCATTAAATTCTAATCCCCTTCGTTCGAACACCTTTTCTGAGGTCTCAAACATTTTCTTCAGTCCATAAACTTCGAACCTGTGGGCACCGCCCCAGGCAAAATCAGGAACAAAGTTTCTCGGATAGCCCGCACCAAAAATATTGGCACTTACCCCAACAACTGTCCCTGTATTAAACATGGTATTGATACCGCATTTGGCATGGTCGCCCATAATTAATCCACAAAATTGCAACCCGGTTGCTCTGAAACGCTCGTTTTCATAATCCCATAGCTTAACCTCTGCATAGTTATTCTTCAGATTAGAGTTATTGCTGTCTGCGCCAATATTGCACCATTGGCCCATAACCGCATTCCCCAGGTAACCTTCATGCCCTTTTGAAGAATACCCCCAGATCACAGCATTATTAATTTCACCTCCTACCCTGCTAAAAGGCCCTACGGTAGTTTGTCCGTAAATCTTGCTGCCCATTTTTAGCTGAGATCCTTCGCACAAAGCAAAAGACCCCCTGATATTACTACCTTCCCATACCTGGGTATCCTTGCCCAGGTAAATCGGGCCGGTTAAGGTATTAAATGTAGCACATTCTGCTTCAGCACCTTCTTCAACAAAAATGTTATCACCAAGCACCGTATTTGTGCTGCTGATAGCTGAGGAAGTCCGTCCTGCAGTTAAAAGTGTAAAATCACGGCGAAGCTCGGCATCATTGTATTTAAAGATATCTTCAGGAAAAACGATACGGGTGAAGTTAAGGGTGTAGGCTACAGGTCTAAGCTGACTGGCTTCTTCCAGTGTCAGGTGCTCACCTGCATTGGTTTTAAAAGCAAGGATAAGCCCCTCTTTCTTCAGTACCTCGCCATTTCTAAGCTGCCAGACCGCCGCATATAACTCAGGATCGGGGCATACAGAACCATTAACAAAAGTATCTGCATCTGTTAGTAATGGATATTTAACAGATAAATAGCCGGCAGTGGAAAAGCCAACAGTATTATTTGAATAGTAATTCCATTTCCCGGCAATGGTTAAAATACCTACGCGCAAGTCGGCCACAGGCCTGGTAAAAGTGAGTGGACGCAGCGATATCCAGGTACTATCATCAAATAGGTTAATCTTCATTTATTATATGTTCTTACCGGTGACACATCCATCATCAGCGACAAAAATAAAAAAAGTCCCGTAGCAAACGCTACGGGACTTAAAATAATTTCTTTTACGACCAGAATTATTTCTTGGCGTAACGCGTTTTGAATTTATCAATACGGCCGGCAGTATCGACTAATTTCATTTTGCCAGTATAGAAAGGGTGTGAAGTGTGAGAAATCTCTAATTTATATAGAGGATACTCATTACCATCTTCCCAGGTAGTAGTTTCTTTAGTATCTACACAAGATTTAGTAAGGAAAGAGTACTCGTTAGACATATCTTTAAATACTACGAATCTATAGTTTGATGGGTGAAGATCTTTTTTCATATAAATATATTCTTAATTGTCGCTTTTTGAAGGATGCAAATATCCTAATTATATTTTTTATATACAACAATTTATGAAAAATTATGAGCTATACTTTTTTCGGGTTTC
>JAATFQ010000186.1 GCA_015655115.1 Sphingobacteriales bacterium
TGTCTACCGAAATAATCTTAAATACATCAGCAGAAGAGAAAATTAGATTCGCAAGGTTCATTAATTTCTAACGAACATTAGCCTTCAATTATCATAATTACCACCAAAAGTGGGGAAGAACCAGTTTCACTGAAATACGCAGGCTTACTGCGCACCAGATCTGTGTCGAAATCCCTTGTTGAACAGTCATAAAAATAGAAAAAGGCTGCATCAATGTGATTTGATACAGCCCCATTTGGTATATCTAATTTTACTTTTGGATTTTGGCCATGTCAACCATCATAGTTATTTCATCAACAGCAGCTTCATTACTACCGTCAAAACCAGTCAGCTTAAATCGAATATTACCTATTGCATCTATTACAAATTTTGCAGGAATGCCCTTCACTTTATAAGCACTTACCACCTTATTGGTTTTAGTTTGCGCATCTTTACTGTCCATTATCACATTAAAAGTATATTTCATATTCTTAATGTAATCTGTTGCATCTTTAAGCGGAGTTTCGCTTTGTTCCCAAGTATGAATAAACAGGAACTTAACATTACTATCTTCCTTAAACTTGTTAACTGCCATTTGCATTGCCGGAAAGGATGCCTTACAAGGTCCACACCATGTTGCCCAAAAATCTAATATTACGATTTTGCCCTTGTAATCTGTAAGAGAAACTGTTTTACCTTCTATATCTTTTAAGGTAAAGCCGGGGGCAGTTTCTTTTACCATCTCTTTAGTTAACTTTTTATTCAGGTTCTCTAAATAACTTTTTCGTAACGCTGCGGCATAAGTCTCAAACCCAATATCACTTCCCTTGGTTTTGATGTAAAGTTTTTTAAAATCAACGGCCATAGCTTCTGATGCTTTTCCCTCTTTAACCACCTCTTCCAATTTATTGTATGCTTCCTGATTTCGATTCAACCCCATTAAAATCTGAGCATACCTATAATTTATCGTTGGCGTTAGGCTTTTCGCATTTTTATAAGCTATCTCCGAAAATTTTAAGGCTTCATCATATTTTTTCTCCTCAAAAATAATATTTGCATAGGTACTCGTTAAACCTGCATAGCCCGATGCAGCAAATTTTGCCCAACTTTCAGTCCCTTTCTTATCATTAATATAAGAAAATGCATTATCCATTGCCTTTTTAGCATAAATTTCAGCATTTTGTAAATCTCGGTTTTTGTAAAATGCACTGGAAATACTTGAATAAGCATTGCCTTTCCAAAAGTCAACCTCTAACATTGCGGCATACTCATTGGTTTTAGCTATATTTTTTTCGACTGCATATTTCGTTGCAATGTTAGACCTTACATAGTCATATATCAACCTGTCATCGACTTTCACATTTTCATAATTTCTAAATGGAAATTTATTTAACCACTCTTTGTAAGCCACTTCCGTTTCGGTGGCAGTAGTTAGTTTATAGATGGGCTGTGCAGCATTTTGTCTAGCTTGTTTACCTTGTGGAAAACGTTCGGCAACTTGCTTATAAAGCAGTTCGGACTGTCTTTGGTTGCCCAATCTGTAAAAGTAGTTAGCTGCTAAGACCATCTCTTTTTCGATTGCCGCTTTCGACAATTCGTCCAATTTAAGTAATAGCACTTTTTTATCCAACGTATCTTTTGATGAAAAAAGTTTGTTCAGATATTGCGCCGTAGTATCGGCTGTTTTTTGTTGCTGGGCTTTGGCGTAATTAAATAGCATCAACGATAAAAGTACCATGCTACCAAACGCTAACCTTAATTTTGTGCTCATTTGTTATAGATTTATATTTAATAGTAAGAAAAGGGTTTCCAAAAAGGTCTAATCCAACTGTCAGGCTGAGTTTTCCGATAAAATCGAAATGACCCGTTCCGACCTTTCGGAGGTTCGTCGAAGCCTATTTTGTAACTGCACACCTTTCGATAGGCACAATGTGACAACATTACTGCTTTTTGGATACCCTGTTCAAATTCATTTCTTTTCAATGATATATGTGCTCATTGATAAACAATGAGCACCACCCTTTAATTATACCCTAAATTTTGTATTAAGTTATAATTCAATAAAATTTGTGCCTCAGGAATTGGGTATAACTGTGCAGTAGTTTTCCACGTTGATTTCAACGGAACTAACACCTCATCAGCTTTTCCGGTGCGTTTTAAATCGAACCACCTGTTGGCGTATTCACCAAATAGTTCCAATTTGCGCTCTTTGGCTATGGCAGTAAGCAAATCGGCAGGTGATGACGCGGTGGTGTTACCCAAACCGGCACGGTTACGAATCTCATTCAAGTCTTGCTGTGCGCCAAGTATATTTGTTCCCTGTTGTGCCCTGGCTTCGGCCCTAATCAAATACACTTCGCCCAAACGTAAGAGTACGGTATATTCATTTCCTGTTGCGCTAGCCGAAGCCGCTTGCACTTTATATTTCCCAAGCCTGTAATATTTTACCGAATTGTATGTGGTAGAGTCTACCCATGAGGTTTTACGGTTATCATTAATTTCAAAATCTTTAGTGAAATTGCTATTTAACACGTAAGTAGGTGGCGCAACCGTAGCAGCTGAACTCGAAGTTCTAAAAGTAGTGAATACAGATGCACCGTATAACGTGGCCAATTGTAAAATAGTTTCACTACTGGTATTGATAAAGGCATTGGCCAAGGTAGCCTTGGTATACATTCCCGAACCTATTACTTTCGTTGCTTCGGCCTCGGCATTTACATAATCTTTATTGTAAAGATAAGCCTTTGCCAGCAAGGCAGTAGCTGCCCATTTATTTGCCCTTATTTTTAATGCTGCCGTACCTGCATAAGTTGTAGGCAAAAGTTCTTGGGCATCTTTTAGATCGGCAATAAGGTAACTGTAAACTTCGGCTATGGTGGCACGTGGTTTAAAGGCATTGTTAATCTCGATAGGGTCTGATGATATGGGCACACCGCCAAAGTAGTTGACCATGTTAAAATACATCAATGCCCTAAAAAACTTGGCCTCGCCAATGAGCTGGTTCTTGGTAGCGGCACTAATTGCTGAAGAATTGCTAACCCCATCAATAATTAAATTACAATATCTGATTACCTGGTAAGGGTAGGTCCACAAATAATTCAGCGAATTGGTGTTGCCAGGTGCAATTACATTTTGGGCAAATTCAATGAAATTTGCGGTTGTACCTGTATACTGAAGCTCATCTGACGATAAACCGCCAAGCCAGGTAGCATATTGTAAGTGACCAACGGTTGGATTATATGAATATAGTATCAAAGTTGCACTTGTTGCAGAGTTGTCACTGTTAAAGGCCGCTTCTTTCGAAATCATATTGGAGCCTATAGGAGCATCTACATATTTTTCGCACGAGGAAAGCATACCCAACACCAATCCAATTGCTAATAATTTTTTATAAAACATATAATTGATTTTCATAATAGTTTAATTAAAATGAACAGTTTAACCCTAAAACAACGGTACGGGCCTGCGGCGCAGCAGCATACCGACCCGAGCCCAATGCAGACCCTGTTCCTGGTACAGTGGTATCGGGGTCGTAAACATATTTCTGTTTAGCCCAGGTATAAATATTTTGTCCCTGTACGTAAACATTAAGATTAGAAAACCTTGATTTATTGCTAATTGCTTTGGGAAAAGTATAACTTAAACTGACGGTTTTTAATTTTAGATAGGAAGCATCGCCCCAGTTCACATCAGAAGCTGATAAAGTAGTATAGGCCGTATTAGTTACGGTAGATGCGGCAGGAAATTGACCATTATACGTGGTTGAAGTCCATCTGTCTAACATGGCAGTAGTTTCATTGGTATAGCTTAATCCTATTGGGCTAGTGCCAAGTGATGGGTATAATACACCGTAACGATGGTTGTACTGGAACATAAAATCGAGTGAAAAGCTTTTGTAGCTAATGCTGTTATTTATACCCCCATACCAAGGATTACCATAGTAAACAATATATCTATCGCCCGCAAAGGTAATACTACCATCGCCATTAAGGTCTGCATAAGTAGGCAAACCGGTGGTAACATCTACCCCTGTATAATGGTAGTATCTCGCAATATCAGTAGGCTGGCCAACAATATATGTACTTGCATAAGTTGTTTTTTCCAGATTTTCAAAGCTCAACAATTTATTTCTCGATTTGGTATAATTAATATTGGTTGTCCATTTAAAATTACCAGAAGCAATGTTCACTGTGTTCAGCTCCAATTCTAAACCGCTATTTTGAATGGTTGCGTCTAAATTTGAATAATAGCCACTTGAACCAATTTGTGTAGGTGTGTTAATGTAGTTCAACATATCTGATACACGGTTACGATAGTAATTTGCTGTGACGGAAATCCTATCCTTTAGGAAACCCATTTCCAATGCTAAATCCATCTTCTTATTGCTTTGCCATTTTAAATCAGGGTTTTCAATATTAGAAGGAATTAAAATGGTTGAACCATTATAACTGAAAGTTGACCCGCCTACGGTGTAGAGTGGGAGGTATTGATAGTTTGGAATTTGGTCGTTACCAGTAATACCGTAACTTGCCCTTAATTTACCAAAGCTCAAAAAGCTGATATTTTTCGCAAAATCTTCTTCGGTAAAAATCCAGGAGGCTCCTACTGCGCCAAAGTTACCAAACTTGTTATTGCTGCCAAACCGCGATGAGCCATCTCTCCTAAAAGTTCCATCTACGATATATTTCCCTTTCCAGTTATAATTTAAACGGGCAAAAATTGCGTTATACTTATAAACAGCATTGGCATTATAACTTGTTGTAACGGCAGAGGCTCCGGCTAAGGAGTAGATTAAACTTTCATTATTATACCCCGTACCGGTTAAAGAAATCCCTTCAGATTTGTTTTGTTGAAAGGTAGTACCCAATAATGCCTCTAAGTTTCCCTCGCCTATTTTAGTGTTATAAACCAGTTGGGGTTCTATAATATAGTTGGTGTTTTCGTTATCTGTATACCTGAGGGTACTGGTTTGCGTTGCCAAAGGGCTTTGGGAACTTGCCGGAGTAATTTGTTCCTGTTTAAACCGAGTACTACTATAGTTCAAATTGGTTCTAAATTTTAATCCGTCCGTAATTTGGTAGTTAAGATTTAAATTTGAAATCAAATTATTGGTTTGCGCATTAGTAGTTTGTTGATAGTACGATAAGGGACTTGTAGATGTCCAGTTAACACTTCCGTCGGCATTATACAATGGATAGTTTGGTGCAAGCCTGTAAAGGGTACTCAAATCGGAATTGGGCAAAAGATTTTTCATGTACGAATAGTTTACTGTACCATCTATGCTAAACTTTCCATCTAAACTTTTATGAGAAGCATTTAATCTGCTCGAAAAAGTAGTGGCACCAAATTCGTTTCCATACACTGTACCTTGTTTGCGATAAGTTGAACTAAATAAAAATGCATTTTGTGCATTGCCTCCTGTTACCGATGCCGTTGCATTAGTAGTATGAGCGGTATGGCCAATAAAATATTTTTGCCAATCGGTGTAAGCGTTTTGGTCCCAAAGCAACAAATCTAAAGCATTTGCCGCTGTGGGTGTTACACCTGATTTTGCAAAGGCATCTTTTCTCATGGCTAAGTAATCCTCGGTATTCATCATCGGTATATAATTGGAAACATTGCTTATGCCAGAATTAACATTAAAATTATAACTGGTTTTTCCACCTTTTCCTTTTTTGGTGGTAATTAAAACAACACCATTTGCCCCACGAGAACCGTAAATAGCGGTTGCATCGGCATCTTTAAGCACATCTATTCTTTCAATATCTTCAGGTGCAATTACACTAAATGGGCTTACAGGACCATTTGCCGCACTTACGCCATTCGCATTCAGGTTATCATTTGCTGGTTGTGCACCGTTAAATAAAGTAAAGGGAGCACCGTCAACGATATACAAAGGAATAAATCCTGCACCAGAAAGTGGCGAATATGCCCCACGGATATTCATTCTCACGCCCGCTCCCGGCAAACCATTATCTTGTGTAATTTGTACGCCGGCTAACCTGCCCTGCATGGCTAATAAGGGATTTTCGATAGTTTGCTTACCTATATCTGAAGCTGTAATTGAGCTTACGGATCCGGTATTGAGCCTTTTGGTCGTTATCCCATATCCAATAACCTGAACCTGTTCTAAAGAAGATGATGATAGATTTAGTTTAATATCCAATAATCCGGCTACACCACTTTGCAATAAGCCTTGTGTAATTTTAAGCTCTTTGGTTTCGTAGCCGATATATGAAATTACCAGTATGTCGTTTTCATTAAGATCGAGTGAAAAACTGCCAGATGCAGTAGTTACTGCGTATTTTTTTGTACCCTTTACGGCAACAGTTGCACCAGCAAGCGGGTTATTACTTTCATCAACAATGCGACCATTAAAACGCAATGCATTGAACATTTCACTAATTTTATCGATAAAAGATTTCCCTTTCTTTTTAATCAGAACGGTATTTTGTTCGATATTATAGGTAAGTGATTGATCTTTCAAAAGAGAATCAATAACCTGTTTTAAGGGAGCATTTTTAAAGTTAACGTTGATTTTCGTAGCGTCGTTTATAGTATTTGTGGCATATAAAACCCTATAATTAGTTTGCTTCTCTATTTCTTTAAATACCCGCTCAATGGTTACATTTTTTCCTGAATAAGTAAGTTTTTGAGAGAAACTGCTGGCACTAGCATGCATGAGCAAGGTCGTCATGATGATGAGGGTGAGCTTCATAATGAATAGGATTTTTTTAGGCAGGAACGGTAAAGACCTCCTTTGGTAAAAAGGATTAAAATTCATACTTTCGTGTGTTTGGGTTAATGCGTAAATGGACTTCAGAATTCGTTTTTAAAGGGTTAACTCAGATATTTTGCCATGGATGTGCTGGTAACACATTCATGGCTTTTTTCTTTTAAACCTTTCATTTTCTTTAACGCGGCTAGAGTAGCTTTTTCATCATGGTTTGGGTTTAGTTGGTTAATATTTAATTTTTAATTCATTGGGTTGGTTAGGCCCTATTGTTGTATTATTTTACGGTTACAACTTTACCATTGATATAAAATTTAATGTTTCCTGTTTCTTCAAGCATTTTTAACACCACCGAAATCTGATCAAATCTTGATACAGATCCCGAAAACGAAGGCATTTTTTCGTAACTGTTTTCCATCTCGAACTTTACGCCATACCAACGCGATAACTTGCGAAGGATACTGGTTAAGCTTTCATCTTTGAAACGAAACTCGCCGTTTTTCCAATCGATGGCCAAAGCTGGATCGATTTCTTTTACTTCTAAATAGTTACCATATACTACAGATTGTTCTCCTGGAGTAATTATTTTTTCGCCTGATTTATTGCTTACTCGAACAGACCCTTCTAATAGCGTTGTTTTAATCACGGGCTCGTTATCATAACCGTTAATATTGAAATGCGTGCCCAATACTTCTACATCTTGTTTATCGTTTTGAACAACGAAAGGATGCGATTTATCTTTGGCTACCTCAAAATAAGCTTCCCCATTTAACTCAACAGTTCTGTGAAGGCCTGCAAAACGTGTTGGAAATTTCAGTTTCGAACCGGCATTTAGCCATACCTGCGATCCATCGGGTAAGTTTACCTGATATTGTCCGCCAGTTGGCGTTTCAATTGTATTTAATTGATCCTGATTTACGTTTGAAGCATCATTTACCACAGATAAGACTAAAAGTCCGTTTGCAGCTTTTTTAATACTGATACCATTCAAACTGGCCAATTCTCCTGTTTTGCTATCCGTTAAATTAATTTTCCTTCCATCAGAAAGCGTTAAAACTGCGTTATTTCCACCTGGAGCAACATCATTAGCGAATCTGTTGCTCCAACTTTCATTCTTTATTTTAACTACATAGAAACATGCCAAAGTAACGACAGCAATTACCGCTGCTGCTGCTGCCGAAACCATCCAAATTTTTCTAAATTTCGATTGCACTTTAAGTCCTTTGGTTGCCTTGCCGTTGCCCAACACTTGCTGATCTATACCTTCTTTAAGCTTTAACCCAAAGATCTTTTTCTGTTCTTCAGAAATATTCCAGGAATTTGCCAGAAGCTCTTCCTCTATAAACGATTCCACCATATGTATCTCTTTGGCACTGGCATTACCTGCTAGGTATCTTGTTAATAATTGTTTTGCTTGCTCGGTTTTCATAGCTATTTTAAACGCATTGATAGCGTCTTATAAATACATATTCCGAAAAGATGTGTTTGGTAGTAGATTTATTTTAAAAAAAATCAAATTATTTTTAAAAGATGCACAAATATAATTGGTATGAGCACTGAAACCTTGCCATTTAGCGATTCTGAAATAATTTTTAGCGAATTGCTAATTTGTTTTTTCACAGTTCCCTCGGTAATCCCGAGTTTTTTAGCTATTTCGCGATAAGACAATTGCTCATCTCTACTTAAAAGATAAACTTCCTGCATTTTCTTCGGAAGTTTGGCAACACAACAATAAATATGCTCCTGTAACTCTTTCAAAGAAATATTTTCTTCGATATTCTGACTCTTATCAATAGTATGTTCTGCTAGTCTATTGATAAAATCAGTGGGATGGATATTTCGCTCAATAAATCGCAGACAAAGGTTTCTGGTACTCTTTATTAAATAGGAAGCTAAAGTGCCTTTTATTTCCAGTGTCTCTTTTCTATTCCAAAGCGAAACAAAAATCTCCTGCACTAAATCAGCAGATTCATCTTCCGATTTGGTTAATCGAACTGCATAAGAAACCATCTTTCCCCAATACCGATTGTAAATTTCAGAAAATGCAAAATCATTCCCTCGCTTTAACAGCAACAGCAGTTCATTATCCGATAAGTGAGCAAGGGATACCATAGAGGTGTAAGTATACGAATATAAATAAATAGGAAAGAATAAATTGACATTATCGATACCGCAAGATACTCTAAAGGGTTTTAATAATCGAAATATGGTAGTACCCTGGATAAAACACACCAAAATGGTTCTTCGTCACTTTTGGTCTGCGATCCGTTTACACCGGAACTGCTGAGACAGCCGGAAAGTGTAGAAAGTAGTGATGCGTTTAACTGTAGATCTGTATTGGTGTGATTCCAATCTCCCGGGTATAGGGATGAAGCATAACCCACATAGATATGGCCTGAGGATCACATCTATGTAAGCTTGGGTTAAAAGGTGGTAACCGGTAGTCCGATCTGGAACCCCATCGAGCAAAGTTGAATAAGATTACGAGAGAAACCTGTGTCTGACTCATCAGCATATTCCTCGCAGGGCAGCTCTCTATTCAGAGTTTTCTGCTTTCTTAGCCAACATCCCATTTCCAGTGTCCACTCCGACGTTTAATGTTCAGCTCTTCCCTATAAAAAGGTACTATGGCTTCTGCTGACTTCTGATGAACCGGATAGGTATCACTACATATCCTTGTCCCTTCAAGGGGCGCTTCCCTCTCTGACGACGATTGATCAGATCTCCCCGGGTAAGAACGCAAACTTTCTCTCCATCTACCTGTCAGATCTACAACAATATGTTTCGGATAGTTTCGGGCTTCGTTTTGTATAGCAAACTTACCCACATATCATTGCCTCATCTGCTTCCTGTTCGTCAGGCCAGAGATTTACCGCCGGCTTCCTTCAGATTCCTCCTCGCGGAGGACACCCTTGCCTTAAGTTAACATTTCCCACTATCAAGGCACGTTCGGGACTTCCACCCTAGAGTTTCCGCCCGTGCCGGGCGCACCATTATTCCCTCATTTCCCAATAATTAAACTGAATCAAATACCTGTACGCTTTACAAATCAGACCTATCCCCAGTGACTCTGGAATATCCTTTCTTTTAGTTGAATATCATAAACTCATTCCATTATTCAAATCAAAATTTTAGTTTTTGATGATGAGTTTATGATAATCTGCATTTCAGAACTACGACTGTTAATTGTTGTCTTAGAATAACCAAAAATAAAGAAACCCTTCGCAAACAAGGCAACGGAAGGTAGCCACTTCGACATTCCTGCGTTGCCTTGTTTGCGTTTTGAAAGCCAAACCGGAAAACTAATGCCTATTTCCTATCCTGAAAATCCAATATCGATAGGTGATCATATAAGAAAGAAAAGAATAGAACTAAATCTACTTCAAAAAGACGTGGCAAGGATTTGTGAAGTTAGTGAAGACTGGATTAGAAATTGGGAAAAAAATCGAAGTATTCCTCAAATTCAATTTTTTCCGCATATTATAAACTTCTTGGGTTACATGCCAATTGCATTTGATTTGGATACTCTTTCAGGAAAGTTAAAAACGTACAGACACAATAATGGTCTGGTCAAAAGCAAATGGGAAAAATTCTAGGAGTTGACGGAGGTACTGTTTGTAGTTGGGAATTGGAGGAGAATCGCCCAAATAAGGGGATGTTGGTTAAGCTAAATCCGATTTTGGAAAGAGGAGTTAAACCATTATAATTTGATATTGACCTTGGTTTATGGCTCAGGAGATTCGGATTTATTTTAGATTAATACATATTCTTTGTGTGCTTCAAGATTGTAATTTTTGTTTGGCCTTCAGTTGACAATTATAGGCCTAACTGTGAAGACAAAAAATTCTGTTATTTTAGTGTGATCTTAATCCTGCAATCTCAATTAAACAAAAACTTCTAAATGTTTTTATTTCATAATTTTGTGAAATGAACAAAAAAGAGAATATAAGCGATTTTCATAGCCGACATGGATGGGAATACTCTAAAAATGGACAATTCAACGTGTATAAAAGAGAAGAATTTTCTTGTGATAGTACATCCCTGCCGCCCAACCGCAGGGATTTCTATAAAATATCTATGATCACAAGAGGTACTGGAATATTAAGCTATGCTGATAAAGTCATCAGGATTGATAAACCATCCATTACCTTCTTTAATCCTTTAATTCCCTACTCGTGGGAGCCTACTTCGACCGATCAAGCAGGCTATTTCTGTCTTTTCACTGAGGACTTCATAAACCAAAGCCTTAAAAGTGAGAGCCTTTCACATTCACCTTTATTTAAGATAGGAGGAAATCATTTGTTTTTTCCTAAAATAGAGAGTATTGAGTTATTAAAAGGTATTTTTGAAAACATGTTCCTTGAGAACCGTTCCGGATACGCTCATAAATATGAATTATTAAGAAGCTACGTGCAGGTCATTATGCATGAGGCAATGAAAATACAACCTCCGGATACATTTTATAAGCCAGTCAATTCAGCAGAGCGTATCACTACTATGTTCCTGGAACTGTTAGAACTGCAGTTTCCTATCGACGCCCCTACACAAACTTTGAAACTCAAAACAGCTAAAGAATTTGCTTTGCAGCTCAACGTACATACAAATACGCTGAACAGAGTTTTGAAAGAAAGCACAGGCAAAACTACCACAGAATGGATTGCCAATAGAATTACTAACGAGGCAAAAGCATTATTACAGTTCAGTAATTGGGATATAACAGAAATTGCCTATAGCCTGGGTTTTGAATATTCGGCAAATTTCATCATTTTTTTTAAGAAGCAAACAAATACAACCCCTTTAAAGTACAGGAAAACTCTCTGTACACCCATTTCCAAACTATAAAGTAAATATCAATCACCTTCTACATTTAATTCTTTCTCCCTGGTATAATATCCCATACCATGTCATTAGAAAGATGGCTGTTTAACCGTAGATTTTCTATAAATGTCCGATCTTACACCAAGTTAATAATCATATGTTTGATTAACATAATTTTAAACTAACCATAAAATGGAGCTTTGCTTCATAAAAATAATGTATTTATGGAAAGTGAAAATCTATGTAAAAAAAATAGTAATGGTGCTCATTTATCAGATGTCAACCTTTTTAATAAGGATAATACTCAACCAATCTCTCCAGCATGGACAGCGGTTTTCTCGCTAACAATGGGCGTCTTTGGATTATTAACAGCAGAGTACCTGCCTGCCAGTCTGCTGACACCGATGGCTTCAGAACTAGGTCTTTCAGAAGCGGTAGCAGGTCAGACGGTAACTGTGACCGCAATAGCCGCATTGTTTTCCGGACTGTTGCTACCCGGACTTACACGATCTTTAGACAAAAGGCTCGTATTGCTCAGCTTTTCTGCTTTGATGATCGTCTCTAATCTTTTTGTTGCTTTCTCATCAAGCATAATCGTGCTTTTATTGATGCGTACTTTACTCGGAATTGCTCTTGGAGGCTTTTGGGCAATGGCAGCAGCAGTAGCAATGCGTCTTGTACCTTTGAAATTGGTGCCACGTGCCTTATCGATAATCTTCAGTGGCATAGCTGTCGGAACTGTAGTCTCTGTGCCTCTGGGCAGCTATCTGGGAGGCTTGTTCGGCTGGCGCAGTGCCTTTTATGCAGCGGCGGCAGTTGGTATAGTGACGTTAGTTTTTCAATGGTTTACTTTGCCAAACCTGCCTTCACAGCGGGCAGCCAAATCTACAACAGTGCTTAAAGTACTGCTGCGTCCGGGCATAATAGCAGGAATGCTGGGCTGCGTGCTGGCACATATGGGCCACTATTCGCTTTTTACTTACGTCCGTCCCTTCTTAGAGGATACAATAAGAATTGGCGCTGATGGAATAGCCATGATGTTGTTGGGCTTTGGAGCAGCGAACTTTGCCGGTACGCTTCTGGCAGGACGGCTCATGGAACACAGTCTGCGCCGGACATTAATAATTATGCCAATTTTGGTTGGAGTTGTAGCATTGCTCTTGGTATTGTTACCACCCTCTTTTACTGGACATGCATTGCTAATTGCCGTCTGGGGAATGGCTTTCGGCGGTGTGCCAGTTGCATGGTCAACCTGGGTGTCCACTGCAGTTCCAGATGAGGCAGAAAGTGCTGGAGGAATGGTTGTAGCAGCAGTACAAGGCGCCATTGCAGCGGGAGCGGCCATGGGCGGATTACTATTTAATTATGCCGGTATCTCTGGTGTATTCGTCACAGCAGGCATCTCAATGCTTTTAGCCGGGGTATTTATCGCATTGTTAGTCAAGGTTAAGGCTATCCGTAAGGACGCTGGAAGAGCGGTTGTATCTCATTATTAAAACGTGGACCAAGCTATGATGGACTGCTATATTTGGCGCTTAGGTCGTCTAGATCCAAGAATTAATACCATTTACTGTTTGTGTACCATCTTTTTCCTTTGCATTCCCTTGACCAATTTGCTTTGAGCCAGAGATCACGAGCAAAAGTAGTTTTTTTTATATTGCACGCACATAAATTTTATGCCATGGAAAACAATAAAACAACGTTTAAAGAATGAGCCCAAACGCAAAGAAATGTACCTTCCTTGGCGGTAAATCTGGAGGAAATCACACCTTCATTCCAGACGATTTTTCCACAAACCCGTTACTTCGAGGTAGATTCGAAAATTGCTGAAAACTGTTTCTCTGCATGGGTCACTGTACCAGCAGGATACGATCAAAGGCAAAAAAGGTAGCTCGACAATATGGAATTACGGTTGATTCTAATTGTCATTATGATTTTCTGATCAAAGAAAACTTTTACGGTTTTGCAGCAGAAAATCCATTGGCTGAATACCTGTATGGAGATAAAGCTTTTAATTCAAGACTTGATATGATGCCAGATGGGGATCTGTATCCCAACTACGAGTTTTTCGGTCTTCACCAGTTTAAATTGGGTAACGTTTTCGAAACTCCAATCAAAGATCTTAGGAATTCAGCATATTTTAATAGCCTGAAAGATAACGCATTGAATTTACCAAAATCTTGCTTAGGATGTGAGTTCAAAGATATTTGCAAAGGTGGTTTCGTAAGCCGGAAAGTCAAGTTTCATACAGAAAACGAAAGACCAGAATATTGCCCGTTAATCGATGAAAAAATTTCAGTAGCCTTAATTAATGAAACTTATGATAGTATTATCAATTAATTTGTAACGATGATGTTCGAGACCTTATGTTAAACATGAACCCACTGACTACCAACTGGGAAAACATCAGGAGTTTACCACAAATTATTTTCTATCCAAAAATCATTGAATTTTTGGGCTACAACCCCATACAATTTGACGAAACGACACCTTCTGGGCGGATAAAAGCTTTTCAACATAAAAACGGAACCACTTCCCAGATGTTGGAAATCTGCTTAAAGTTGACCCTTCAACCGTGACCGAATGGGAAAGTAAAAATCGTACTCCGTCTCCTAAACATCTGCTAAAGCTTGAAAACTTGTTAAATAAACAAGAGTCTTAGATACTCTCGGCGCTGCCGAGAGTACAGTTCAAACGAATTGCATGGTAAAGACTCATAAATTGATATCAATTTTAGTGTTAAAATTTACGCCTTTTTTCAAGTTCCACTAAATGATAGTGACTTCTGCTATGCCGATTGGGATCAATTGATTATACAACATCTTGGTTTAAAGATAGCCCGCTTATATTGTTTGAGTAAATTGATGTTTATCAGGAATACTTTGAACACACCTTAAAGAACTTTTAAGTGGGAAAAATCCGTAAAAAAACCAGAATCGATGTGTTCGATTCCGGTTAGTACCCCCCGGACGTACTAAGATCGAACCAGTTTATGGAAGATCTTGTAAAAATCGCCCTTATATCACTATATAACGCAGATATATGATATGGTTTTTTATTGGAGGGTAAAAGCTTTCTCTACCTTTAAGACGCCTCCATACATCCGGATGGCGTATGGATGGTGTGCTGCTTCAATAAACAGATGGAGTGATTTTAAACTGCCTGTACTGCCTGATTTGGTTTCTATAGGGATAACAAACTTACTATAAGTATACAGCAAATCCACTTCCGCACTGGACTTGACTGGGCTTTTTCTCTCACCTAGAAATTGGGTTTATCATGACCCAACCAAATTATTTAGAGAAAAAGATTTTTGAAATTGTAATTAAAGACGAAGCCTTACTGTGTAAAGACTTCGTCGATTAGGCTTAGTAGCCGGCTATTAAGGAATTATTTTCATCGCCTTTAGTTCATCAAATAACCCAATGAACATATTTTCAGTATCGACAAATTCGTGAAAACCTAACCTGCGCGCTTTGGTGCCATCGCCAAAAAAGTCATAATCCCAGCCAAAAACCGCATCACCGAAGGGCCATGAGGAAAGCTCTTGGTAAGTATGTTGCGCCAAACCGTGTTTTTCCTGTATCTGCTTCCATAAAGGCTCTTTATCTGCCATCACCGTTTGCAGGGATAGCTGCAAAGGCGGGGCAGTTTCCAGATTGAAGTATCGGGCGATCTTTGGCCATATGTCATTCCAGCGGAACAAATCACCGTTGGTAATATTAAAAGCCTGGTTGGCACATTGATCATTCGTAGCTGCCCAAACGGTAGCTTTGGCTAATAAACCCGCGTCCGTCATTTCCAGCAACTTGTCGTAAGCACCGGGTTTACCAGGAAAATGCAAAGGCAGGCCCAGCTCCCTGGAAATCGATGCATAGACTGCGATCACCAGCACCAGGTTCATCGGGTTGCCTAATGCGGTACCGGCAACTACTGACGGCCTGATCGCCGACCATGTCCATGACTTGCCTTGCTGGCGGTTCTCTAAAAACTGTTGCTGATCGATATTAAATTCCGGCGGCATGTGGCCGCCGTCGCTTTCTTTTGCCGGGGTTTTAAACGGGCCGAGATGGGCACCATATACTTTGTACCCCTGCATTAAACTGATATGCTGCAAGTTTATGGCAACCGCTTCCACTGCTTCTACCACATTGACAAGCATCGCCAGATTAGGCGGCACGAGTTCCGCCCAGGTAGGACGATCCTGAAAAGCAGCATAAAAGATATGCGTAACTACTTTTAAGCCGATGAGCTTGCTTTTACATTGTTCGGCGTCAAGGAGATCGATGGCCAAATATTTTAATTTTTCACTATCGGTGCCTCCCCGCCTGGATAAACCGATGATGTTCCAGTCCCCAAGTTCCAGTAAATAATGAATAAGATTGGACGCAATAACACCGTTTGCCCCAACCACTAATGCTGTCTTTTGCATATGAATAAATTTGTTGTTGTTATTGTTGTTGAACAAAATTCGAGATTAAGGAAGGTGAAGCATTTGTAAATTACCCCTATAATTTTGTATCTTTCCGTTATGAAACACTATAAACAGTTTCAGCCTCTGGTTATTGCTGAATTTGATGCTGCGGTGTGGCCGCATCTTCCGCACAGGCATAATCATTATGAGTTGATCGTGATCCGGCGGGGAAGCGGCACGCATCATATTAACGGGAACAGTATCGCTTATACCAATGGGGGCATTTTCATGGTCGGACCCAACGAGGAACATTACTTTGAAATCGAAATTCCAACAGGATTCGTGTTTATAAAATTCACCGATGCTTATATCCATTACGTTAATTCTGGTTCTTCGTATGGTTTGCAGCAACTGGAATACCTGATCAAAAGTAAAGAAACCCATCTTTCCGGCTTTCGGCTCAATTCAGCGGATCACTGTACTGCAGAGGCGATCATCAATGTAATTGTTTCCTTAAAACAAGATATGATGTCCAATGAGCAGCTGATCTGGCTACAGGTGCTTGCGCTGGCAGCGCTTTTGCAGCGGAATATGCCGGAGTTACGGATAACTTCCCGCCGTAGCAGAGACATGCAGGCCGTATTTTGCTATGTGCATAAACATATCTATGCGCCTGCCAAACTCAAATCTCTTGTTATGGCCGCACACTTTAACACCACCCCTGATTATATCGGTCCATATTTCAAAAGAAATGCAGGAATAACTCTAAGGGATTACATTGGCAATTACCGTAAAAACCTGATCGAGCAAAGGCTGGATAGCGGTAATTACAGCCTCAAGCAGATCGCCGCTGAATTTGGCCTGACAGACGAAAGCCATGTAAGTAAGATCTTACTTAATTCACGAAAGGCTTTGTAATCTAATAGTCAGCCAATTATAAAGAAATAATAATAATGTCTCCTTTTTTAGATTATTCTTGAGTAATCGGCAAATTGACATATGCATTGGCAGATCTATTGTCGGTTCATCGGCATTGGCAACGTATTTTTCATCGTCTTGTCTATAACAGCCGATCAGCTTTTGCCTGGACGCCCGTCTTGCCGTAACGATTGATTTGCATAATATAAAAATTAATAAGGTTTAAGTTTCGTCATTTCCGTGTTAGCTACATTCCTTAATTTTTAACAGATTATCGGATTTTACATCATCAGCTACCGTTTTTACATACTTTGTTCCCGTATCAGTAGTTCTTGCAATAAGTTTTGCTTTGTTACCGGCTGCATCTTTTACGTATGCCTCGCCGCCGTCTTTTACAAAATTGTACATTTCCTCACGGGAGCTGGTTCCGGATTTTTGATCGGCTTCATCCAACCAGTTCATGCTTTTGATCGCAACGTACGGATTTTCATGATTGCCGTTATCTTTTTTTTAAAGGCAATTTTTACTGACATAGCATTTTTCTTTATTGTATCTCAAAATTACATTCCATTATATGGAAATTTTTACGGGAAACCGTAGAAAACACAGATCATGGACTACTACATTTGAATTTAAATATTAAAATCGTTATCATGGAAACAATTCAAGCGATTAAACCCGGACCGAAACCTAAGAAAGAGGATGGGTCAGACGACAGAAGAAGGCGTGTTGACCCGCCCAACCAGCCGAAGTATCCTGATTTAAAACCTCACGTACCAAAGCCAAAGGATAAGTAAGCTTTATGTCAACCCGTATTTGTACATTTAGACTAGATTAAAGTTAAAATAAGTATCATGTATATGCTCGTATATTTACTTGCCGGCCTTGTTGTCGGTACGCTATTAGGCTGGTTTATAGCCAAAGCCAGTAAGACCAAATTACCCCCTGGTTCCAGTGAGGAATACATTGAACTTGACAAGGCTTTTACAGCCTATCGGGCAACTTTCGAGGCAAACCTGCAAAATGCTGAAAAAAGCATGAACGAGCTGTCAACTGAAAAAAACGAACTTAATAAAACGCTGGAAACGACGCAATCCACGCTTGCTGAAACTAAAGAGCAACTAGGTATTCTTTCGGCCGGTTATCAATCATTGGAATCAAATTTAGCAACAGAGAAAGAAAAGATTACCAGCGTGACCCGGGACCTTGCGGCTAACTCACTTGAGCTAAACAAAGTGCACCAAAATTTGGCTACTGCAGATGCCAATAATAAAGCTGCCTTGGATCGCCAACAGACTGAAAAAGAACGTAATATTAATTTAACTACGGAGTTAAACACGATCACACTTGAACTCAGCAAAACACATCAAAATCTGGCAACCTCGAATGCCAATTACAAAGGTACTTTAGATCTATTGCATTCCGAAAAGGATTCGCTGGAGCAACTAAAAACCGAGTTAAGAACCGTAAAAGACAGTTTGAACGAAAGGAACCAGGCGCTGGCCACAGCCAATGCAGACAACAAAGGCCTAAACGATAAGCTCGAAACCCAGAAAAGCGAAATGGAGGAACTTGGCAAAAAGTTCAATATCGAGTTCGAAAACATCGCCAACAAGATACTGGAAACCAAAGCCGAGAAGTTTACCGAGCTTAACAAAACCAATCTCAAGGATATTTTAGATCCGCTGGGTGAGCACCTGAAGGAATTTAAAACTAAGGTGGAGGAAGTGTACGATAAGGAATCGAAAGAACGTTTCTCGTTGGGAGAAAAAGTCAAAGAGTTGTCTTTATTGAATCAAATGATCAGTGAAGACGCGAAGAACCTTACCAAGGCATTAAAAGGTGAGGCGAAAACTCAAGGCAATTGGGGTGAAATGATCCTCGAAAGTATTTTGGAACGTTCAGGTCTGGTTAAAGACCGAGAATACTTTATGGAGCATGAACTGCTTGACGCAGATGGCAAACCTTTACGGTCGGATTCTGAGGGTAAGAAAATGCGCCCCGATGCGGTGATCAAATACCCGGATAACCGCAGCGTAATCATCGACTCGAAAGTTTCGTTGAATGCATTTACCCGCCTGATCGCTTCCATCGATGTTGAAGAACAAGAAAAGGAATTAGCCGCCCATATCGCCGCTATTAAAGGCCACATCATTTCTCTAAGTGCTAAGGGCTATGATGATTACGATAAGGCTTTGGACTTTGTCATGCTGTTTGTTCCGAGTGAACCTGCATATATAGCTGCATTACAGAGCGACCCTGATTTATGGAATTTTGCGTACGACAAACGGATACTTTTATTGAGTCCTACGAACCTGATTACGTCTTTGAAGCTGATCGTTGATCTGTGGAAAAGGGAGTATCAGAATCGCAATGCTATTGATATAGCTGATAGAGGAGCCAAACTCTACGATAAATTTGTCGGCTTCGTTGAAAATCTAAGTGCTGTCGGCGAACACCTGGACAGAGCGAAAGGAAAATATGACGATGCATTTAAACAGCTCAGTACCGGCAAAGATAATCTGGTGCTGCAAACCAGTAAGCTAAAGGACTTAGGACTGAAAAATAAAAAAACGTTACCACAGGATATGTTGAATGCTGCCGTTAACGGAGACCTTATCGCTAATTAAGGAAGCATGATCTTTAAATAATAATTTAAGTTTATTTTATCTGTGTCTTCAAATTATTGTTGTGTGTATCTACCTTGTTAAAAAAAACTTACTGCTCATCGGGAGCCCGTTACTTAGAAATCTTTCGATTATCCAAAGTAACAGCAATCACGAACATGACCGGTAATATCATGCACATACAGTGGTTGGATGAAGGCTCCCAGAATTATCAACATGGGGCTTTACGTTCGCATACTTATTTGAAATTTTTCTTATATATTTAACAAAATAATATCTTTCAAATGCTCAATCTCAACCTTTTTTATAATTCGCCAGATTTTATCAATGGTTATCTGGATGATAAATTTCTAAAGATCTTTTCACTCATACGCAGTGAATATCTATTGTTTTATGCCGGTGCATCTATTTCCTTTAATGATGTAGGCTGACATGAGTTCTCCGAATAATGCCATTAAATTTTCAAACCGGGAATGTTTGATCGAAGTAGAACGTCTCCATCACTTTACAGTCAACAATCAATATGAACGACATTATTACAAACGGCTCGGAAATTAAACAAAGAATTGTTTTTGAAGTAAGTAACGCTAAACAATGCGTTTACCTTGCGATGGCCTGGTTTACTGATCGAGATATCGCTAATGCCATCATTGCGACAAAAAACAGAAATGTACTCGTGGAAATTATTTTGTCCTCAAATGCTCAAAACGCAATAGTAAAGCAGATGTTTATTGACGCAAACATAAGTGTTCACGCTTTCGAAACGGGAGATGAAAGAGGTATGATGCATCACAAATTCTGCCTTATTGACAATAGAACAACAATAAACGGGTCTTACAATTATTCTTATAACGCAAGCAATAACAATGTTGAAAACATCCATATTTCAGATGATTTTACGACACACAAGCAGTTTCTCGCTGAATTTGATCGATTGAAATATAATATTGATCATGACATCCCTATATATACATTAACTCAACCCCCTAAAAATTTGGAACCAATCGAAATAGTAGAGCCTGTTGATTCTTTTTCACAACAATTACACAATCTCGTTTATTTGTCGGCGCAGATTAACACTGAAGAGTACAAAATCAAGGGTTACGAAAAATCCAGTGAAAGCCAGGGCAGTGTTCCAATATTTAAAGCTGAATACAATAATATAAAGGAACAAATTGGGCTTTACGCGATAGACGACAGTTTAGGCAGCAAGAAAAATGTGTTAACTTCTAATATTAATATCGCCTTCGAGAGTAAAAAAGATAATTTGGAGGCAGATAAACAAAATCTAATAAATGCAATTAAAAGTTCCAGTGATATAGAAAAACGACATTTAACTGAGAAGATCTCAGCATTTAAGTTAGAAAAATCTATTTTAGAATCAGGCAACCAAAATACAAGCGTAAAGGGTTTGATCCAAATCAATAAAGAAATTGAAATCAACAAACTTGAAAGAAGAACATTGGAGAAATCTTTTATAATAAAACCTTTTGCCACAATTGGAACAATTTTCCTCTCGATTTTTTTAGTGATCTGCCTATTTTATCTTTCGATCTTTTTTGCATCTGCATTATATAAAGTGTTTTTTGAAGGCAACATTATCCGTTCCTCTCTAGAAAAAGGTATTAATCCTGGTTTACCACAGTTGGTCGATGCAAATGCAATCATAAAAATTTTCAAACTGCAGGGTACTTTATTCGGTACTATTTCCAGCCTTATTTTTTTATTCCCATTGGCACTAACAAATATGAAAGTTTTGGGAAGCGAAAAAAACTGGGTGAATTACCTCTGCTTTTGGATAGGTTTGATATTTGGGAGTTTCGGCAAAACAGACCCCATCATTCCGCAATTAAACTGACGTTCTATTCCGCTCCAAATTGGTTCTCCGTCACTTTTGGTGAA
>JAATFQ010000235.1 GCA_015655115.1 Sphingobacteriales bacterium
CAGCCCTTCAAAATATTTATTGCCTGTCCATATTAATCGCTGTTCCTGCTCTGTCAGCTCATTATAAGAGCGGTGAATAGGAAAATCGAACTTCGAGGCACTCTTAATCAGTTTATTTAACCATTCGCGCATCTTCTCTCCACGCCAAGGGGCAATAGCACTGTCATAGACACTTTTACTTTTATCCGGTATCACCAGGTCCTCGTCAATACCGATTACATTTCCATAACCTTCACAGCGCTTACATGCTCCATAAGGATTGTTAAAGCTGAAAAAGTTTGGCGTAGGCTCCTCAAAACGGATATCATCCAGCTCAAAACGGTCACTGAAATGTGTTGTTGTGCCTTCATGTTCTACATAGCAATCGCCCTTCCCTTCAAAAAAGGCCGTCTGCACTGAGTCTGCCAGCCTGCTTAATGTTTCCTCATCATCATGAAAAACAATACGGTCTATCAGGATCTTCACGGTAAACTCGTCTTTAAGCTCCACATCTACAAAACCCTCGTCCTCCAGCACCGCTTCAATCTTATAAATTTTATCGTCAATGAATACCCTTAGAAAACCTTTTTGCAACAGAATAGCAAGCTCTTCTTTAATAGACCTGTTATTGTGCGGGTAGAGCGGACAGAATATGGTGGCGATACTATCTTCGCCCAAGGCAGAGACAAAATCAACCACAGTACTTACGGTATCTTTCTTCACTACCCTGCCCGAAACCGGCGAGTAGGTTTTTCCAATACGCGAAAACAGCAGTTTTAGGTAATCGTAAATCTCAGTTGATGTACCTACGGTAGACCGTGGATTGGACGTAATTACTTTTTGTTCTATCGCTATTGCCGGGGCAATACCTTTAATATAATCCACATCAGGCTTATTCATCCTTCCCATAAACTGGCGGGCATAAGATGACAGGCTTTCGACATATCTTCTTTGCCCTTCAGCATAAAGCGTGTCAAAAGCGAGCGACGATTTGCCCGAACCGGACATTCCCGTGATAACTACAAGCTTGTTTTTAGGTATGGCAACATCAATATTTTTAAGGTTATGTACCCTGGCACCCTTTATGATAATGTTTTTATGTGGATCTTTCTCGATTTCCTTACTCATTTATTTGCTGATAGAATTACCTAATATAACCGAAAAAACGTAGAATTGGTTTTCTGCGGGAATGCAAAAATACTCCTCTTTAACTACTTTTAATTTTTTTTAGTACTTTTATTCTTTAATTCTGATAAAAAAATGGTTCTTTTGAATTATCAACTGAAACGAACAGAATTCCATCTTTAAAACAACATAGGAGAAACGCTATCGATTAAAACCTCTACTAAGCATTTTTATACAAAAAGCAAGAAATTAGTATACAGATAATCCTATGAAATTACAATCATATAGTGATCAGGACTTGGTAAAGTTATATCTAACCGGAGATGAATCCGTATTGGAAGAACTTTTAAGAAGACATAAATCAAAAATATATACCTCTATTTATTTACTGGTCAAAGATCAGTACCTGGCAGAGGATATATTCCAGGATGCTTTTATTAAGGTAATCAATACACTGCGCTCAGGAAGATACAATGAAGAAGGTAAGTTTTTGCCATGGGTGATGCGTATTTCGCATAACCTGGTGATCGACTACTTCAGAAGGGAAAAACGTGCACCGGTTATTACCAGTGCCGATGGTACCGATGTGCTGAACATGCTTCAGATACATGAAGAAAGTGCAGAAGACAGAATACTGAGAGAGCAGACACATACCGACCTGCGTACCCTTATCCAGTTACTTCCTGATGAGCAGAAAGAAGTTTTGATTATGCGCCATTATGCAGACCTGAGCTTCAAAGAAATCGCCGACTTAACAGATGTAAGTATCAATACAGCACTGGGAAGAATGCGTTATGCACTGAGCAACCTGCGTAAAATGATGAAGGTGAAAGAAGTAACCTAAATCCCGGGCACAAAAAATCAATAATAATATTGTTGACAAGTTTGAAATAAATGTTAAAATGTTTCGTTAAATTAGGAAAAACAAACAGTTTTTAATGCTTATGATAACAACCTCTACTCCTGTCAACAACCTGAATTACTTAAATCAAAATCTGGAAAGCTTAAGTAATGAGCATTTCAACGATCTGGATTTAATGTTTTATGAAAGCATTAAAGCACAGTTGGAGCAGCTTAACAGAAATCCGGAAGAAGAAACAATCAACAAGATACTAGCGTACTCCAGATCCCTGTAGTTCAAGAATGAAATTAAAAGCCGCCACAACCTGGCGGCTTTTTGTATTCTCTATATTATCTTTGTCCATGCTAAAAAAAGAAAGATACAAACAATTCGTTGCCCATTTTTCTGCCAAACAGCCTGATGCTGAAACAGAACTCCACTACAACAATCCTTTTCAACTACTTGTTGCCGTGATCCTGTCTGCCCAATGCACCGATAAAAGGATCAACCAGGTTACTCCCGCCCTGTTTCAGCGCTTCCCTAATGCAAAAGCACTGGCAGAGGTAACACCCGACATTGTTTTTGACTATATCAGAAGTGTAAGTTACCCTAATAATAAAGCCAGGCACCTCGTAGGTATGGCCAATATGCTGCTCAATGAGTTTAACAATGAGGTGCCTTCAGATATTGATCAGTTACAAAAAATGCCCGGCGTAGGTAGAAAAACAGCCAATGTGATTGCTTCAGTTATCTATAATGCACCGGCAATGGCCGTGGATACGCACGTTTTCCGTGTAGCCAACAGAATAGGCCTCACCAAAGGGAAAACTCCGCTGGCAGTAGAAAAAGACCTGGTAAAGCATTTACCAACCGAAACTATACATATTGCTCACCACTGGCTGATTCTCCATGGCAGGTATGTTTGTGTAGCACGATCGCCAAAATGCAGCATCTGCGAGATCACAGCCATCTGTAAATACTACGAAACTCATCATCAAACAGCTAATAATATTAGTGTGATTTAATATTTCATCACAATTTTTTGATAAAAAAGCAGAAGAAACAAAATATATTATTTACTTTTGCTAAGTTATTTAGCTTTAAAACCAAATTAACTACCTTTATACAGATTAAATATTTTATATTTACTCCATCAATTTAAAAAAATGAATCCAAACGCAGATAAATTAAAAGCACTACAGCTAACACTTGATAAACTGGAAAAGTCTTACGGTAAAGGTGCAGTAATGAAATTAGGAGATTCTCCAGTAGAATCTATTGAATCGATTTCAACAGGCTCAATCAGTCTGGATATCGCCCTAGGTATTGGTGGAGTACCTAAAGGACGTGTAATTGAAATTTACGGACCTGAGTCTTCTGGTAAGACTACTTTAGCAACACACATCATTGCCGAAGCGCAGAAAAAGGGTGGCGTAGCTGCATTTATTGATGCAGAACATGCATTCGATAAATTCTATGCTAAAAAATTAGGCGTAGATGTAGATAACCTCCTGATTGCACAACCTGATAATGGAGAACAGGCATTGGAAATTGCCGATAACCTGATCCGCTCCGGTGCTATTGATGTAATTGTAATTGACTCGGTGGCAGCCCTTGTTCCAAAAGCTGAGATCGAAGGTGAAATGGGGGATTCTAAAATGGGCTTACAGGCGCGTTTAATGTCGCAGGCATTGAGAAAACTGACAGGTACAATTGCTAAAACAGGATGCTGCTGTATTTTCATTAACCAGTTACGTGAAAAAATCGGCGTAATGTTCGGTAACCCGGAAACTACTACAGGTGGTAATGCACTGAAGTTCTATGCTTCTGTACGTTTGGATATCCGCAGGACATCACAAATTAAAGATTCTGATGAAGTTTCTGGTAACAGGGTAAAAGTGAAAATCGTTAAGAATAAAGTTGCACCACCTTTCCGTATCGCTGAATTTGATATCATGTTCGGCCAGGGAATATCTAAAGTCGGAGAGATCATTGACTTAGGTGTAGATTTTAACATCGTTAAAAAAGCAGGCTCATGGTTCTCTTACGGAGATACAAAATTGGGCCAGGGCCGCGATGCAGTGAAACAACTGCTATTGGATAACCCTGAACTTGCTGATGAAATAGAGAAAAAAATCAGACTTGAAGTTACTGGTGAAAAACTGGAAGAGCTTTTATAGTCTCCGCCAGGAGCCAGGACTATTACTTACTGATCGATCTATTCATTGATCTAAAGTAATACCAAAATATAGAAAAAGCGGCTTGCTTTGCAATGGACCCGAAAAGTTAGACACTTTCTGGCGCCATTGCAAAGCAAGCCGCTTTTTTATTGATCTTAATGCTGTCTTTTTTCTAGTCTAAGCGGGACTCATATATTTGAGATCCACATTGATAGCTACATAGGCAGCAATCAGTATTGCTACAACCAATACGGCGAGACCAATATAATTCTTTTTCTTATCCTGTTTTACTACCCATATCAGGAACAGAATAAAAGGGATTAACATTAAGCCGAAAAACAGAAAACTCATCGAATTCATAACAATTGATTTTATTGATTAATATTAAAACTCCATTCTGGATGCAGGTGCAACATCCTGCCCTACAAATTCTTTATTGATGTATTTATAATGCCCGGCAATAGCAATCATTGCTGCGTTATCTGTACAATACTCAAATGCCGGAATATAAACATTCCAGTTTAGTTTTTCTGCATATTGGGTAAGTGCCGTCCTTAAACCAGTATTGGCAGATACACCACCGGCAATGGCAATCTCTTTTATCTGATATTGCTGCGCAGCTTTCTTCAACTTGTTCAGCAATATTCCCACAATGCTATGCTGTACTGATGCACATATATCATCCAGATTTTCTTTGATGAAATCCGGATTCAACTTTTCCTGCGCCCTGATAAAATATAATATAGCCGTCTTTAGTCCGCTGAAACTATAGTTCAGCTCTTTTATCTGCGGCTCCGGAAACTTAAAAGCCAACGGATTTCCCAATTTCGCATGCCGATCAATCAATGGTCCCCCGGGATAAGGCAAGTCAAGGATTTTTGCCGTCTTATCAAAGGCCTCTCCCGCAGCATCGTCAAGAGTAGTTCCCACAACCTCCATGTCAAAATAATCTTTGACCAGCACAATCTGTGTATGTCCGCCTGAAACGGTTAAACATAAAAAAGGAAATGCCGGCTTTGGCTCTTCAATAAAATGAGCTAAAATATGCGCATGCATATGATTAACAGCAATTAATGGCAGATCCAGTCCCAGCGCAAAAGACTTGGCAAAAGATACACCTACCAATAGCGAGCCTAATAATCCAGGTCCGCGTGTAAAAGCTACCGCAGTTAAGTCCTTTTTGTTTACTTTAGCATCTATTAATGCTTGCTGTATAACGGGTACGATATTCTGCTGGTGCACTCTTGAAGCTAATTCAGGAATTACACCACCATAATTTTGATGAATTGTTTGGTTTGCGATAACATTGGCAGTAATTTTGCCGTTGTCACATATAGCAACAGAAGTTTCATCACAAGAAGATTCGATAGCAAGTATTACAGACACGTTGAATATTATTAAGCCACAAAAATATCAAAAAACTATTAAAAATACTGCTTTGGTTTGTCACATCAATTCTATTGCTGATAGCGATCGTCATTTTTTCGCTTCAGTTCAAACCTGTGCAAACTTTTGTCGCCAAAAAAGCAGCCGCATATCTCTCCAAAGAACTCAATACAACGATCTCCTTAAAGAGTATTTACCTTAAGCCTTTTAAGTATATTGTTATCGAAGATCTCCTGGTTCTCGATCAGCAAAAAGACACTTTATTAAGTACTCCCAAATTTATTGTAGACCTGAACAAGTTCTCCTTAAAAGAGAGGATAGTAGATATAAATACAGTTCAGCTTAACGACGGAGCTTTCTTCCTGAAGTCGTACAAAGGGAAAGATAAAGGCACCAATATCGACTTTATCATCGACTACTTTGACTCTGGCACTACTACAGTTAAAAAGAAGAAAAAGCCTTTTTTAATATCATTCGACAGGGTTATCCTCAATAACATTAAACTCAGATACAAGAACTACAATAAAGATACAGTCATCAAGGGAGTTAACTTTGACGATGTGGAGCTGACCAGGTTAAATGGTATTTTTCAACAGCTGAACACCAAAGACCACCTGCTGCAGGCAGATATCAAAAACCTTACTTTCCATGAGAAGAGCGGCTTCTATCTTAAAAATTTAAGCGCCTTCACTACCGTTGATACCAACCAGATCGAGCTGAAGAAACTTCTGCTGGTCACCAATAAAAGTAACCTCTCAGATTATTTCCAGATGAAGTTCAGCAGCTTCAACGACTTTAATGATTATATCAATAAGGTGCGGATGAAAGCCAATTTCAAGAATGGGCGTTTGTCATCATCAGACATCGCCTATTTTGCGCCAGAGGTATCACAGATGAAATTAGATATCGACGTCGACGGACAAATCACAGGCTTGGTAAACAATTTAAAAGCTAAAAAACTTGCTGTAAAGGCAGGGAAAGCGACCTATATTAAGGGCGATTTCATTCTCAAAGGACTCCCTAATATCAAAGAGACTTTCATGGAAATGAAAGTAGAGATGCTCGCCACCAATAAAAAAGACCTCGATCAGATTCTCGTCGATTTAACAGGTAGCAAGAAAAAGTATATTCCTGCCATTGTAGAGAAATTCGGCAATGTCTATTTCAACGGGAATTTTACAGGATTCCGGAACGACTTTATAGCATTCGGAGAATTTAAAACAAAAATCGGGCGACTCGTGTCGGACGTAAATATGAAGATCAATGACAGAGGTGTGCCTTCCTATTCTGGAAATGTAAAAACCTACGATTTCAACATTGGCAATTTGATCAATGAAAAAAGCCTGGGCAAAGTAACAGCAGCGGTTTACATCAAAGGTAAGGGGACAGAGATCAAAGACCTTACAGAGCAGATAAAAGGCGACGTTAAGTATATTGATTTTAACAATTACAGATACAGCAATGTTAAAATAAACGGAACATTCGATAAAAAGTACTTCGATGGCAGCTTAAGTATAAATGATAAAAATGTACAGCTTGTATTTGACGGTGGTGTTAATTTAAATCCCAAACTACCCGTATTCAACTTTCAGGCAGTAATTAAAAATGCAAGGCTTAAAACACTTAACCTCGTTAAAGACTCCCTGAAAGTCGATGCTACATTCAGCACTAACTTCTCAGGCAACAACCTCGATAATATCCAGGGAAACCTGCTTATTCAAAAAATAAGACTGAACAATGTCAAAGGGATTTACACGATAGACTCAGTACTGCTTCAGGCACAGGGAATTGGTAGAGAAAGGACATTAAAAATTAACTCAGATGTGCTGGATGCCAGCATCACCGGACAGTATGACCTGAATACGATTCCATCCTATTATAAGGCATTAGCAAAAACATATATCCCATCACTGAAAACAGACATTGTAAACTATAAAGACCAGATTTTCCAGTTCAACTTAAAAATTAAACACTTTGAACCCGTGGCACAATTGGTAGCCCCAGGGCTGGAAATTGAAGACCAGGCCATTCTGATTGGAAATTTCGACTCCAGGAAAAACATCGCTACATTAAATGGCTTTATTAAAAAGCTGACCTATAAAGGCATTATTGCTAATAACATCATTCTTGACGAAAATACAACTGCAGATCAGCTCCAGGCTATTATCACATCAGACCGTGTAGATCTTAATGACAGCCTATACATCAAAAACGTCAACATTTCCAATATCCTGCGTAATGACAGTCTTGCCCTTAACGTTAAACTATCCAACGCCGACGATGCCAATCAGCTGGATTTAAACGGCCTGGTAGAATTCGGTAAAGATACTACAGCCAGAATAAGCATCCTCCCTTCCATATTAAAAATCAATAGCGAAGACTGGGCCATACAGGAAAAAGTGCGCATTAATTTTAATAACGGAAAAACAGCCATCAGCAACTTTGACCTCAGTAATGGAAATCAATTGCTCACCATAGATGGCATCCTGTCGCCCGACCCGAAAGATGCGCTTATCGTTGGCTTTAAAAACTTCAGCCTTAAAACCCTCAACCCGTTTGTGAAAACACTGGGCGTAAAATTAGCAGGAAACCTGAATGGAGACACCAAACTGTATAGCCTGCTTAAGTCGCCCCGTATTAATGACAATATTAAAATAGACTCACTCACCTTCAATGATACCTATATAGGTACACTTATCGATACTTCATCTTTTAACCAGGAAGCTAACCTCGCAAATGTATACATGCGGATCAATGCAGGCGATAAAGAAACTTTTAAAGTAGATGGAAAGCTCAATCTTAAAGACAAAGACATGGATGTTACCGTGAAAATGGACAATAGCGAGCTGACCGTACTCTCTCCGTTTGTAAGTAACCTCGTATCTAATCTTAAAGGACACATTTCGGCCGACATCAGCATAAAAGGCCCTTTCAGTAAGCCAGAAATCAATGGAGACCTCACCCTGGATAAAGCTGAGCTCACCGTTAATTATTTAAAGACAGCGTACACGATATCCGACCAGGTACATGTTGAAAATAGCGTTATCCAGATCAATGACCTTGGCTTAAAAGATATAGGCAACAACGACGCCGTAGCCAATGGTACTGTAGACCTGAATGAGATCAATACTCCCACTCTGGACATTACCATAAAGGCCAAAAACTTTATGGCCTTAAATACAACCACCAAAGACAATCCACTATATTTTGGACAGGCTTATGCTACCGGAACCTTTATTTTCAAAGGCCCTACCAATAAAATGTTTATTGGTATTGATGCTAAGACCGAGAAAGGAACCGTATTCAACCTTCCATTAAACAGCTCCGAAACTGTATCCAGCAAAGATTTCATCACCTTTGTAAGTAAGGATACTGCCGACACGAAAATCAAAAAGGTAACAAGTTTCGATGGCTTAACCATGAGCTTTAAGCTTCAGGTAGACCCTAATAGTACAGCTAACCTGTTTACTAACCTGGGTAATCTCAGCGGAAAAGGAAATGCAGACCTGAACCTGAAAATTAACAGCCTGGGCGACTTTGAAATGTCGGGCGATTATATCATTGAGTCTGGTAGTTTCGACTTCACAGCACAGGAGGTTATCAATAAGAAATTCAATATCAGGCAGGGAGGAACCATCCGCTGGACAGGCAATCCGATACAGGCGCAAATCCAGTTGAAGGCAATATACGAGCTTAGGGCAGGACTCAGCGATCTATATACAGCAGCGAACAGGGATATCAGCAGCAGTAACGCAAACTTACGTGTTCCGGTAGAAGTAGAAATGGGCTTAAGTGGTTTACTGATGCAGCCAGACATTAAGCTGGATATTTTCTTCCCATCCAATCCATCCATCAAAGAAGAGCTACAGGCTTACTTCAATGATTCCAATAACCTTAATCTACAGGCTTTCAGTTTGATTATACGCCGTAGTTTTGCACCGGGATCCGGTAAACAGAATCTCGGAGAGCAGCTTTCATCAGGCGTAGCCAGTACAGCTACAGAATTATTATTTAATCAGTTCAACAATGTACTCTCGTCCTTAAACCTGGATTTTGTCGACATCAATATCCGTTCACTAAGTGAGGCCAGTGCTTCCTTTAAGTTCTTTAATGAAAGAGTGATCGTCAATGCAGGCGTTGTAGATAACAGAAGCTCAAGTGACCTCTCCATAGGATTTACAAAAAGTAATGTCGGCGGCGAATTTGAATTATTAGGCCTGATTAAAAAAGATGGCACCTTAATTGGTAAAATAGCGAATAAGCCACCTACACAACAGAGCATTTTCGTTAACACAGGAATCAATCCCAATACCAATGTAACCTCACTG
>JAATFQ010000119.1 GCA_015655115.1 Sphingobacteriales bacterium
AAATGACTTATTAATTTAGATGTGAAAATAACTATTTACCAAATATACTAAACCAGAATAACAGACATTCAACAGAATGTTCTTAGTGAATTATTTTTTTTACATGTTACCACCCCTGCTTTCTGCCGTTCCTCTCCGATTCTTCGCCAACACACTATAATTAACTTTAAAAAAAACAAGAAAAAAAACTATTAGCCCCCATTCATTAGGATAAATTGACAATTTCTAACGATACAGGCAAACATTCAACAGAATGTTAATGAAAAACACAAAAACGTTTTATCTGCTGCTGCTGTAAACTTCCTGTGCCCCATCCCCCATTCTTTGTGCATTTATAACCTATTTATTCACTTAAGCAATAATATATGTGAATATTTTATTAATTTTTTTACCTTAACCAAATATAATCTTATGCAACGAAATCTACCACTTAACAAGAGGATGGTCATCCTTTTGCTCATGAGTTTGTGCCTTTATTTTGGCGCAAGAGCTCAAACAACAATCAATGGAAAAGTCATATCGAGTGATGACAAGGAGCCTGTAATTGGGGCCTCGGTAAAAATCAAAAATGCTGCGGGTGGCACGGTTACCAATGCTGCTGGTCAATTTTCACTAAGTATACCGGCAAATGCCGTGCTTGTGGTTTCTTTTGTAGGGTACCAAACTCTGGAAGTCCCTACAGCAGGAAAAACTACTTTCAACATTACTCTAATTGCCAACACGAACGACTTAACAGAAGTTGTTGTAACGGGTTATACGAGTCAGCGCCGGAAAGACCTTACAGGTGCCGTGTCTGTAGTGAGCGTGGCGCAGCTCAAATCGCAGCCTGCCGCAAGTGCTGTGGAAGCTTTACAAGGTAAGGCTGCCGGGGTAGCCATTGTGGCTGATGGCGCGCCGGGCTCAACACCCCAAATCAGGGTGAGGGGAACTACTACGATCAACAATAATGATCCGCTGTATGTGATTGACGGCGTTCCTTATGAAGGCAAACTTTCCTGGTTTAACCAGAATGATATAGAAAGCCTGCAGGTTTTAAAGGATGCCTCATCGGCCTCCATATATGGCGCAAGGGCTAATAATGGGGTAATCATTATTACGACTAAAAAAGGCTCGCCAGGTGCCCCAAGAATCACCCTGGATGCTTACTATGGGATTCAGACGCCACGGAAAAGTACTTTCCCGAAAATGATGAATCCGATACAATATGCGCAATACTTGTTTGATGGGTACAATAACGCAGGACTGACTCCTTCTACAGGAACCAATTATGGAACGGGCACTACGCCTACCCTACCGGAATACCTGCTGGCAGGCTCTGCTACAGGACAGAATATTACCGCAGCGGATGCTGATCCTTCTAAGTACAATTACTCGCGCGACAATGCAACATTTTACCAGATAACTAAGGCAAATCAACAGGGAACGAACTGGTTTGATGAGATCACAGAAAATGCACCTAGTCAGAATTATCAGATCGGGGCCACCGGAGGTGGTGAAAATGCAGTCTATGCTTTAGGAGCGGGTGTACTGAAACAACAGGGTACAATTAAATATACTGGCTTTACGCGATATAACTTCCGCTCCAACATACAGATTACTGGTCTGAACAAAAAATTGCGCTTTGGCGAAAATGCTCAGTACAGCTATTCTGAAGGCTTTGGCTTCGGTGTAAACCCGAACGTTTCTGGAGAATATCAGGATGAAGGTAGTGCTATAAGCTGGGCTTACCGTATACCTACGATTATCCCTGTATATGACATCATGGGCAATTTTGCCGGAAGCCGCGGCAGTGGGCTCGGTAATGCTGAAAACCCGCTCGCCACGCTATACCGTGCCAAGGATAACTTAAACAAGAGCAACTTTTTCTTTGGAAATGTATATGGTGAGTATGATATAATCCCTGGTCTGACTGCCAGAACAAGTTTTGGTATACGTTATGAGAATTATAATGGTATCACCCTTCGTTATCCTAACCTTGAATTTCTGGAAGGTAACAACTCTAATAACTTAAATGAACTGCAGGGCTATACTACGGAATGGACATGGACAAATACACTGAACTATAAAAAGGTATTTGGTAAACACAACATCAGTTTGTTGGCCGGTACGGAAGCCATACGCTCCAGAAACAGACAGCTGAATGCGGGAAGAAATGACTTTTTTTTACTTGGTAATATGGACTATTATTACCTGAATGCAGGTGCTTCAAATATCAGCAATGCGAGTACAGGTACTATCGGCTCACTCTATTCGCTCTTTGCGAAAGCTGACTACTCTTTTAATGACCGTTACCTGGCCAGCTTTACCATCCGCCGTGATGGATCGTCTAACTTTGGCCCGGATAATAAGTACGGTATTTTCCCTGCCGCAAGTGTGGCCTGGAGATTGTCGGAAGAGGATTTCCTGAAGGACTCTAAGCTATTCAGCGACTTGAAAATCCGCGTTGCCTATGGAGAAACAGGAAACCAGAGGATCAAGAACTTCCAATATGTAAACCGTTTCCAAAGCTCACTGAATAGCGCAGGCTATCCATTGGAAGGTGGAAATGGTGTGATTTCAGGGGTTTACCAGAACGCCTACAGCAACCCGGCTGTGAAATGGGAACAGCTCAGCTCTATTAACCTGGGTCTGGATTTTACTTTAACGGATGGGATATTTGACGGGTCAATAGACTGGTACAACAAGAAAACATCTGATATGCTATACCCTGTTCCTAAACCGTCTACAGCGGTCGGCTTAGGTGAATCGCCTTTTGTGAATGCAGGTGATATGAGCAACAAAGGGTTCGAGATTAGCCTGGGCTATCATTATGGTCAGCGGGATGAGCGTCCGTTTAAGTTTGATGTGGGCATCAACTTCTCCAGAAATGTAAACAAGGTGGTGAAGCTGGCTGATGGCATTACACAACAGGACTATGGTACTTTCAGAAGTTTGAAAACCTCAATTCTTAAAGCTGGTGAACCTTTTGGCTCGTTCTATGGCTACCAGGTTGCGGGAATATACCAGAATGCGGCTGATATTACTAACAGCCCTTCGTATACTAAAGCGAGGGTCGGGGGACTTAAATACCAGGATATAGATGGCGATGGGGAGATTACACCGGGCGACCGCACAATTATCGGTGACCCTAACCCTGACTTCTTATATTCTTTGAGCTTAAATGCTTCGTATAAAAACTTTGATATTGTGGCTTTCTTTAATGGGGTACAGGGAAATGATATTTATGAAGCTACCCGGTACTTTACCGACTTCCCGACATTTGACGGCGCTAGGAGCACGAGGTTGCTGGATGCCTGGAGCCCTACAAATACGTCGAGCTTAATTCCTTCTTCTTATGTGGGTGTTTCAGATCTGGAATATTCTTCTTCAAGCTATTACGTGCAAAGCGGAAGTTTCTTCAGGATGAAAAACCTGCAACTTGGCTATTCACTGCCTGCAAAGGCTTTGGGAACAAAGCTGGGACTAAGCAAGGTGAGGATTTATGTGAGTGCTACCAACATTTTTACGATCACAAAATATACAGGACTTGATCCTGAAATCAGTCAGGAGACGGATACATTTTCCGCTCCGGGGGTCGACAGGGGTATCTATCCATCGGGTCGCCAGTATCTATTAGGTCTTAGTGTTGGTTTTTAATTAAAACATAGAAAATGAAAGCTTTTAAATATATAATACTCGTAACGTTTCTATGCACTGTCTTATCGTGCAAGAAGGATTTTATCGGAGGAAACCCTCAGGGTGAATTAACTGGTGAACAGCTGACTACGCAGGATGGCGTGGAGGCTCTGCTTACAGGTGCCTACGGCCTGCTGAATGGCAACATGAATGGTACCTGGGGAAATTATGGCGCTGCACCCAGTCAGTGGTTATTTGGCGAGGTGGCATCGGACAATGCACATAAAGGAAGCAGCAACGGTGACCAGCCTAATATGAATTTAATTGAACAGCACTCTCCAACAAGCACCAATGATAACTTATCGAATATCTGGGACCGGTGCTTTGAAGGTATACAACGCTGCAATAATACGCTGAAGGTACTCACGGCCCTACAAAGTGGCTCTACAAATAAATTTTCTGAAGCCCGTGCTACAGAAATTCAGGGTGAAGCCCGCCTGCTGCGCGCTCATTATTATTTTTTCCTGGTAAGGGTGTTTAAAGATGTGCCTATGATTACTGAAGCCACTACTGAGGCGGCGGTAGCGAATACTGCGGATATTTACCCAAACATTGTTACTGACTTACAGTTTGCAGTGACCAGCCTGGGCACGACAAAACCTAAAGGGCAGGTAGGCCGGGTGGACAAATATATTGCTCAGGCGTATTTGGGAAAGGTGCTGCTCTATCAGAAAAAATATGCTGAAGCGTATGCTGCCTTAAATGCGGTTATTACGGCTAAGCCAGACCTTGAAACGCTGCCTTTCACTGATAACTTTAATATTGACAAGGAAAATGGTCCTGAATCGGTATTTGCTGTTCAGCATGCTGTAGGAACGGATGGTACTGGCGGCGACAATGGAAATGTGGGCGACATGCTGAACTTCCCCTATGCGATTGCCTGCTGCGGATTCTTCCAGCCTACTATTGATCTCGCCAATGCGTACAAAACAACTGCCGCGGGGCTGCCTTACCTTGATGGTACATCCTACCGCACAGACCCTTATGTATCTGATATGGGGCTGACTGACACAGCGAAAACAAACTACAAGGTAAATACGAAATTGAGCCTTGACCCGCGTATAGATTATACGATGGGGCGCCGGGGTGTGGACTACCGTAAAGGGTATGGTATTATGCCGGGCGACTCCTGGATCAGGGATGTGGGTAATGCGGGGCCTTTTGTGGTGATCAAAAACGTGCTCGACCAGTCGCAGGTAGCCAGCGGCACAGGCCCGGGAAATACAAATATTACTGGGCTGAATGTGAACTTGATCCGCCTGGCTGATATTTACCTGATGGCAGCGGAATGTGCTGTGGAGACTAACGATTTGCCAAGGGCCTTGTTTTTAGTGAATAAGGTCAGGGCCCGTGCAGCACTGCTACCCCCAAAAACGATTGCATCAGGTGCTGCGGCTGCGAATTATCATATCAGCCTTTACCCGTCTTTCCCTGGTGCTGACTATGCAAGAAATGCGGTGAGAATGGAACGGCGGCTGGAGCTGGCACTTGAAGGTCACCGCTTTTTCGATCTGGTACGCTGGGGTATTGCGAAACAAACGCTGGAAAGCTACTTTGGCTTTGAGGGTGGATATTTCAACTATTTAAGCGGCATCTCTATCGAAAGCCGCGATGAATATTTCCCTCTCCCTCAGGAACAGATTGACAGAAGTCAGGGTATACTTACGCAAAGCCCTGGTTATTAAATGTATCTGGGTTATTCATCTTTCTTACTCAGGTCTCAATAAATTGGGGAAGATGAATATCTCATTTATATCTTAACAATTTTCACAAAACCCGCAGATAATCGCTGCGGGTTTTATAATTTAGTAGCATGAAGAGTTTCCTATATATTCGCCTTTTCTCTGTGTTTTACCTGCTTTTAAGTGCCTTCCAGATGAATGCACAAGATCTTAAAAGCAATAGCAAAGACCTTAAGGTTAATCATACGGAGTTTAAGAAATTTGATAAAGGCCGCTATATTGATGGTAAGGATACTATCTCTTACCGCATTCTTTTTCCTGAAAATTTTAATGCAAATCAAAAATACCCTATTGTATTTTTCCTTCATGGCCGTGGGGAAAGTGGCAATGATAATGAGAAGCAACTGAAAAATGGTGCTGCCCTGTTCCTGCAGGAGGGTATTCGGAAAAAGTACCCCGCTATTGTAGTTTTTCCTCAGTGTAGCGCTGATAGCTATTGGGCTAATGTAAAGATTACTGCCGATTCTGCCGGCAAAAGAAGCTTCAGCTTCCAAAAAGGGGGCAAGCCTACAAAGGCGATGAAGGCGCTATTGGGAATGATCGACAATATGCTGGATAAGCCTTATGTAAACCTGAACCGTGTATATGTTGGCGGCCTCTCTATGGGTGGCATGGGTACTTATGAGCTGTTAAGACGAAAACGCAAGACTTTTGCGGCTGCTTTCGCAATCTGTGGTGGTGATAATATAGCTAATGTGAACAGGTACAAACATGTGCCGCTCTGGATTTTTCATGGCGGTAAGGATGATATAGTGAATCCTACTTTTTCTACGCTGATTGCAAACCAGCTGAAGATTGTGGGTAAGGAGGTGAAGTTTACGCTTTATCCTGATGATAACCACAATAGCTGGGATAGCGCGTTTAAGGAACCTGAACTGATCCCGTTTCTGTTTGCACATTCAAAAGATTCCGCAACAAAAGAGAAATAAAAAAGGTATATCTGTTTGCGTCCTCGTGCCTCTGAAATAAGGCACGCATGTCCGCAAACAGATATACACTTTTTTATTCATCATCTGTAGCTCCATCTCCGCTTGTCGGCGCCATTCCGGGCTCCGCCCGGCAGGTTTTATGCACCATACCTATTATTCACATATATGTTGTACGCTCTCCATATTATGTATCATACATGTTATGCGCCATACATGGAGAGCGCAGCCCTATTAGATTAATCATGAATATATGAATAAAAAAGGGTATAGCTCTTCGCGGACATGCGTGCCTTATTTCAGAGGCACGAGGACGCGAAGAGCTATACCCTTTTTTATGTAGATAAATCTTATTCCGCAAGCGATTACTCTAGCATGTTGTGATATACAGCCTGTACATCATCATCCTCTTCAAGCTTATCAATCAGCTTAATCACGTCCAGAGCCTGCTCTTCAGTAACCTCAACTGTAGACAATGAGATTCTTTCCAGTTTTGCACTTTTCATTTCAAAGCCCAGGTCTTCCAATGCTTTCTGCATCTTACCGAAATCTTCGAATGCTGTTTGTACTACAGCAATATCATTGCCTTCCTCATCAGCTTCAAGGTACAGCTCTTCCAACCCGGAGTCAATCAATTCAAACTCAAGCTCTTCCAGATCTTTATCTCCGGGAATAAACCTGAAGATAGATTTGCGGTTAAAGATAAAATCCAGGGAGCCAGTTTTACCCAGTGAGCCGCCGGTTTTACTGAAGTAGCTGCGTATATTGGCAACCGTTCTGTTCGTATTATCCGTAGCCGTCTCTATCAGGATAGCTACACCATGCTGTGCATATCCTTCATAAACATGCTCCTCATAACCGTTCTCATCTTTATTTGAGGCACGTTTAATTGCGGCATCCACAGTATGCTTAGGCATATTTACCGCCTTAGAGTTTTGGATTGCCGTACGCAGGCGTGAGTTGGTATCCGGGTTAGGCCCGTTATCTTTCACTGCCATTACAATCTCTTTCCCAATACGGGTAAACTGAACGGCCATTTTAGCCCAACGCTTAAATTTTCTCTCTTTTCTGAATTCGAATGCTCTTCCCATTGTATATTTTATTGAGGGGGTTGATCTCTTATGATTTAGAGTTTAGCCCTTATTTTGTAAATTGTTTAACATCTCGACCGTTAATTTCGCTAAGTCGAACTCAGGCTTCCAGCCCCAGTCGTTCCTAGCCACGTTATCTTCGATAGAGCGCGGCCAGCTTGCGGCAATTAGCTGTCGGGGATCATTTGGTGTATAAGTTAATGAAAAATCAGGAATATGCTTTCTGATTTCTGCTGCCAGCACCTCTGGTGTAAAGCTGACACCAGCAAAGTTATAGCTGGAGCGGATAGATATTTTTGAGGCTTCAGCATCCATCAGCTCAATAGTGCCGCGGATAGCATCATCCATATACATCATGGGCAGCTCAGTTTCTGCCGACAGGAAGGAAGCGTAAGCACCTTTCTTCAGGGCATCATGGAAAATATGAATCGCATAATCTGTAGTACCGCCACCGGGAGCGGCCTTCCAGCTAATCAGTCCGGGGTAACGGATACTGCGCACATCAAGGCCAAACTTCTGGTGGTAATATTCACACCATCTTTCACCAGCTAACTTACTGATACCATATACCGTATTGGGGTCCATCACACAATGCTGCGGCGTCTGATCTTTTGGAGAGTTTGGCCCAAACACAGCAATAGAGCTTGGCCAGTACACTTTCGCTGTTTTATAAACTATAGCGAGATCAAGGATATTTAACAGGCCATTCATGTTAAGGTCCCAGGCCAGCTTAGGATTTTGTTCGCCTGTGGCCGACAATAAAGCGGCTAACAGATAAACCTGCGACGGCTTATATTTATTAAAGATGGCATTTAAGGTATCTTTTTCAAGAACATTGACGAACTCAAAAGGACC
>JAATFQ010000253.1 GCA_015655115.1 Sphingobacteriales bacterium
CCATTATTCCATAGGATTTTGCAAGACACCACCTTCGGGTCGGCTAAAAAGAGCCCTTTAATCAGTACCCTGTTTCTGCCAGAGTAAACCTCAACAGAATCGACTTTACCGGTATAAGATATTTCTCCATTTTCCGTAAATCTTTTATAATCGTCCATCTTAGAGCACGAAGTGATACCAGCCAACATCAGTAAAGACATCAATGCCCAGCAAAACCACATGCCTTTATGTTTGTTATAAGTTTTCATATTATCTCTTTCTTTTGCGTAAAAACTAAATTGATTAACGTGGGTCTCCATATACCTGTACCTCTGCTATAGCCTGATAGGTTGTACCAACCCAATTCTTAGTACTTTTTATGCGCAGGTATCTAAACTTCCTGGTACTCACATCAAAAGTATAGTTGATACCATCGTGGGCATAATTGTAATCTTCACTGGTCTGCACATTATATGGGCTTCCAGATGGTTTAACCGTATCGAATGTGCCTAGTTTAACCCAATTGTTAAAGCTTCCATCTGCAGGAGGAGCATCAGAACCCCAAACTTCGAACTCTTTGAGGATACCTCCAAAATAGTACATACGGCCGGCATTCTGATATTCCGGGTATCCCCAGATTACAATGCGGCTTAGGATAGCCAGTTTGCCTAAGTCGAATGTTACCCATTGAGGAGTAAGGATACTGGTTTCAGTAAGGGATATATTTGGCCAAACAATAATATCGCCATCCCACATATAAGAGAGGTTTGTACTCGTATATTCTTGTGTTACATCCGTAGGCAATACTACAGCTCTATAGCCAGATTTAGGTATAGCAGTTTCATAAAGCGGCTTCAGGGTAGTATACAGTGTATCTGTATAGTTTAACCACCGGTCTCTTACTCTAATTGCGAACTTTTGCGAAACAGTATCCAAGCCTCTTACCGATTGGTTTAATGCCATTGCTTCGGTATAGATGTTGTTTTTAGTAGGTTCAAATTTGCCATTCTTTTCTATCGAAATTTCGATTGCTAGTTTGGCCCTTGTACTATTTTCGCCTGTAAATTTAATTCCACCAAAATCTGAAATCACGTTTAGGCTTCTATACACAGCCCAGATAGGGTTTTCTAAGGGTTTTACGATTACAGTAACAGGAACAGAGGCAACTTCGCTGCGGTTTACGGCATAAACTTTAATTTCATGCTCGTTCATATCGCCAAACCCTTCAAGAGTAAGCGTATTGCTGTAATAGGAAGATTTGACTTCTGCTACCACACCACTATTTAATGTATATACTGCTTTAACATACAATAAATCTTTGTCAGTGGGCAGCGTATATTTAAGTGTTGCACTTCCAGGACCATTAGTTACTACTACGTTAGATATTGTTCCAGGAGGGGTCATATTGCTTTCTATAGGTAAAAGCTGGTCCTCTTTACAACTGGAAATGATCACTGTTACAATAAACAGTAAAAAAAACAGGTTAAGACTAATTTTTTTCATCAGTAAATATTTTTTTTAAAGGTTATGAAGCTACCACGATCGTTTTCATTGCTTTGTGAGCGGTACGCTCGTGGTGGTTTCATCTCAATAATTTTAAATGTTAATTGATTACCAGCCTGGATTTTGAACCAGACTTGGGTTAACTGTCAGGTCGTAAGTCCTTATTGGCCATAAATAATCCCTTGGCGCAATAAAATTCTGAGAAAAGACCGTTCTTACCTTGTAGTATTCCTGAGTAGTAGGCTGAAAAACACTCCATCCGGTAATTGATTGATTAAATGTCTCAGCAGCAATTTTCCAGCGTCTGATATCCCAGTAACGGCTACCTTCAAAAGCCATTTCTATCATACGTTCCTGACGGACAATCTCTCTCATGCCGTCTTTAGTAGTAAATTTGGACGGGTTATTTGAAAATTGTGTCCATGACGTCCGCACACCTTGCAGGCCTGCACGTACTCTGATTTTATCCAGATAAGTAAATACTTCTTCCGTAGGGCCATCACTTTCATTTAGTGCTTCCGCATACATCAGATAAATATCTGCCAAACGGATTTCAGGCCATGCATACTGACGGTATGTAGCACCATTAGATCCATTGATCATGTTCCAGTCTACTACCTTTTTAATGAAGTATCCTGTTTCATTATACCAGCCATAATTGCTGGCTCCAGCAAGCTGTGTAGATTTACCTTCAACTGCAAGTGCTTTTTCATCTGTAGCTTCAGGGCTGTCATATTTGAACCATATTCCCCCGTCAAAGCTGAGGTCAGCATAAAAGCGTGGTTCGCGGTCAAAGTTCAGTCGTGCCGTAGTATAGCCTTCCTTAATATAAAAGCGCTCATCGTGAACAGCTGTCCTGGTTGAGTATCTGTTTGCAAAGTTCAGTGTTTTATCTTCATTAATGGGCACCCCATTTTTGCTATAGAACATCTCAGCAATTTTTATTGGAGCAGCAAGCTGTTCACGGGCATCTTCAGTGGTCACTGAAGATTCTAAACGGGCCATTGCTGTTCTTTGCAGGAACTCAGCGTTGCTGTTCGGGTTAGCCCATACATGTTCAGTATTCACGTCAAAACGTTCTGTCAGTGCCCCTTTAATACTCAGCTGTCGCTTAGTTGTATCAGAAAGCTTAAAGGTACTGCTTCCCGGAAAAGTGTAGAGTTCAAATCCTGCCCCTTCTGCAGCAACTATTGCAGCCTTTGCTGCATCAGCTGCCTTTTTCCATTTTGTGGCGTCATAAGTGGTGTTCATCAAGGCAACACCATCTCTATCCGTAAAGCCTGCATAATCAGTATTGCCATTAAATAAAGGACTGGCGGCCATCAAAAGCATTTTAGCTTTAATAGCCAGTGCAATTGGTTTAGTGATACGGCCAAGTTGTGTGCTTTTTTCGGTAATGATGTTAGGTAAGTCTACAATCGATTCATCCAACAGGTTATTGATATAATCTACACAGTAGTCAAAAGGCATCCTTTTTATTCTCACTTCTTCCTGTGGTGCACTGATATCCAGATTTTTATCTACAATAGCTATTGGGCCATACATTCTTAGCAGGTAAAAATTATAGTAAGCTTTTAAAAACTTCACTTCAGCAATCCAGCGGTTACGTTCATCTAAACCTAAGTCGCGCACTTTGGTTAAATCCGATACATTCTCAAGGAAAATATTACAATTCCTGATAGCTATATATAAACCATAGCGATCACCAGGGCCACCACCCTGGTAATTTCCCGACCAGGCATTCATATAAGGATTTGCCGCATTCTGTCCGCCTCTGGCCATTCTGGCAGCGTAAGAAATCAGCTCTCTTTCAGCCAAAGGAACCCATATCTCATCACCAGCCATCATACCAATATTATACAGCGGATCGCCGTCTTTAGGCAAGAAGGAATAGCAGGTAAACAAATACTTCTCCGCTTCATTACGTAATGTAAAAGCGTTATCAATGGTAGCGACATTATCCGGTACTACATCCAGGTATTTCTTGCAGGAAGGCATTGTAAAAATCACCATGCATATTAATGTTAAAGAGAACTGCTTTGTAAACCGTTTTTTAACACTGCCCATTGTTATATTATTAAATTTCATATCTCTCTAAATTAAAATGAAGCACTTAACCCAACATTGTATACACTTTGGATAGGATAGCCCAAACCGCTGCCTCCCATCTCTGTATCCCATATTTTGAAATTACTTAGCATAGCCAGGTTGGTTCCGTTAACATAAATCCTCAGGTTTCGCAGGCCTAATTTTTTCTGTGTTTTTGCATTTAGCGTATATCCAACTTCTACGCTCTTCAGCCTTAAGAACGAGCCGTTGCGCATCCACCATGTAGACCTTTGGTTATTGTTGGCCACGAATGTTGGACTTAGGCGAGGCCAGAAAGCGTAGCTATTGCGATTATCTTCAGACCAATAACTATCTGAAATTGCAGAAAGCAAGCCATTTTGTGCGCCTTCGTTAAGAACAAATGGAGCTATATTCTGAGGATTAATAAAGAATGACGAAACACCAGAACCCTGTAAAAAGGCAGAAATATCAAATCCTTTAAAGCCCACAGTCCCGCCAAAGCCATATACGATCTCTGGTGAAGTTGGGTAGCCGATAGGCACCATGTCGGCATCACTGATGACACCGTCTCCATTAACATCGCGGTATTTGATATCACCAGCCCCGTAGCTATCACCGGGAACACCACCCAGTTGTACAGGAGAATTTTTCGCCTCATTATCATCAACAAACAGGCGTTCCGCAATATATCCAAACTCTTGTGTGGTAGGCAGGCCTAAGTGCGAGCGATAAGATTCATTCTCATTGAAACTCGGCTCATCGTAAATCAGGATTTTGTTTTTAGCAAAAGTGAAGTTACCTCTTGCTTGTATAAACCAGGTATTGCCCAGAGCCTTATTATAATTAAGGGAAAGATCTACACCCTTACTTTCAGCTTTATTGGTATTTGCCTGTACTGTGGCTTGCAAGCCCATAGTTGTTGGCACATATGTCCTTGCTGTTAAAATGTTAGAGCGGGTGTTCTTGTATACATCTATCGATAGGTCGATGGCATTCAGGAACCGCAGGTCGGCACCCAGGTTGAGTTGTTTAGATTCTTCCCAGGTAATTAGTGGATTGGCATAGCGGCTAACAGAAATACCGTTCCTTGTGTAACCCCAGTTATCGCCGAAGGTAGCTCCATAGTTTCCATTATTCATGTTTACCTCAGACATATAGAAAAAGCGTTCATCCGATTTACCAATCTGGTCATTACCTACCAGACCATAGGTTGCCCTTAATTTAAAGGTGTTGATCACATTGAGCAGTGGTTTGAAGAACTTCTCATTAGAGACCACATATCCCAAACCAAAAGAAGGGAAAAACCCAAATCTATGAGATTCGTCAAAGCGCTCAGAACCATTATATCCAAAGTTAAACTCGGCCAGGTAACGGTTGTCATACCCATAGGTAGCACGGCCCGATACTCCCTGGTTACGAGAGGGCAGGGAAAGTTGTAATGATCCGGCATTCGCAGCCAGGTAGTTCCGCATTGTGGTAATTAACATTCCGCTTACGGCATGTTTCTCATTAAAAGTACGGGTATAATTTAATGCTGCTTCTACATAAAATGTAGAATTCAGCTCTTTGGAACTATTTTGTTCGTTGTAATCCAAATACTCTGTTCCTACTGTACCAATAGAACTTGCACTCCCATCGTTCAGTGCCTGAAGTCCGATCGTGCCATCTGGCTGCAGTGATCCAGAATAGTAGAATGGACTATAAGATCTGGCAATATCAAAATAAGAATAGCGTCTGGCATAGCTCATCATCCTTGCGCTTAAACCCGGAGTCAGGAATTTCATGTCTTGCTTTATCTCAATCTGGGTTTGTAAAGTAGAAGAATTATACTCCTGATATCCACTTACCATATCTGCATAAGGATTTGTATAAAATCCGGCATTAGGCGATAAGGCATTCCCAAAAAGCGGGTGTGTGGTAAAAGGGGATAAGCTTGTTGGATAAACTGCCGGGAACATCACCGGGTTAGACCATAGTGCCTCATTGAAAATTTTAGTACCACCATTAATCCTGTTTCCATCTGAGTCATAACCACCAACAGGACCCGTGTAATCATCAAACTGTCCATATACCCTGATAATTGCCTCTGTAGTATTGGTCAGCTGGATATTAACATTTGAGCGTACAGAATAATTTTTCAGTTTGATATTACTGTTGAAGTTGTTCAAATTGTCTACCTTCAGTACACCATTATCTATATTATAGGTACCGGCAATGTAGTAGCTCGCTTTAGAACCACCTCCAGAGATATTAAGGTTGTACCGGGAGTTCAGGCTATAATCTTTAATCAATTGGTCTATCCAGTTGTTATTCGGGTAAAGTAGAGGATTATCTCCTCTGGCTGTAGCATCTATTTTTGTCTGCGTATAAGGCAAAACAGACAATGGATCTCTTGTTAGTGATGCTTCATTTGCCAGCTCCATATAAGTAATATTGTCGGCGAATTTAAAGTTATCAACGTTCGATGACATAGACGATTCTCCTCTGAAGCTAAATTTTGTAATACCAGCTTCACCGGATTTAGTTAGAATGAGAACAACACCATTAGCACCCCTGGCACCATAAACAGCCGAGGCTGTTGCATCCTTAAGTACATTGAACGATGCAATATCATCGGGCTGTAGTCTTGCCATATAATTCTGGCTGGATTCAATTCCGTCTATTAAGATCAGCGGGTCTTGTTTACCCGAACCAAAAGTGCCCAGTCCACGAATAAAGAACTGTGCATTATCTGCGCCAGGTTCCCCGCTTCTTTGGTAGGCAATCATACCGGCTACCCTACCTGCAAGCATGGTTGTCAAGTTACTTGTAGGTCCTTTTAATTCCGAAGGTTTAATAGTTGTAATAGAGCTAATTACACTGGTTTTTTTCTGCGTGCCAAAGGCTACAACAGCAACCTCATTAAGTGCATTATCGTCGCTTTTCAGGGTAATGTTTATGGTATAGAATCCATCTGCACCTTTTTGGTAATTCGCAACCGAAACCGTCTTAGGTTTATACCCAATCATGGTAAAGAGCAACTTACCTGTTAGCGGTACACTTATATTATAGTGTCCTGTGCCGTCGGTAGAAGCCCCCTTATTAGTGCCTGCGATTTTAATACCTGCACCTGGTAAGATGCCTGTAGAGTCGCGCACAACACCTATTACATTTACCTGGTTCTGGGCAAATGATGTAGTGGCTGCAATACTTAAAACGCAAAATAACAGGACTGTTAAAATAGGTTTTCGATTACCACAGGATGAATAAAATTGAAATATCTGGAGTAGTTTTTTCTTCATGTTGTTTTGTTTTTAATTGATAAATAGTGTGCATCTGCGTCTGATAATGCAGTTCTGGAGAACAAATGTGTTTGCAGGGGATCCCTAATGTTGGGATAAAACTGTGTCATTTTAGAAGGGTTTGGTTAATATTAGGTTTATTTACTAGTGGTTTCCTGAATTTTTATCCAGAATTTTGCTGAGGTTAAGCTTCAAAAATTTGCATAAAAAGAGCCTGTATAGAGAATTTTTTCATAAAATATTGGTAAGGTATTTTTATTTAACCCAGCCGGTTCCAAAGAATTAAAATCATCATCGCAGTAAGAAGCAGGCTCCTGTCAGTCAAACAGCAAAAAACTTCAAACATCCCCATGAACAGCCCGCCCATGAAAAACCATGATCATCATCCTTCTTTAGTTTAGGATAAGTTAAATTGATTTACATCACTAAATTGGTGCTGTTTTCACGGAAAAGCAGGGGAGATACTGGTAAAATAAGAGGGTATTTTTAGTATTAAAGCTGTGGATTAAGCTTCTCATTGAGGGAATGTACCTGGTTAAAGGTTTTCCGGTACTTTTTGATATACTCTGATGGGTTGTATTCAAAAAGTTTAAAGAATTGTTCTCTGAAATACTTCAGATCATTAAAGCCTACCATAAAGGCCACTTCACTGACATTACAATTTGTATTGATAAAAAGCTCCGCAGCTTTTCTTAAACGGATAAACCTGATGAACGCCGCAATAGACTGGCCGGAAATTACTTTCACATGCTTGTACAAACTGGAGTGGCTCATTCCTAATTTGCTGGCCAATACTGTTATGCTAAACTCATTATCTATCAGATTCTGTTCGATTATTTCAATACAACGTTCCAAAAACACTCTATGCTCATCAGAAATTTTCAGCTGATCAGCTTTATGTGTAATCTTATTATAAAAATACTGCTGCAGACTATCCTGTCTCTTCAAAATGGTATTCACTCGGGTAATCAGCATTTCGCTTTCAAAAGGCTTGGTAATGTAATCATCTGCACCACTTTCGAAACCCTTCATTTTGATATCGGCCGAATCCGTTCCGGTAAGCAGAATTAATGGAATATGGCATAATGCACTATCTTTTTTCATTGCTGCACAAAGATCAATACCACTCGCCCCGGCCATCACAATATCACAAATTACGATGACTGGTAAATACTTCTTGACCTGCTGCAATCCATTGACGGCATCCTCAGCCTCAAATACCCTAAACCTTTTATGAAATAGCTGTCTGATAAATTCCCGGATCTCCTTATTATCATCTATAATTAACAACGTATCCTTTTCAGAGAACAGATCCATTTCTTCCGCCACAGGCATTGGTGCCACGTGTATTCCTGGCGCCTCATCAATCATCAGTTCATTTAGAAATGATGAAGACTGTGATAAAACGTCAGACACCAATAATCCTGCCAAATGAGCACTCCCTTTCTTCAGGTCCACCGTAAATACAGTTCCTGATTTGCCACTCACATAACCTACCCTGCCCTGATGTTGCTCCACAAAATTCTTCACCAGGTAAAGGCCAATTCCAAACCCACTTTTCAGACTAACACCATTCTTATTTACCTGATAGTATTTATCGAATAGTTTCATTCCTATATCTTCTGGAATAACGGAGCCATCATTCTCAACGCTAATGCTGATACCTGCTGAGTTATCCATTATTTTAAGGCCGACATATCCTGTGCCGGCAGCAAACTTCAGCGCATTTGAAAGCAGGTTAAAAAGTATAATTTCAACTTTTTCCCGGTCGGCATAGATC
>JAATFQ010000240.1 GCA_015655115.1 Sphingobacteriales bacterium
ACCTATCAGCAGAGAACAGCGGGTATTGCTTTTAGCGGGACATTTTAATCAGGCGGAATATTAGTCTGATTATACGGGCTAACCAGTAGTCCTTATCTTAATTTATTTCAGTGTATATTGGTATCAGGAGGTGAGATCTTTATTATCGAATGCAACAATACTGGTTGTATTAGAAATCGATACTTTTGTAGGGTGAATTTTAATAATGATAAAAACTCAACTCTGAAAAAACTATTACAAATACAGCAATGACTACCCTTTTAAATACTGTTGAAATAAACATCCGGCTAAGCATTAATGAGAATAATGTCCCTCAACCTATAAAACCAATATTAGCTATCTTAAAATCTATTTAAGCCAACAATTATGCGTACACATTCAAAAGAAACTCAAAGCAGCTTAACACCAGACCTGGCACTTGAGATTTTAAAAGAAGGAAATAAGAGATTTGTCAATAATTTAAAAGCAAACCGGAATCTTTTACAGCAAGTCAATGAGACTTCTGAAGGTCAGTTTCCTTTTGCAACTATTTTGAGCTGCATGGACAGTCGTACGTCTGCAGAATTGATTTTCGACCAGGGGCTAGGCGATATATTTAGTATACGAATTGCCGGTAATATATTAAACGATGATATTTTAGGCAGTATGGAGTTTGCAACTAAAGTAGTAGGCACAAAAATAGTAATTGTACTTGGGCACACCAAATGTGGCGCCATTGTCGGAGCCTGTAACAATGTAAAAATGGGTAATCTGACTGCATTATTAGAGAAAGTTACTCCGGCTATCGAACGGGAAGAAATTACCCTCACCAACAGAAATGGCTCCAATCCGTCATTTGTAAATAACGTGACCAAACTTAACGTACAATTGACAATTGAACGGATTAGAAAAGAGAGTCAGATTGTGTCAGATTTAGAACACCAGCAAGCAATTAGAATTCTTGGAGCTGTTTATGATATAGACAATGGAAAGGTCGAGTTTTTTGATTAGGCCTTGTTCTAATTTAGTTACTGATTATAATTATGAGCGATTGCATCGGCATTTATTTTACGGGTTGTCAGCACATAAATAGTTAAGGCTTCGCGTAAGTTTTACAGGTTGCAAATTGCAAATAAGTAATTGCCAGCCATGTCGCTTTGATTGCTATTCAACCTCGTCAGGTACAAAGTGGGTATCTGCATTTTCCTGAAAAACGACATATATGCGCTTCCACGGCTCGTCGTTCAGCAATTTCCATTTATGCCCTGTTCCAGTGTGATCAGTTGCCAAAAGGACATCTCCTGGATTGATAATAAAAGATTCACCCGAGATTATAGTAAACTCCAGAATGCCTGATAAAGTAATCACATACTGGGGAATCGGATCATTATGCCAATCAAAAGAGGAATTTGCAGCTGTTTCTTTAAATAAGGCATGATCTGCCTTTACCAGTGCACCCTCACTGATGCTGCCCCGTTTGAAATGGGAGTTGCCGTCTGTTCCAGTGTAAAGAAGATATGCTGTGATCATGATTTTACATTTTTTAAGTTTAAAACTGCTGCTGTCTTCGCTCTGATTTCAAGGCATAGTTCGGCATTATCTATTAAGGATTTGCCATATGAGGGAATCATTTCCTTTAATTTCTCGGTCCAAATGCCATTTGCTATTTGCTCTGTGAAGCACTTTTCAAGGACATCGACCATAATCGATACCGCTGTTGAGGCGCCGGGTGATGCACCAAGCATTGCGATGATGCTTTGATCTGCCGATCCGACCAATTCAGTTCCGAACTCAAGCACCCCTCCATGAACCTCGTCCTTTTTTATGATCTGTACACGTTGCCCTGCAACTTCCATCCGCCAATCTTCCTCATCTACATCTGGGAAAAATGCCCTCAGGGCAGCAAATTTCTCCTCCTTAGATTCCATTACCTGACCGATGAGATATTCTGTGAGCGCAATGTTATCCCTGCCTACAGCCAGTAAGGGTAATATATTGTCCATATCTATTGAACCGAAAAGATCCAGATAGGATCCATGCTTCAGGAATTTTGTCGAAAACCCGGCATATGGGCCGAAAAGAAGTGATACTTTTCCATCTATATGGCGCAGGTCCAGGTGCGGCACAGACATTGGAGGTGAGCCAACCGATGCTTTTCCGTAAACCTTTGCCTGATGTCTTTGTGCAATTTCCTGGTTGTCGCATCGTAACCATACCCCACTTACCGGAAATCCGGCATAGCCGTGGGCTTCTATTATCCCTGACTTTTGTAAAAGTGCGAGTGACCCTCCTCCGGCGCCAATAAATATGAATTTCGATTTAATAAAGTGATGATCACCGGTATTTTCGTTTCTAATTTGTGCATTCCAATACTCTCCCTCACGGGTAAGATCTTGCACGCGATGTCTGTAATGTATGGATACATTTTGCTTGCCCTCGATTGAGTCGAACAGGATGCGTGTCAATGCCCCGTAGTCTACATCGGTACCTGTCTGCATGCGCGTTGCTGCTACCAGCTCTTCCGGATCTCTGCCTTCCATCACGATAGGAATCCATTCGTTGATTACACTTCTGTCATCTGTAAATTCCATACCGTGGTAATGCGGATCTGCTGAAAGGGCCTCAAAGCGCTTTTTAAGGAAGGCAACATTCTCAGCTCCGGTAACAAAGCTGATGTGCGGAACAGAATTGATAAAGGCTTGTGGATCTTTGATAATGTCTTTTTCAACCAGATATGACCAGAACTGCCGGGAAAGGTCAAACTCTGTATTTACCTTTAATGCTTTTGAAATATCGATGCTTCCATCGGGCCTTTCAGGTGTATAGTTGAGTTCACATAAAGCGGCATGTCCCGTCCCGGCATTGTTCCACGCATTGGAACTCTCCTGTGCGGGTTTATCTAATGTTTCATAAATACTGATCTTCAATTCTGGATCGAGCTGATTTAGCAGGACAGCGAGTGTGGCAGACATAATACCTGCTCCAATGAGCACAACATCTGTATCCTGATTTGATTCTTTCATAGTTATTTTTTTAGTGCAAATAGATGTGAGTATGGTTTATTGGATGTGTTTAATTTTCGCTCTGAGAGTTCTTTCCGTTTAAATACAAATCACAAAATATATACATAGCTAGCAACTCAATAAAAATACCATTTCATAAGTTGTTGGTTTTCATTGTTTTATTCATTTTATTGAGTTTTATTACTAACGGTATATCGTTTATTTACTAAACAGAATTATTAGAATTTATCCTGTGAAATCTTGTGTGCATTTCTTAATCTTATTTTTGAATCCTTCATAGTAATGATTAATTAAATTTGCATGAGAATGGTTATATGGTTTTTACAGCCATATCGAAAGAAGCTCATACCTATAGGCAGGGTAAATTTGTCAGCAAAGACCGCTATGAGATATTCGATGGAGTTAAAATGTTTTTTATGATAAGCAATCAGTCCACATGGAATTTGACCACGCTGGGTTATTTGAAATTATAGAAATCAATGAAAATCAGCCTTTATTTTTAATTAAATGTAAAAAAAGGCCATAATTGGATAATATCCTTCACCAATAGCTCAAACTCCGTTCTTATAGGAGAATTCCCTCAAAGCCGCTACTTTGTTGAAATAAATTGCAACTTTAAAAGCACTGACCGGTCTAATCAACAGTGAGCAACCAAACCGAAAACAATTTAGCTGATCAGCGTCTGGTCGTAGCCGTACTGAATGGCGATCGCAATGCTTTTGCTCTGATCATCAAACAGTCGGAAGGGTTGGTTGCGCAGATGACTTTTAAGATGATCAGCAGTCCGGGCGACCGTAAGGATATTGCTCAGGATGTTTATCTGAAAGTGTTCAGGAATCTGCCGGGTTTTAAATTCAAATCTAAGTTGTCTACCTGGATTGGCCAGATCACCTATAATACCTGTCTTCATTATTTAGAGAAAAAGAAACTGGTATTGTTAGACACCTTTGAAAAGGATGAAGAAATGTCCGAAGAACGTAATATTGGAGACCTGCATAATGGCACTGAAGAAATCCTGTTAGGCAAAGAACTGGCAGGTATCCTCAATTCTGAGATCGACCTGCTTAAGCCGATCTACAAAACACTTGTATGCTTATACCATCAGGAGGAACTGAGTTATGCGGAAATTGCCGAAATTACCTCCCTGCCAGAAGGCACGGTTAAAAACTATATCTTCAGGGCCAGGAAAATATTAAAAGAAAATATCCTATTAAAATATAAAAGGAACGAGTTATGATAACAGCACATCTTACCGAAACGGAGATACAGCTTTATGTAGCTGAACCAGAGCTGATCAGCGATGAGCTGACAGCTCATGTTCAAGGCTGTGCCCTTTGCCAGTCCAGCGCTGCCAATTATCTGCTACTTTTTAAAAGTATTCATGATACAGCAAAACCCACATTTGATTTTGAACTTTCTGCATTGGTATTGGAACAATTGCCGGCACCGAAAAGGGCCTTCCCTTGGGCAGTTATCCTGGTTCTCTTGCTCTCCGTTACAGTCGCAGCTGTGTCAGCACTTTTCTTCTGGTCGGCCTTACTCACAGTAATTGTGGGCATGTCTGGAATTCTCTTCACTATTGCAGGTACAGGAACAGTAGTGATTATTATTTTCCAAATCATAGAGATGCTGAAGGACCATCAAAAACGGATGAATATTTTATTAATCCAAAAAACACTGCAACTTTAATTCGGGTATCCGGTCTCATCAGGTATAAACGTTAAGAAAAAAGACATGAAAAAAATATTCACATTCATCATACTACTATCAGCCACAAAAGTTACTCATGCACAAGGTAATTACTATCCACTTAGCGATAAAGGTACCTTTGAGGAGATGATGCGAAGTGTGGTGATCCTTCTAATGGTCTATCTGGTTACCAGTTTTATCCTATCCATGATTAAACTTTTCCTGGATAATCGCTTAAAAACGAAAATTGTAGAAATTGGGACGCCAGAAGAAGTAGTAGCCCAGTTGATACCTGCAGGTAGGAATGAGAAAAAAAATGGTCTCAAATGGTTCTGTGTTCTGACCACTGTTGCTATCGGCCTTGGCATAACTGGTTTTTACCAGGCTGCCGGAATCTATGCGCTGACGATCATGACCTTTAGTTTAGCCATTGGCTTTTTAAGTTATTTCTTACTGATCAGGCACCTGTACAACTAACCATCAGCTCGTTTCTTTAAAATAATCGAATCCCGCGTGGGCATGGGAGTACTATGTCCGGTTCAAAAAAAATTAAATAAATTCCAATGAAACAAACAATGCTCATCGTAATCGTCGCCCTGCTGATATCAGGTAGCTGTTTTGTCCTTTTCCTATATAAAAAGCGCAATGGCGAGACGCGTGTTTCCATAGAAGACGCTAAAAACAGGTATACTTTTACTGCATCCTTTGATCCTGTTTTAACAGGGAAAGTAATCCGGTATGTGGATAGTTGCGCTAATGTGCTGAGAAAAGAGAAGGCAAACTTCCGTATTAAAACCTCAGATGGGGAATTGGCTATTATAGTGGATAAGCAACTCAACTCTCCCGGCGTAATGGAGCACATCAAAAAGATATGTGCAGGTATTAAAGATGTTATCATCCAGCATTGACTATGATAGCTTCATAACCTTTAAAAACAAATATACTATTGAAACCATCAGGATCTTGCAGATCACAAATAGAAATGAGAAGATCATGATAGCTTCCTAACCTTTAAAAAACAATATACTGATGAAAAAACTAAACATGGCCTTTTTGGCCGTAGGGATCTGCTTTGCCTCAAATTTTGTTAAGGCCCAAGCTATTAGCGGCAAAATCACAGGGAAAATTATTGATGAAAACAGGCACCCTGTCGACAGAGCAACTGTATCGCTTAGCAGAATAACGGATTCTGTAACCGTCAAGTATGAGCTGACAGCTACCGATGGTAGTTTTAACATTGAAGGAATAAACAAAGGCATTTACCGGATCTTTATCTCATCAACCGGCATGTTATACTATAAAAGCGATGTGATTAAAGTTGATGGGCAACATCCGCTGATTCAGCTGCCGGAGATCACAATGCGGCCGTACAGTAAGGTTTTACAAGAAGTGAACATTAATCATAAAAAACCTTTCCTGGAGCACAAGATCGATCGTACAGTGGTTAATGTTGATGCCATGATCAGCAATGCTGGGACAACGGCACTGGAAGTGCTGGAAAAATCGCCCGGGGTAGGAATTGACCAGAGCGGTACGATCAGTTTCCACGGGAAAACGGGTGTTGCGATTTATATTGATGATAAGCCGACTTACCTGTCGGGAGCCGACCTGGAAAATTATCTTCGCTCCATGCCTTCATCTATGTTAGATCAGATTGAGCTGATGACCAACCCACCAGCTAAGTATGATGCGGCTGGTACAGCTGGTCTAATCAATATCAAAACCAAAAAGAGTAAAGTAAAAGGCTTTAACCTGGGGATGAGTCTTGGCATGCGTCAGGGCCGTTATACTACGACCAACAGCAGTGCAGATTTCAATTATCGTAAGCATAAGATCAATGTGTTCGGAAACTTTGGTTATACCCTTATGAACAATTATAACGATGTAGATATCAAACGTCAGTATTTTTATAATGCCGGACAACCATCCGGTGCCTTTAGCCAAAATTCCTATATCCGCAGGAAGGGTAGTGGATATAATGCGACGTTAGGGATGGATATTTATAGCTCTGATCAAACAACAGTCGGCATGCTGTTCAAAGGCATCATTCGTTCGCCAGATAATAGTAATAACAGCAAAGGACAGCTGTTCAATAAGGTCGGTGATCCCGATTCATCGGTTATTTCACAGAACAGTGAACAGGGTAAATTCAAAAATGGCAGTGCTAATATGAATTATAAGCATACCTTCAAAAAAGACGGGCCAGAAATTACTGCCAACCTGGATTACCTGGCTTATGCTACAGATAATAACCAGTTGTTCCTTAATCAAAACTATAACTCCGCAGGCACACTTTTATCAAATGAGCAGCTCAATGGCGGTCTCCCTGCTAATCTCCATATTTATGCGGCTAAGTTAGATTACAGTCAGCCGATAACTGAAGGCTGGAAAATGGAGTCGGGCGTAAAGAGCAGTTATACTAACACAGATAACCAGGCCAATTATTTCAATACAATTGCAGGTAATCCAATCCCCGATTACGACAAAACGAATCATTTCCTATACAGGGAGACCATCACTGCAGGTTACCTAAATCTAAACAAGGATTTTAAAAGGTTAAGTATTCAGGCTGGAATACGTGTGGAGAATACAGATTCCCGCGGACACCAGTTAGGCAATGCCCAAAAGCCGGATTCAGCTTTTAATCGCAATTATACCAGCCTGTTTCCTACTCTGTATCTTCTTTATAAATTAGATACACTTGGTGATAATCAGTTAAAAATAACCTATGGACGCCGTATCGAGCGTCCCTATTACCAGGATCTGAACCCTTTTATTTCACCGCTGGATAAATACACTTATTATATTGGGAATCCATACCTGCTGCCCTCTTATTCCCGGAATTATGAGCTTGGTTATAGCTATAAAGATAGAATCACAGTGACGATGAATTATATGGATATCCGTGACCGGGTAAATGAGACTATTGAAATCCGTAACGGCTATTATTACGACCGGCCAGGAAACATTGGCAAAACTAAAATATATGATATAAATGTAGATGCTGGGTTTGACCCGGCTACGTGGTTCAGTCTGCAATTAAGTGGTGATGTGTGGCATATCCGCGAGACAAGCGATTTTTACACGGGAATCTTGAATACCCGCAGCACGAACTTCTCTGGACAAGTCTCATTGCAGTTCAAACTCAAACAAGGCTGGAGCCTGCAGACAGATGGTAAATATCAGAGCAAACAAACCAATGCTCAATTTGCGCTTGCCGCTAAAGGACGCCTGAATGTAGCCGCCGCAAAAGTGCTTTCATCAAGGACGACAATAAAATTGAGTATCAGTGATCTATTGTATACCAATATTAACCGGGGATGTATTGGTAATTTATACCGTACCAATGCGAGCTTCCGGACATTGAGTGATACGCGTGCTGCATTGCTTACCTTGAGTATGCGATTTGGGAAATCCGTTGACGGGCAGCGTAAGCACGACCAGACGGGTGCTGGCGAGGAGCAGGATAGAGTGAAAAATTAACCCTGACTTGTTTTGGAAGTATGATTGCCTACGCAATTATCAAGAAAACACCTGATAATATATCATCAGGGATGTTGATTTTAAACCCACATTAAAGAGATATCGGAGTCAAAGGTTAATTCTGATATTCTGCCAGGATGAAAATTATTCACTACTCTCTTCTGCTTTCTACTGTATAGATGAAACTGTCGGCCTTGTAATTTCCCAGATTATATTCTATCGGTTTCTCATTAATGTCGTAAACGAATCTTTTTCTGAAGAGAATTGCTGCACCAACTTCCGTTTCCAGTTTCTCAGCCATAAAATCATCCGCAATACGGGCGCTGATTTCTTCTTTTGATATCATGGCAATGATATTATGCTCTTTTTCCAGCATTTCATATAGCGGCCTTTTAAAATCTTCTTCTCCCGTCAATTCTACTCTAGGGTGGAAATAGGATTCGAAATAAACGAAAGGACCTTCCTGTCTGCCGCGGAGTCGTATCAATTTCAATACTTTTGTATCTCTCTTTATTTCAAAGAAATTTGCAAGCTTCTCGTCTGGAAAGACCCAACTCACATGTAGTTCGAAGTTCTTGATTGGAATTCCACGTGCTTCCATTTCCTGAGAAAAACTTAACCAGTTCTTCGACTTTGAACTAAAGGATTTAGACTCTGTCACCTTAGTGCCTACACCTTTTTTTCTGGTCAATAGACCATCATATACAAGTTTATTTAATGCCTGCCTCAGTGTGGTTCTGGAAATAGCCAGCTTTTTTGAAAGCTCAACCTCATTTGGTAAGAGTTTCCCGTCTACGTATTCTTGCGATTCAATCAATTTTCTTAACAGTTCTTCTGCCTGTATATGTAACGGTACTGTGCTCTTGTGATCAATATAGAGTTTCATATTGTGCAATAATACAAAATCATTTTATTACTTCCTTCATGTATATACAATTTAAATATCGAAAAGAAGGTGAGAACCCTTATTGCAGCGTTTCCACAACCATTTATTGCTGTAAGTATAAATTTTATTTGGAGGTATAGAATTTATTAATACATTTGTATGTACATACTAAATAAAGTGTTCTAGCCAGGTATTAAAAGTCATTATTGGTGTTTTTGTGATTTAATACGATTTATAATTAATTTTATTTCTTTAATAAAGTTATTATGTTTGTATTATTTTAATAAAATTCTTTATTGTGATAGTATTCGATTAAGGAAATGTCATTTCTCTTCGCCTTATCTGTGCAAATTCAAAATATATAAATATGTATGTATGTTATATTTTAATATGTATTTACATTTAACATAAATAATGAAGGAAATTGGAGATGATTTTTTACAAGAGCAAATTAATATGTCTATAGAAGAGCCAGTTCGCAATACTCAGCAGGAGGTCATGCCGATGTTTGTTCGCGACATAAAAGAAAACGCGGGTTATGATATTTATCCCTTTCAGTCTCTGGGTACAAACAAGATTTTTAACGGATTTAGTTCATTAGGAGCCTACATTATAAAAAATAAGACTGTGCTAATCGACGGTTATGCCGGTGTGAACTGGAAATTTTTTAAA
>JAATFQ010000051.1 GCA_015655115.1 Sphingobacteriales bacterium
AGCAATTTCTGAAGTGCTTTCAACTAACCAGGTAACTACATCTACCTTGTTGGTTACTGCCAAAAGAACATTTCTGCAAGATTTCAATAGCAGTCTTACAGTTGGGCATAATCTTGAATCCAACTACTATGAAGGAGTAACAAATGCAGCAACTGGTTTCATTGACCCAACGTTCGCTTCTTTAAATAATACATTGCCAACCTCCAGGACGAGCTCTACCAATACGCAACAAAGAAGGATAATTGGCGCTTTCGCCGACTTAAACCTGGACTATAAATCAATAGTATATTTAAATTTCAGAGGCCGGAATGACTGGTCCTCTACAGTCCGCAAGGATGCACGTTCTTTCTTCTACCCTGCATTGAGCACATCAATCATCTTCTCCGACCTGCTGAAAGAAATGGGATGGAAGTCGGACGATCAGGTCTTTTCCTTTGGAAAGCTGCGGGTTTCCTGGGCTAAGGTTGGAAAAGACGCACCTCCGCATGTACTTGCCACCACATTGGGTACTACAACCAACTCTTCTACCATTAACCCCAGAGGTTTTGTTTTGAATTCGGGTAACTATTATGGCAACCCATTGCTGGAACCTGAATTTACGACTTCCTTTGAAATAGGTACAGACATTAGATTTATCAAAAGCAAAGTAGGGCTGGATGTTACCTATTATAATTCTACATCAAAAAACCAGATACTGGCAACACGTACACCACCATCATCAGGGTCTTTTCTGGCCTACTTAAATGGAGGATCAATTAATAGTAAAGGTGTTGAAGCCATCTTAAACCTGCAGCCTATAACACATAAAGACTTCAAATGGTCTGTAGACATTAATTTCGCAAAGAATAAATCGACCGTATTGTCTCTGCCGGGAGAGCTGGACAGGATAGAATTATCTGACGCCTGGGTAGCAGCCGGCACTACGAATGTAGCTCAGGCTGCAGCGTTTCTCAACGGATCATTATTCGGCATTAACGGCACGGTTTGGAAAACCAATGACAGCGGGCAATTGCTGTTAGACGATAATGGCTATCCTCAGGCCGCTGCTGCATTAAAAGTAATAGGCGATAGAAATCCCGACTTTACAGCAGGTGTAACCAATACGTTCAGCTACAAAAACCTGTCCTTATCATTTATGATTGATATCCGCCGTGGTGGTGATATCTTTAACAATACTGAGAATGCAATGGTGTATGCCGGAACAAGTACAAAAACCCTCGACAGAGGAACAAAGGTATTTGATGGCATTATAGAATCAACCGGTCTTGCGAATACAAAAAGCGTGAGCTTAAGCCAGAATTATTACCAATCACTTTATGCCAAACAAGGGTATGATTTTGTAGAAGACGGGAGCTGGTACCGCCTGCGGTACGTTACCCTGAATTACAATTTCCCAAAACCGTTCATAAAAAAAATAGGTCTTTCCAATTTACAGCTTTCCGTTACCGGGCGAAACCTGATCCTGATCACCGACTATTCTGGTGTAGATCCGGAAGTTTCGGGCAGTGGTGCCGGTGTTGGCGGGTCTGGGTCATTTGGGTTCGACAACCTTGGAATTCCAGCTACCCGTGGATTTGATTTCGGTTTAAGAGTATCATTTTAATTTAGCAATCATGAAAATAGTATATATAAAAGCAATCTCCCTTTTAAGCATCAGTGTTTTAACCATCAGCACTTCTTGTAAAAAATACCTCGATGTAAATACTGACCCCAATAACCCTACTGCTGTATCTGCTGCAAACCGTTTAGTGGGCGCAATTACCACAACCAATGGTGCATCCATGTGGCGCGGGTCCAGGGAAATTGCCGGCCTGGTACAATATGGGACTACAGCATTAAATACCGGCACAAACAGAAATGCCGAGCAATGGCGATATACAGCCTCCTACTTTTTCTGGCAAAACGCCTATGTGTATACAATGCCCAACTGTGTGGACCTGATCAACCTTGGCGAGTCGGAGGGCAATCCGCATTTTTCAGGTGTAGGAAGAACATTACTGGCGCTTAACCTGGGTATGTTGACCGACCAATATGGCTCTATTGTTATCGATAATTTTTATGATGGAGTGTCGGGCATTAACCTTGTCCCCACCTTCAACGATCAAAAAACGGCTTATGAACGTATTCAGACCTTATTAGACCAGGCAATTGTGGACTTCAGTGGTACTAATACAACCGCCGCACTCAACTCAAAAGGCGGAGACATCATCTATCAGGGAGACATCACTAAATGGATACGCTTTGCCTATGCTTTAAAGGCTCGCTATTTGAATCATCTCACCAAAAAAACAGCATTATATGATCCTGCAAAAATCATAGAAGCATGTGAAAAGGCATTCAATGCCGATGGAATGGATGCCCAGTTCGCTTATATTGCAGGAGCATTGGAAACCGATCAAAACCCATGGGCAAGCTGGGGAGGATTTACAAGTACAACCGACCCCCGTTACCTGACATGGAGCCAGTTTTTTGTAAACATGCTCAGCAGCTTCCCTGTAACTAATACTACTTTTCAGGATCCCCGTATCTCGAAAATCATGCTGCCTGCAGCATCAGACGGTATGTACCGTGGTTTGAGATCAGGAGGCTCTCTTGCCGGCGGACAAGGGATCTTAGCCGATGGGTCGCCCGGAGATATAACAAAAAAGGCAGCAACCGACTATGGGCCGTTTTCAAAAAGTGGTTACTATACCAATATTACCTCTCCCTTTCCTTTTATTACATATTCTGAAGTAAAACTGATTGAAGCAGAAGCAAAGCTGCGTTCGGGAGATGCCGCAGGAGCGATGGCAGATTATGAGACAGGAGTTAAAGCAAACATGAGAAAACTGTCGGTATCAGAATCAGCTATCAATACCTACTGGACAGCACAAATTGCCGATGGACTGGCTGCGCATTTCAATAACCTTACCCAGGGATTAAGTCATATCATGCGCCAGAAATATATTACACAATGTTTAAACAACGAAACATGGGTAGATATGCGCCGTATGGACTATAGCAAGGACATTTATGGGCCAAGTCTTAAGAAGCCACTCAACATTAATACCACTATATTTTCAGCTAGCGATACAGATCCATGGATACAGGCAATGGTATATGAAACAAATGAAGCAACCCGAAACCCCAATAATGTGGGCGACAATACCGAAAAAACCAGGCTATTGACACCAGTATGGTGGAATCAGCCTTAACAAATATTAATCCATAATAAAATTTGTATTTATAAATATTGTGATTACTTTTGAGATATGAATTAAACAATGAATACCGATGAAATAATTTTACATTAACAAATACAATACAAATGGTATAACTGAAGAGTCTTGCAACTCCATTCTCACACCGTTGACGCAAGAAAGCAGCCTTATACCCATATCTTATCCAGATTTTTCAATCTGAAATAAGCGTGGGCTCTGCTGTAATTCCGTGTCAACTTAAGGTGTGAGAATCTCGGGGAGTTACGGTCGGCAGAGCCCACGTTTGTTTAAATACAAATGGGGATTCCCCCACCTTCATATCCATAGGAAAGCTAATTCTAAAATATGACGAAAAAAAATAAATATCATTCACACTGTTGATTTAGTAAAAGCTGAAATAGCTTGCTAAAACCTTTTATCAAACACACCACAATTAAATAAAGGTTTTATACCGGCCTTGCATTGCCATTAATTTTTAAACGACCATAAGATCGTATTGGCATTGCTATGCAAAAAAAAGAAAGGAGAACAAATTAATATGTCTTAACCTGATATAAAAAACAAGAAAAAGTTACAGAAAAAATCCCCGGGCGGTTGGAACACCCGGGGATACATAACATGGTAACTAATGATGTTGTAAACCATTTATAAACCAATACTCAAATGTATAAATTTTATACTGCATACCCCAATGCGCTAAAGTCCACCTTAGTGGCTAAATTTTTATTAAAGGTAAAATTTACTTGTATTTTACCAATGATTCTTGTAATGCCAATATGCGTTTCAGCAATCGGCCATCCATTAAATAATAATAGAGAAGCTATCATTGCAATTGCATATGCTCCTATTACCTTAGGTAAGACCATTGTGCTGATTAGCATAAGCGGAAAAGTTACCGACGAAAAAGGAAAAGCCTTGCCAGGTGTAAATGTAAGTATCAAGGGCAAGTCCACTGGAACTGCGACCGACGAAAAAGGCCATTACACACTAAAAAATCTTAGTCCTGATGAGGTACTGATTTTTTCTCTTGTGGGAATGGAAATCCTGGAAGTCAAGATAAACAACAGGACAGTAATCGATGTCACACTTAAAGAAGCTCACATCGGACTCAATGAGGTAGTTGTTGTAGGATATGGCACTCAGCTGCGAAAAGATGTTACGGGAGCTGTCTCTTCTATCAGAGAAAAAGATATTCACGAAAGGCCAATTAATAACCTGACACAGGCATTACAAGGGAAATCAGCAGGTATATATGTTAGCAGCAGCAATAATGAGCCCGGTGCTTCGGCATCGGTTTTTATCAGAGGAAAACGCTCTATCAATGCACAAAATGATCCGCTGTACGTAATAGATGGTATACCCATCAACGGGGGACTGAATGATATCAATCCTGATGACATTGTATCGATGGAGATCCTGAAAGATGCTTCTTCAACTGCTATCTACGGGTCGCGCGGAGCCAATGGCGTAGTGATCGTCAGCACAAGAAGAGGGAAAACAGGTGTCCCGGTAGTCAATTACAATGGTTATGTAGCCCTGTCTGCCGTAAACCGCTATATCAACGTAATGAACGGCCCTGAATATGCGGAATATAAAAGAGAATCGAGAAGAGCTGCAGGTACGTACGATGACACAGATCCGGTAGCGGCAGATAAAAAACTTTTCGAAGCAGTAGAGCTTGCAGCCATTGCCAATGGAAGTACTACGGACTGGCAGGAGCTGATGACAAAAAATGGAATCAGGCAAAACCACGACCTGAATATCAGCGGAGGTGCGGAGAAAACCAAATATTCAATATCGTTTGGCCTGACGGACGACCAGGGATATATACCTACCCAAAGCTATACCCGATATAGCACAAGGATTAATATCGACCAGGAACTGGGTAAACGCTTTAAAGTAGGCTTATCTACTTTAGCCACCTATTCCACGTCAAATACGCCCAATTCTTATTATAATACATTAATTGCCAACCCACTGGCTCAGGCATATGATTCAAATGGAGAATTAATTTTTCTACCTACCAGTGATGCACTGTTACCTAATCCAATGGCCGACCTTGTTGATGGTGCTGCGATTAACAGGAATAAGCGGCTCCGGATTTTCAGCAGCATCTATGGAGAAATGAAAATCATTGATGGCTTAACCTTAAGGACAAACTTCGGACCCGACCTGATTGAAAATAGAACGGGCACATTTTATGGATCTAAGACCACCTTCAGAAATCTGGCTCAGTCTACTGCCAGCACAGCTGAAGACATGACTACAATGTATACCTGGGAGAATATCGTAAACTATAAAAAAACTTTCAGGGAGAAACACCGCCTTGATTTCACAGGCTTATACAGCATCTCAACACGGTATTATGAGAATACCGGGGCGAGTGTTATTAATCTGCCCCTGGAGTCTTTTGAATATTATAACCTTGGTGCGGCAAGTCAGATTTCCGGGGTAAGCAGTGGCTATACCAAATGGTCAATACTATCCTACATGGGCCGCGCCAACTATTCGTTCGACAACAGATATATGGCAACGGTTACAGCAAGGGCTGATGGTTCATCACGCTTCGGCGATAATAAAAAATGGGGCTTCTTCCCTTCAGCAGCCCTGGGCTGGAATATCTCAAATGAGAAATTTATGGCCAGTCAGCGATATATCAGCAGTCTTAAGTTACGCCTGAGTTATGGCAAGACAGGTAATACGGCCATTAATCCGTACCAGACACAGGGAATGCTAAGCCGCACTACCTATGATTTTGGCGGCACGGATGCTTATGGCTACCGGCTATCAACGTTACGGAACAACGACCTGAGATGGGAATCCACCTCTTCAGCCAATATAGGCGTGGATTTTGGCCTGTTTGATAACAGGATAACGGGTGCTATTGAATATTATCAATCGAAAACTACTGACTTGCTGCTGGATAGGGTACTACCTGTTTCCGGGGGATTTGAAAAGGTGCTGCAGAATGTAGGCTCAACCAAAAACCGTGGTTTCGAGTTCTCCATTTCCACACAGATTATAAAACCGCAGGCAGAAACAGGTTTTTCATGGAGTACTGATTTCAATTTCTCTACCAGTAAAGAGAAAATCGTGGAACTTTCACAGGGGAAAATAGACGACATCGGTAATTCAAGATTTATAGGACAGCCAATCAGCGTCTTCTACGATTATAAAAAACTAGGAATCTGGCAGTTGGGTGAAGAAACTGAAGCTGCTAAATATGGATCGGCTGTTGGCCAGGTGAAAATTCAGGACACGAATAATAATGGCAAGATAGACGCGAATGATAAAGTGATCTTAGGTAAAGAGATGCCAGGCTTCACAAGCGGAATGACCAACAGGTTCAGCTATAAAAGGTTCAGCATCTCTGCATTGGTTGTTGCCCGCTTCGGAAATACCATCCAAAGCTCCCTTTATTCTGGAAATACCTTTGCTTTGCAGGGCCGATACAATAACCTTGATGTAAACTACTGGACAAAAAACAATCCTACAAACGATTTCCCCCAGCCTAGTTTCAACAGGGCCTCCCCTCTTTATGCCAGCTCATTGACGTATTTCGACGGTTCATTCGTCAAGGTCAAGAACCTGAGCCTGAGTTATGATTTTGCACCTGAAACGATCAGGAAAATCGCTACAAAATCATTAAGGATATACGCCAGCGTACAGGACCCCTTCACCTTTGCCCCTTATGTAAGGAAATATAAAGGCACAGATCCGGAAATCCCCGGCAGGCCTGCACTGATCACATATACTTTCGGAATTAACGCTTCTTTCTAAATCTTATAGTCATGATTAAACATATTCATATATCACTGTTCTTAGTAATCGGATTGCTCCTTACTGCATGTGAAAAAGAGCTGACAGAAGACAGCCGCACTGAAGTTACAGATAACTATATCAGCACTCCTGCGGGATTACAGACTGCTGTAAATGCGGGCTATAGTTACTTACGTACCTTTTATGGAACAGAACTGGGTGGCAACCTAAGCGTTGCCGGTACAGATGAATTTACCGCAGGCGCAGATGCAGACCGCGATTACAATACTTACAGTAGTAATTTAAGCCCTACGAAAGGTAATCTAGCTACGGTGTGGTCTAACTGCTATATCGCCATCAATACCTGCAATGCGGTAATTAACCGGGCACCTGAGATTAGCGGTATGGATGAGACGCTGAAAACCACAAGGGTTGCAGAAGCGCGGTTCCTGCGTGCACAGTATTACTTTTTATTGGTACAGCTATTTGGCCCTGTTCATTTAAATCTCGAGGAAACGGTAGGTGTGGTCACAACTGCCAGCAGAGCTCCGGTGGCGACCATTTATTCAACGATTATCGACGACCTTAACTTCGCTGTTACTAACCTTCCGGTTAGCTCAACAGATTACGGCAGGGCAATAAAACCTGCGGCACAGCATTTATTGGCCAAAGTATATTTAACCCGGGCAGGCATTGACGGAAATACAGATGACTATGCAAAAGCCGCAGAACTGGCAAAATCGGTCATTACAGGATATAGCTTTAAGCTCCTGGACGACTTTGCTGATGTGTTTGCACAGGGAACAGGCGAGAAAAACAATGAGGTGATCTTTTCTGTGCAGTATAGCAACAACATCCTGCTCAATGGAGATGGGAACCAGGCACATTTGTTTTTTCTGTTCAGCTATGATACTTTTTCAGGTATGCAGCGCGACCTTACCAATGGACGTGGTTATAAACGTTTTAAGCCTACCTCCTTTAACCTGACCACTTTATATGACCATCAGCTTGACGCACGCTGGGATAAAACTTTTAAACGCGTTTATCTGTGTAATAAAGCAGGCAATTATACCATAAATGGACATAGCGTAGCGATGAAGCTTGGCGATACGGCCATCTATTTCCCTGATGTGGAATTGACAGCAGCGCAGATTGCCAAGAAGAATTACAACGTGTACCCTCCATCCAAAGTAACGGAAACTGCTTACCCCACCCTTACCAAATTTCTGGATCCCCTAAGGCCTGATGCCAGTACTATTCCCGGCATCCGCGATTTCATCCTGTTCCGCCTGGCTGACACTTATCTGATTGCAGCTGAAGGATTGATGATGAGCGGCCATAGTGATGAAGCTTTAACTTATATCAATGCGGTTAGGCGGCGGGCAGCAAAAAAGGGGAGCACAGACACCGGGACGGCGGCAAATAAAAAGGCTATGGAAATTACTGCGACACAGCTGAACCTCGACTTTATCCTGGATGAGCGCGCCAGGGAGTTGAATGGTGAACATCAGCGCTGGTTTGATTTGGTGCGCACCAAACAACTGGTAACAAGGGTGAAGAAGTATAATACTTTAGGAGCCCCTAATATTAAAGATTACCACATGCTGAGGCCAATACCGCAAACTCAGATTGACAGAACTGATGGCGGCTTAAATTCCTTTTCACAAAACCCTGGCTACTAGGCGGATATCATGAAAAAACATATTCTTCTCCTGTTCTTGCTAATAGCAGGACAGGAGGCCTATTGCCTGAAAAATAACGATTTTAAGTTTACTGCTGATACAAGGATTTATGTTTGCCCTGATCTTTTAAAGGATAGTGCAATACAGGAGGCTATTGCTGACCTGTCGGATGTATTTCTTCAGAAATGGGGCAAAAAACCTCTCTTATATTCTTTTTTAGCAAAATCTGATGTTCACCAATCCAACTCTCAGCAAAAGGATGTTTCGCAATCTGGTTCCCGTCCTTATGATGTCCATCAGTACGATTTGATCATCGATACTGCCGTATGGGAAGGCAAAGAAAAAGAGGAAGCCTTCTCCCTGGAGAAGAAAATAATAAAAGGCAAACTGGTGCTGGTCACAAAAGCCGCTACACTGCGTGCCATATGTTATGCGATTTACTTTTTAAGGGAAAAGCTGATGCTTGGCGAAGATCTGTTTAAAGGAAACCGCTTATATAAAAAACCCGACTTCATTTTCAGGATGATTACCCAGCCCTTTGAAGTGGCTGGCTTTGCTCCGGTGTCTACACTGGAAAAGCCAGTGGTTCTTAACCGCCAGTTTGACCCTATGCGCCCTTTTGATGGGGCAGGCTATGCTCCTGATGCCGAAGCGAAAAACATACTCCGTGCGGGAATGAATACCTTTTATATTGGCAGTTATACTTTTGCAACTACATATTCACTCCTGTCCGACACGCTATTTCCTTCGGGCAGCGAAGGAAGAAAATGGGTAAACCAAAGAAGAGAGCAGTTTAAGGCGCAGATCAGGGCAGCGGAAAAATATCACCTTCAGGTATGTGTCAATAGTGATGTTTTCGCTTATCCTAAAGCGCTGGACTATAGTAACCGCTGGAAAGCACTCAAGGCTTCGCTTAATGAGATACTGACCGACTTCCCGGAGATTGATATAGTAGTTGGCCGTTTCGGTGAGAACTACTCTTACTTTAATCCCTGGTTTACTGGTAATGGTCCCCAGTCTGACGAGGAACTGGCCAAGGTGATTGATACCATAAGTGCTATCGCAGTTAAAAAATATGGTAAAGTATTCATGCCGCGGACCTGGTCGCTCGGCAATGCTTCCTGGCATGCAGATACTGCCCTGTATAGACAGATCACTAAACAGATTAAAGCGGATACAGGCGTGGTATTCTCCGTTAAAAATACGCAGACCGACTTTTGGCGATATAACCGCTTTAACCCCACATTAGGTAAGGGATCAAAAAAACAAGCCATAGAATACCTGTGCCAGGATGGCTACCATTTTAAATCGTCCCTCCCCAACTATGAGGTGATCAGAATGGCAAGGGGCAGTAAGGAAATAGATGGTGAAAAAGAGGGCATGAAAGCGGCGAGGGACATGGGGATAAACTATGCCTGGGGATGGTTGAGTGCCGACGGTTGGTGTGGCCCATACCTTAAACGCGAAGAATGGCTGCAGGCAAATATTTACGGCTACACGCACTTGATGTGGGATGCCGGGCAGCAGCCTGAGACACTGGCAAGACACTGGGCTGCGCTGGCTTTTCATGTGCCCTTAAAATCTAAGGCGGCAGCGACTATTGCCGGCATCCTTATGGATTCTGAAGATATGATGCTCAAAATCTGTTATTTCAAGACTTTCAGCACAGCACATAACGGCTGGCTGCCGGCTCTCAATTGGCAGAGGGATGATGTGATAGGTGGCGGAACAAATTCGCACAGCAATACAGATTGCCAGTTCTCAGTGCGCCCGGGACAGCTCAGGGATATTTTCAACAACAATACAATAGCAGCTGACTGCCGGGAGAAAAAGGAAGCATACGAAATAGCAGTTAAAATGCTGAAAAAGTACGACAGTATAAAATCCAGCCTGCCAGATCAGCAGCAGGCACAGGAAGTACGCAATACACTCCTTTCCGGCGAATATCTTACTGCTACACTATATCACTATGTCAACGGAGCTTTCAGGTATTATAATGCAGAACCGGAGTTAGCAGAAAAACACCTCCGGCAGTGGCAAGTACTCTGGGCAGATTACAATCATAAAATTTCAGTATTACCAGGTGCCCCATCCCCTATGCAGAACGGAGGGATGGTGGAAACCTGTGAAGAGATGCTGGATAAATTAGCTAATCAATTCAAATAATGAACTACAAAAGAATAATGAACCACAAAAAAATTGCTGACTTGGTCAGTATGGCTATTCTGCTTTTTTTACTGCAGAATGTTGCTTTTGCGCAGGCGAAGTATGTAAACCCTTTTATAGGTACGGCAGCAACAGGACACACTTATCCTGGTGCTACAGTGCCCTTCGGTATGGTACAGTTAAGTCCGGAGACGGGAAATTTCGACTGGGCCTACTGCTCCGGGTACCAATATAATGATACAAGGATTTATGGCTTTTCACACACACATTTAAATGGTACCGGGGCAAAGGATTTGGGCGATATCCTTATCTTTCCTTTTCAACAGGTAAAGCATAAGATATATAGCAGCAGCTTTTCGAAGGACACAGAAAAAGCCTCTCCAGGATATTACGGAGTAACACTGACTGATGATAACATCAAGGCAGAGTTAACTGCTGCACCACATACAGGTGTACACCGCTATACTTTTATAAAATCCGGTGCAGCGTCATTATTGATAGACTTACAGCATGGATTGGTAGACAAGGCAGCCGACCTGGAACAGCGCGTAATAGCAAGTGAGGTTCATATAACCGGAAAAACGACCATCTGCGGCTATGTCCGTTCCAGGAGATGGGTAGACAAAAAGCTTTACTTTGTGCTGCAGCTATCGAAGCCTGTTAACAGGTTACATTTCGCCGATGGCAATAGAAAAAGACAAGTCATCCTCGACTTCAGTGTGAGCGCGAATGAAGCTATTGAAATGAAAATTGCTATTTCATCCGTAAGTATCGCCGGGGCAAAACTGAACTTATCAGAGACCGGTAGTAAGGGTTTTGATGCCGTACGGAAAGAGGCTGAAAAGGCATGGGAAAGCTACCTTTCTGCAATAAGCATTGAGGGCAGCACTGCACAGAAGGAAAATTTTTACACCAGCCTTTACCATCTGGGCGTACAGCCCAACAATATAGCCGACCTGGACGGTAGATATCGTGGAGCAGACGACCGCATTCATCACTCGCCCTCTGGTGTGTATTATTCTACGTTTTCCTTATGGGATACTTACAGGGCAGCACACCCTTTGTATACCATCCTATATCCCGAAAAAACAGGCCAGATGGTACAATCGATGCTTGATCATTTTGATGCTGCCAAAACGCTTCCTGTATGGAGCTTGTGGGGCAAAGAAAATTGGTGCATGATCGGCAACCATGCTATTCCCGTGATTGCCGATGCGCTATTAAAGGGAATAAAAGGTTTCGATTATAACAAAGCGTACCATGCGGCAAAAATAACACTTAGCAGGAACGGTAATCCAAAGTATAACTGGGCGATCTATGATAAATATGGTTACCTGCCAGCCGACCTGGTAAAGATAGAATCAGTATCACGAACGCTGGAAGCAACGTATGACGATTGGTGTGCGGCACAAATGGCGACAAGACTTGGCAAAGCCGATGACTACAATTTCTTCATGAAACGTGCAGGCTATTATACCAACCTGTTTGACCGATCTACAGGCCTGATGCGTGGAAAAAATGCGAATGGAACATGGGTAAGTGACTTTGACCCTTTGAAAATATCTCATGCGGAAACAAGCGGCGGCAATTATACCGAAGGTAATGCTTGGCAATACACCTGGCATGTACAACAAGATGTAAAAGGTCTTATCGCTCTTATGGGTGGCGAAAAAGCCTTTTCTACTAAGCTCGATTCACTGTTCTCCATGTCTGCCCGGATAAATGGTGAGGGGTCAACATTGGATGTTACGGGATTAATTGGTCAGTATGCGCATGGGAATGAGCCTAGCCACCATGTCGCCTATTTGTACACTTATGCAGGCCAACCCTGGAAAACGCAGGAGCTGATCAAGAATATACTTAAGGAACAATACATGAATAAGCCAGATGGGCTGAGTGGAAATGATGACTGCGGACAGATGAGTGCATGGTATATCTTCAGCTCTTTGGGATTTTACCCTGTCAATCCTGCTGAAGGCAAGTATATTTTTGGTACTCCGGCTTTCCGTAAAGCAGTGATCCATCTTAAAGGAAAGGATTTCAGCATTGAAGCTCCCAATTTATCAGACAGCAATAAGTATATCCAAAAAATAGAGTTAAACGGACAGGTATTGAGAGGCAATGCAATAACGCACCAACAGATTATATGCGGCGGCAAACTAGTATTTACCATGGGACCGAAGCCTGCACCGATAATTGAGAATATAACAGGCATGGCCAAAAGCAGCACTTTAACAACGGCAGGCAAAGCTATGAATATATCAGTATCTGCAAAAACAACCACATCTGTAAAAATAGCAGTATCTGCAAAAAGTAAGAACAACGACAAGATGGGCACATGCACTCATTTTTCGCAAGGATGGGACTATGAAAAAATTATACCTTTAATTCAGCGGTCGGGCATGGGATGGATAAGGGATGACCTGAACTGGAAAGATATAGAACTGAAAAAAGGCAGATATATCATTCCGGAAAAAACCATTAAATGGATAAACGCAGTGCATGAACACGACCTGAAGCTCATCCTTATCCTGAATGGCGGCAACCCCATTTATAAAAACCCATATGATCCAGCTGCTTATGCACAGTTTGCCGCGGCAATGGCTAAGCAGCTGAAAGACAAAGTTGATGCCTTGGAAATCCTGAATGAGCCTGCCAACTTCGGGTATACAAAATATTACGGTGGACATTGGAATGGCATTGACAGTGCAGGCAACACTGAGCCCTGGGTAGGTAATTATGTAACCTTAATCAACAAGGCCGCCAAAGCTATTAAAGCTGTAAATAAAACCATAAAGGTGATCGGCCTTGGCTCTGTTGCACCTGTGAATTTCAGGCAGCTGGAAATGGGCATTTCCACCAATGTAGATGGTTTAACAGATCATCCATACAGCTATTGTACTGTACCGGAGATTATCCCCTACAGCAGTGCGCCTGGCATTGTGAAGCGGGATGGTATCGCTACAGCCGACAATAAAGGCACACTTAATTCTCAGGTTGCAATGTACAGAGCACTCGCTGTAAAGCATAATGGACCAAAAGAAATCTGGCTTACAGAATTTGGCTATTCCAATTTTCAACCTATTAAGAAATCGCTGTTTTCGGGCTTTACCCCTATTGCACAGGCAAAATACCTGCAGCGCAGATTTCTGGAGGGAATGGGTATAGGTATTGACAGGATGATCCAGTATGATTTTAAAGATGATGGGAATGATCCTTATGAAGCAGAGCATCACTTTGGATTGGTAAATGATCAATTAAACCCGAAACCTTCCTATTTCGCGATTAAACGAATGTCAGACGCTACAAAAGATTTAGTGGTAACGAATGATCTTCGAGTTGAAGTATTTCCTATGACCGACCGCCCTGATCCCTACCCTGTTCAGTGGGATAAAGCTTTATTGGCTGCTCCGGGTACCATTCCGGTATATACTTTTAAAAATGAGCAAGGCAAACAGGTAATCGCAATTTGGTCGGCCGAAAGAGCCAATGGTGATTTCACCCCTCGCCTTGCGGATATTTTGATTAACGTCCCTCCTGCGGAAATTAAAAAAATTCAGGCATTAGACCTGATGAGTGGAGTAACATGTGCGGTTATGTTTAAAGAAAAGCAAGGGAAAGTCTGGCTGGAAAAGATGACAATTGAAGATTATCCCGTCCTTTTGTATTTGAATTGAGATTGTTTAAATGGCCGGCCGTCTATTAGAGGCCTGATTAGATAGTCGGTTGAATAGTGTGCTAAAGATTAAAGGCTGCTCATGTAAATGAAACAGCCTTTAATTAAAGATATTTACGCCGAGTTTTCCTTTTACCACTTCAGCAAATTCACAGCTAAACAGAAATATAAAACTAAATAGGTAGCGCTACTTCTGATTGATCCAGGCAGCAATATCGTTAATAACGGTAGCCGAAACATTACCAGCATTTTTATACTGCGTGGTGTTACCTTTTTCGGTTCGGATAATGAACAGATGATTCAGATCCGGATAAAATTTAAATGCATTTCCTTTTTTTCCAGAGAGAGCTTTCACCCAAAGATCATAGTCAATTTTTGACACCTGAAAATCGTATCCCCCCTGAAGAACCAAAAAGCGTTGTTTCTTGAGTTTTTTGGCACTTCCAACCTGATCATAACTGTTCTGGTCTATCCAATAGGAAGCCGGCAATCCAGCAACAACAGAGTCTGGTTTAATGCTTCCCTGTTTAATCAGTTTCACTTTTGACAAAAGGGCTACAGCCTCATCATAGCTCTTTTTCATTGCTTGTGTCGTATCCTTTGCCATATCGAACATATATTTATTTTGTTCCATCAGCAGATCGGTCATTTTCCTGGCAGGAGCTGCAGCGAGAATCAGACCCGATAAATCAGGTGCTAAAATAGCCAGTCTTGGCGTAAGCATTCCGCCCAGTCCGTGGCCGAATAGATAGATCTGATTGACATTGGCTCCAGCAACTTTCCGTGCTGTGGCAATGGCTGCAACAGCATCGTCAATAACTTCTTCCTTAACAGTAAAAGGCACATTGAACTCTTGCGAATAAAGCAGCGTCCGCTTCACGTAGCGTACACTGGCGATACCCTGAGCAGCTAGCCCCGCAGCGATATCTTTAAAAGGCTTATTAGGCCCTGTAGTTTCGTCCATATCCGCAGGTCCTGAATCATGCAAAAGCACTACTATAGGAAAGTTCCTTACATTTTTAGGTGTGGTAATAATGGCTGCCAGCTGATGTCCGGGAGTTTGAATATATAGCTGCTGCTCTTTATATTTTGTGGTGTCGGCATATTGTGGATTAATATATGCTGATGCGGCAGATTTTGGTTGTAAGAAAAAGCCAACCATTTTCCCGGTTGTATTAAAGGCGAGCGTAAAATTCTGGGTATCATTCTCGAAATCCCCCTCGACAATTACCAGGGTATAGTCGCCTTGCTGCTGGCTTCTCACAGGTGTAATTGACTTCACCTTTCCCAGTTTGGTACCTATGTTTGTCCACAGTTGAGTTAAAACATCAACCGGAATTTTTGATTTTACACTTTCATCAAAAAAGCTCTGTGCCTGATCAAATTTGCCTTCCTGCATAGCATTAAAAAAATCGGTTGCAGTGCCAAAATCCTGAAGGATATTCTGGGAAAAACCTGCAAAAGTAATCAGCAGGGCCGCAAAGAGTAAGGATAGTTTCTTCATAAAAAAAATAGGTGCCTGATAAATTGCACAAGGGTAAATATAGTAGAAATTTCAATGCATATAATTGAATAAAAAGCTTATATATAAATATTATTTATAGCTCTCTATTCCCTCATTGGCCACTCACAAAAGTGTGTACAGCCCCATCTTTTGCGAACGTTTGTTTTATTATATCTATCTATTGTTAAATAACTACGTTTTCACATATTTATATATTTACATCTAGATATCTTTATATAAAAACAACAGGCGACTTAATATTTCAACCAGATTTTTGCCGGCTGCTGCAGCTTTCAGGGTGGTAGCGACAATTTTTCCATCAAAGCCAAATATATTAATTTA
>JAATFQ010000185.1 GCA_015655115.1 Sphingobacteriales bacterium
CACATCGGGTGAAAATTTTAGGCCCTATTACTGACGAGGAAAAATCATGGTATTATAAAAATTGTGAAGCATTTCTATTCCCTTCTGTTGCAGAAGGCTTTGGCATTCCGCCGATAGAGGCCATGCGATACGGAAAACCCGTTTTCTTATCGAATGCCACTTCATTACCGGAAATCGGAGGATCTTTGGCTTACTACTTCCACAATTATGATCCTGATTATATGATTCAGGTATTTAACGAAGGAATGAATGACTATAACAAGAGACAACCTGCTGATGCGATTATACAACATGCAAAGCAATTTAACTGGATGAATAGCGCTGCTGACTATTGGGAAGTTTACAGGAGAGTGTTAAATGGCTGATGATAAATTTATATCTGTAGTCATCGTCACTTACAATGCTGATAAAACACTTCAACGGTGCCTGGATAGTATTTATGCTCAATCCAATAAACGAATTGAAATAATAGTGATCGACGGAAAAAGTACTGATCATACCGTGCAGATATTAGTCAGCAACAAAATAGATTATTGGATAAGCGAAGAAGATTCGGGTATATATGATGCAATGAATAAAGCGTTGTTCCATATTACTACAAAAAACGTATTTTTTCTTGGCGCTGATGACGTGCTGCTACCTGACTTCTCTGAAATGATAACTGCATTAATTAAACCCAATACCATTTACTACGCCAATGTTATCTATAAGGACAGGAAAGTTTCCGGTTTGATATCCCCATATGCGCAAGCCAAATCAGGCATATTTCACCAGTCGATTATATATCCGGCACTAATATTTAAGAAATATAAATACAACCCGAAATATAAAATAGCTGCAGACTATGCGTTAAATATGAAACTTCATAAGGACCCTGAATTTACTTTTGAATATGTCGACTTTACTATCGCCCTGTATAACCATACGGGAGTTTCCTCAGAAACTGCAGATATAGCATTCGAAAAAGATAAGAGTAAATTAATATACAATAACTTCGGACAAAGGATCTGGCTCAGATATATGTTCCGTAAACTTAAATCCATATATAAATCGTAATAATCTAATAAACTGATGGATCAGGTAGCAGTAATTATACCTTTTTATAAAACGGAGTTAACAGAAAATGAAAAATTATCTCTAAAACAGTGTTTTAAGATATTATCACATTATCCGGTAATAGCGATCAAACCACATGCCCTGAATCTATCGCCGCTAGAAAAGGAGTTTGATTTTTTACGGATTGAATCTTTCGACAATCATTTTTTCGAAAATATAAATGGGTACAACAGGCTGATGTTATCAGATATTTTCTATGGATTTTTTTTAAATTATGAATATATACTGATCTATCAGCTCGATGCATTTGTATTTTCAGATCAGCTAAATAGCTGGTGCGAAAAGAATTACGATTATATAGGAGCTCCGTGGCTTTATCCCCGAAAAAATTCATTGTCAGATTTTTTATCAAAAGTCAAAGGTGCTATTTTCAGGAAAATGAATACACAAACAAACGGAGTTCCGAAGAAGAAGCAATTTTATAACCAAGTGGGCAATGGAGGCTTTTCTCTTAGAAAAACCAAACCCTTTTATGAGCTGAGTATACGTTTCCATCAATTGGCAAATACATACATTGACAAACGTAAAGGTGAGTTCAATGAAGATATTTTTTGGTCAATTGAAATAAACCGGAAAATTGCCTATTTACGTATCCCGGATTATAAAATAGCATTGAAGTTTGCGGTAGAAACAGAGGCTGAATTAGCATTTAAGCTCAATCACAACAGACTTCCTTTCGGCTGTCACGCATGGGAAAAAAATCCTGATTTCTGGCTGCCTGTATTTCAACAAATAGGCATAGAACTGTAATCCGGTTCTAGTACCGCCCAATTAAAATGTTAAGCTGGAAAAGAAAAGTCTGCTTAAAACCCAGTACTCTATACATCTGGAATTTCCAAAATACCCCCAATTTTCGCGATATTCCATATCCCTGATCAGAAAGCATATTCAGCAAAAGTTTGAAGGATAGCTTTTCAGTGGTCATACGCTGCTTTTTAGAAAACCCTCCATAATTCAAAGGAAGCATTTTAAGGTGTTTTTCATTCACAATTAAAGCGCTATCCAGCCAGCTGGTACTAAAATTACCTTCAGAAAAATGCTCCATCAGTACTTCATAGGTAACTGCCACCTCATATTTTGATGCCACACTTAATGAGAAATCAATATCATAACCATGGAAATGTTTAAGTAAATTTTCATCAAACTTCATCTCCTGTGCAACAGTCTTGCGCGTACACATCCAGACACCGTCAATACATGCTACACGGACTAATTTGTCGTTGTCAGCATTAAAAAAATCATGCCTGGCTTCCTGATTGTCAAATTTATAATGTTGAATAATGTTAACCTTATTACTTAATTTGTGAATACCTGGACAACCCCATCCGGATGGGGATAGTGTTTTATAAGTAGCACCAGCAACCCCTAATAAGCCTATATGCTCATTACGCATGATATCAATTACTTTCAGCCCCCAATCCTTGGTTAGTATTTTTAAATCTTCATGCATGAAACATAAGATTTCATACCGCGCATTATTGACACACTCGTTATAAATTTCACATAACCCTCTGTTAGCATCTGCATTATCAATAGAGATTATTTCATACGGAGTACCAATTGTGTCTTCAATATTTTGTTTAATGGAGGATAAATATGATGGATTAACAGAAGCTATGATTATCGAGATCATTTACAATAAATTATATTTCATGAGGTTTTGCTTAGCTAGGGTAATTTCTTTCAGATAATTACTAACGTACTTAAATCTTGATCTGCTAATTAATCTCTTCCTTTTTCGTAAAGGAAAAAGAACATTGTGATTAGAGTAAATAAATAAAAATAGCTGAGTTCTCTTAAAAAAAGTTAAACGTTCCTTGTACAAAAGTAATACTTTGTTCAAAAATAACTCATTATACTTTGATTTAAGGTATAATTTCATCTGTTCCAGCTGTATACGGGTAGAATTATACTGACTTAAGACTTCATGGCTGGATTTCCCTCTGAAGTTAAATATATCCTTCTGAACTACAGAATCAGAATGGAATCTGTAAGCAGTGAGCACTTCATCCAGATAGGTTATTTCATTATAATAAAAAGCAATAAACCCGAGCCACCAGTCATAATACCCATCGGCAGGAAAAGGCAATGCTCTCTTTAAAAATTCTCTTTTTAAAAGTACAGTATGCCCGGTTACAAAATTATTAATCAATATAGATTGATAAGTTAGCGAATCTACTTCTATTGCATTGTAAAGTAATCTTTTTCCTGTTAGCTGATCATTCTCATCAATCAATTCAGAATTAGAGAAAACCAGCCCTTTATTACCAATCCGCTTATAAAGTTTAGTCAATTTTTCGGGATACCAGATATCATCCTGATCACTTATAGCAATGAACTCTCCATTAGCCAACGGTAATGCCTGTTCAAAATTCTTGTTAAATCCTAAATTATTTTTATTCTGGCGGATATGAACACATGCATATTTTGCGGCATACTCTTCCAGTATGCTATAGGTATTATCTGTAGAGCAGTCGTCTACAATAATAACCTCTATATTCTTATAAGTTTGAGTAATAATACTGTCTAACTGTTTTCTCAAATATCTTTCACCATTGTAAGTACACATTACAACTGTAATCAGCTTCTCTCTCATTGTCGCTCAACCTCTAATTGATTAATTTCACCTATCATCCGTTGTCATTAATTACTATAAAACCGTATTTTACCCGGCAAAGACGAGCAAAACTAATTGCAAAAATTGATAAGATTATTTGTTTAATTACATTTGTCAGTTCAAAAAGTTCTCTTCCTGTAAAAACATTTGTACTTCTAGAACGCCAATGCCTAAACAAACGCTACACTAAAATAAAATGGATTGTTATTTACTGTTATCCTTTAAAAATGAAAATAACCTTTATCATACTCACCTGGAACAGATATAAATTTCTGGAGATCTGTTTACAGAATTTAATAAAATCTATCAGCAATTTTAATAGCTGTGAGATTATTATCATGGACAATGGATCTGACGATGCTACTTTCAAAGTGCTGGAGAAGTACGAAAATTTTGAATATATAAAGATTATAAAGCTAAAGAAAAATTATGGATTAAACGCTTATAAAAAATTAATCAGTTTAGTAAAAAGTGAGTATACAGTGATTGTTGATGACGACGTATTGAGCTTTCCAGAGGGCCTTGACCTTCTTTTCACTGACTATATGGTTTCTTACCCTGACTACGGATTTATTGCCCTAAATGTCATTCAAAATGAATTTACCAATGGGGCAAAGCCACCTATAGAAAATTATAGGGAGGATGTGAGGGAATATAAAATAATTGAACAAGGTCCTACAGGCGGCTGGTGCACCTGCTTCAGGATGTCGGATTATAAAAAAATTAAATGGCGTTTCCTTTTTAGCAGGATAAATATGAGAGTAAGTGAGGATGGAATGCTTTCCTACCTTTTTTCAAAAAAACTCAAACTAAAGTCTGGTCTGATTAAAAATTCCCTTTGCTTCCATGCTTCCGGGCCGCATTATGCAAAAGAATATGGGCATCTGGATCGCGAAATCGAAAAATATGCCAACTCTGGCATGAAAGATACTGTAAGAACATATCAGCAATACTGAAAAGGCACAGACCAGATGCGCCTTTTTCAAAAGGAATTCATTTAGAAGAAAGAAGCATTATCCTCTCCGTAGAAGATTCAAAAACCAGCTTCATATACAATTTAAATGGCCTTAAGCTTTCTTAAAATAACATTGACAATAGCTGGTACTTTAAGATTTAAGGCCCTGTAATCACCACAAATTGATGCTAGATATTCAATCAGTGCGAATGCCTTCCGGGGTTTGCGATTAAAGAAAAGCAGGCAATATTTTTTGACCGCCTTGAAAGCAAATCTTCCTGACGGCATAACCCGTCCCAGCAGCTCTGCTTTATATTCGGGAAAGACCTCGAGCCTACATGTACTATAACTAACACATGTACCAAATGTCAGGCGTTTTAAATAGTCAAATTTGGTTCGCTTACCAGGCACTAAATGCGACAATTTCAGCTCCGGTGCAACCCCGGCGGCCATTCCTTTACTTAGACAGAAGAATATTACCTGTGTATCTTCGCCACTGCTGAGCTGATTTCCATTTCTGCCTACAATACTAAAATGTCCGGCATCGGCCAGAACTGCATACATTTCGAAATAAGATTTCCTGAGACAAAGACCTGTTCCATATGGATAACAACTCTGAAAAGATTGCTGATTTGAATACACAACATCTTTTTCACTACGCTCCTGAAATGCCTCTCTTGCATATGACTCGAAATGAGCATCCACCCCTTCAATAAATTCAACAGCTACTCGTCCGGGTCCCCAGGCAGCAACATGGGGGTATGCTGAATCAAGATCATTAAGGGTAATAATGTAATTCGCATCTGGTTCATTATCATCATCAAAAAATACTACCCACTTACCACGTGCAGCTTTCAGTCCGCCAATCCGCGCGTGGTTAAGCCCTTGTTGTTTCACCTCGATTACTTTGGAATTCATTGTATTTTTCAGAAATCCAGAGACATAATCCAAATCTAATAATGGTATATCGCTATTATTATCTACGATGATGGTTTCAACCTGGACATCCTGAACATTAAAAGCAGCAACAGCATCAAGGCATCTTTTTAGCAGTCGTTCGTCAGGATTGTATGTACAGATAATGATAGAATAATCCACGACAATAGGTGAAGACATAGTATATTTGAGTTTAAAATTTTAAAGATACACAGATTTGGTTCAGGATTTCAATCATATATTAAATTTAAGATGCCGAAAGTATCCATTATAGTGCCTAACTACAATCATTCGAAGTATCTGAATCAACGTATCGAAAGTATCTTATTTCAATCTTATAGCGACTTTGAAATCATTATTTTAGATGACGCGTCTACAGATGACAGCAGAGAGGTGATTGAAGAATACAGGAACAACGATAAGGTAAGCACGATTATATACAATACAGAAAATAGTGGAAGTACCTTTAAACAATGGGAAAAAGGGATTTCGATAGCCAAAGGAGATTATATCTGGATAGCCGAAAGCGATGATTGGTGTGAGCCGACGCTACTTCAGGAACTTGTGTCAGGTATTGAAAAAGATCAGGAATGTCTCCTGAGTTACTGCCAGTCCTATTGTATTACCAATACCAATATTGTCAACTGGCAATCCTCCCATCGGCTGTTATCAGAAATAGTTGACGGAAAGCAGTTTATCAGGGAGTATATGTCAGTGAATAACGCCGTATACAATGCAAGTATGGTTTTGTGGAAACGAGAAATATTTCAGTCTCTATCGAGCGAATTTCTGGAATATAAATTCTGTGGCGACTGGCTTTTCTGGATAGAGATAGCGAAGAGGGGGAAAGTTCATATCAGTGGGAAACTGCTGAACTATTTTAGAAAACATGATAGAGACGTAAGTGGAATAGCGGAAAAAACAGGTTTGAATTTTATTGAAATCATGAAATTAGTCAATACACTGTATCATGACGGGGTGATAAATGATGCAGAATATAACAAAGTATACAAGCTTCATTTCAGAGCCTTCCTTAGAGAAAAACAGATCTTAGACTTCAATACCTCAGCGCAAATAACAGGCCTGTTTAAACAGCCTGTATCACCCAAAACAAGTTATTATAAGAATCTGATCAAAGCGATCTGGCGCCAATATTTCAGAAAATAGATAAATAATACTGCATTAGAATAAATAGAAAAGCCTGTATCGATCACGACACAGGCTTTTATTATTATTTAATATAGATTATAACTTCCTTTTCACTTCAACCTGCTCGTAAGCCTCAACGATGTCACCTACTTCAATGTTATTAAAGTTATGGATGTTTAAACCACATTCGTAACCCCTGGCCACTTCTTTAACATCATCCTTGTAACGTTTCAATGAAGCCAGTTCACCTGTGTAAACAACCACACCATCTCTTACAATACGGATCTTGCTGTTAC
>JAATFQ010000083.1 GCA_015655115.1 Sphingobacteriales bacterium
AGAGAATCCAGATCTATTGCTGACCTAAAAAAGCCGCTAACGGTTGAAAAAAAGAAAGCCTTAACTAAACAACTTGACAGTATTTTTGATGAAGATCAGAAATATAGGCAGCTCGTGGCATAGACTATTGAAGAATTTGGATTAAAGTCTAAACAAATAATGTTACTAGCTAAGGATATTAACCGGGCTGATTCTACAAATTTAATTGCCATTAAAATGGTAATTGAGAAATATGGATGGCTGGGAGACAGAATTGTGAGCGGGCACAGATGGGTTTATCTCCTATTTCTACATATCTAAGCCAGTGGCAAATTGAATGGGCACCTGGTCAATAAGTCCAGATGTAAAGAAGATAATTCGTTCATAATGTAGCCCTCTGTGCATTTCAGGGTTCAAGCGGAATTTTATCTGTCAATATTTTCGGTTATCTTTATTGATCAATATCAGACATGATTTTTCCTTTTTCAGTAAGCTTTAATAAACGGTTAGCAGCAACAATAACATCTGATAACCAACAGCAGATATTGCAATATATAGTGAAAAGTATACTGGAAGATAAGGCAAAGAACATAGCTGTCGAAGATGTACATGTAACTTATAAAGGTTCTACATCCAATTGGAGAGGATCTTTATTCGGAAGTGTTGACGACGGTATCTTTAATTTAATTTATAAAGACAATAACTGGTGGCTATATTACAAAATTAATATGCGTAAGCTTTTTGTAGGTGCAGCACAATTATCAACTATTGTGGGGCTTTTTGCTCTGGTAAATGGAGGCCCTTGGTGGATAGGTATCGCAGGATTTCTATGGTTGTGTGGCGCCAATTGGATTATCAACTTGATCAGGCATGAGTCTGTAGCTTCCAATATCGCTTGGGGAATTGATGAATTGATATGCGGTAAAACACAACTACCTGAACAGGATAAAATGACTGGAAAACTTAAGAGCTGGTTTTAATAATAACATTTCTCAAAAGAAATGCGATAATTATATGTAACAAGCATCCTAATAGCTAACCAAGGGTTGCTTAACAACCCGTCAAATTACTTATTTAACATAAACTGATCGCCGGCGGTATACAGGTTAAACTGCATGTCTTCCATTTTAATCAGCCCTTTTTCAGTGGTCTTAAGATTTTTCGGCTTCGCAATCCTGATGACCTGACTCACACCCGCTATGGTAACCTGCTGCTGATGAACAATAATTGCCGTTCCTTCGTCTATCCCAATGCAATCGTATTTGGGATATGCCGCAAGCGCGGAGATCAGCCGGTTAAACCTGCTGCGTTTTAAAAAGTGCTGGTCGATAATTGCAGAATCCAATAAGCCCAATCCCTCTTCGAATTGTATGTTTTCTGCCCATAATTTGTTGAACGTCTCCTTGTAAACTGTATCCCTGAGCTGCTTACCTATAATCATTTGCTTGCTCATTACTGCGGCGCCCGCACTGGTTCCGGCAATTGTTGCCCCATTCTGATACGCTTTATGAATAGCCTGATAAACAGGCGTATTCAGCACAGCTTTCATAAATTTCGTTTGGTCGCCCCCAACAATATAGATCAGTCTGGCGCCGGTGAGGGAGTCCAGCCATTTTTTATCATTTACATTACCAGAGGTAAAATTTAAATTGCCTATAGCATTTTTAGATGCCTGTGCCAGTTGCTTTTTAATTGCCTCAAAAGAAGCATCAGGCTCTGCTGTAGCCATAGGCAATACAATAATATAATCTTTGGCCTTCATGCTGGCTGTTTTCACAAGAGCCTGTATGAGTTCTGGGGAGCGTGTTCCCCCTCCTATGATAAACAGGCTGCCCTTTTGTGCCATTAATGGAAAAGACGAGTACAGTAAGCAGGCGGCAAACAGGAGTTTACAGTATGTTTTTTTTGATAACATATTAGTCTTTTTTATAAATCAGCACCACGATTTTACCATCTTCAGTAACGGTGCCTCTGTACATTCCTTCAGTATTAAATGGCATAGCTACGTGACCTTTAGCATCCAAAGCAATTAATCCGCCGTCGCCACCCATCTTACCAACTTTATCTAACACAGCCTGAGATGCATCTGCAACACTCATATTTTTATACTCCATCATGGCAGAAATATCATGTGCAACTACATTCCTGATATAAAATTCGCCCCATCCTGTACATGATATCCCGGCAGTTGCATTGTTTGCGTAGGTACCTGCACCAATAATCGGCGAATCACCTACCCTGCCATATTTCTTGTTGGTCATCCCCCCTGTAGAAGTTCCGGCAGCTAAATTACCTGCCTGATCCAGCGCAACAGCGCCAACAGTTCCAAATTTATAGTCATGGTTGATGGTGCCCAGTTTCATTGATTTTTTGCTGCCATGGTCCAGAACGGCTTTCACAGAATCTTCTTTAATGGCATCTTGTAATCCATCCCAGCGTTCTTTGGTGTAGAAATATTTTGGATTGACGATGGTAATACCTGCCTGTTTGGCAAAAGCCTCTGCACCCTGGCCCACCATCATGACGTGTTCTGATTTTTCCATTACGGCTCTGGCCGCAGAGATTGGGTTTTTAATAGTAGTTACTCCGGCTACAGCGCCTGCCATCATCGTTTTACCGTCCATTATTGCTGCATCCATTTCGTTCCTGCCATCGCGTGTAAAAACGGCCCCTTTACCTGCATTGAATAATGGGTTATCTTCTAAGGTATGAATGGTTGCTTCAACCGCATCCAAACTTGACTTTCCTGCTTTAATTGCATTGTACCCCGTTTGTAATGCCAGGGTTAAGGCTGCACGATAAGCTGCTTCTTTTTCTGCACTCATGTTTTTTCTGGTCAGCGTACCTGCACCGCCATGGATCACCATCACATATTTTTCTTCCTTTGTTTGTGCTACAGCCAGATTTGCTGATAAACAAAGTAACAGGACTGCTCCCGCTTTTAAATTGCTCAAATTCTTGATCATATTTTTGTGTTCCTTTACTGTAAAACCTTCATTAAGCTGCCGTTGTCAACGCTCCACCAGTACCAGGTTCCGCCCAACGCTTCAGACACATTAAAAGTAGCCAAATTAAAATTACCATTTCCCGTTGCTGTACCTTGTATTTCATAAACTGATACGGCTTTGTTGTTTTGCTTCCAGGTCACTGGCTTCCCCGCTGTAAACTGTTCTGGCGGTTTGCTGGCCTCCGGAAGTATAAAATAGGCTTTGCTACTTCCAAATACAGCTGCTTTTCCATTTTTATCTATACAAACTGCCGTTTTTTCATCGGTGGCTATCCCCTTGGCTATTACATTCCAGTCTTTATAAATCCTCCCCAGAAATGCCATGCTCCTGCCTTCACGGGCACGGGTAAGATAATGCAGATCTGTAATTACATTTTGCAGGTATGGCGCGTGCAGGAAATCATTGTTGTACA
>JAATFQ010000170.1 GCA_015655115.1 Sphingobacteriales bacterium
GATTTTAAATTCGATGATCTGACGAAAATGGCTTATAACAAGCTGCTCAGATACCAGCAGAATTATAAAGTTAAACCTGCATTTTACATCATCAACTTCGATGATCTCAACCGTACCCATCGCTGTAATCCTCTTGATCCCGGCAGCATGGAAGATATAACCGACGCAACCGAGGCCAGCCGGACCATAATGATGGGGTTAAACAGGGACTGGCTGCAAAAACAGGGTGATTTCTTTGTCGAAAGCCCCATTAATTTTCTAACCACATTGATCTGGTTTTTGAGGAAATATGAAAACGGCAGGTATTGCACACTTCCACATGTAATTGAACTCATGCAAGCCGATTACGACCCGCTGTTTGCCGTTTTACAACAGGAGGAAGAAATTAAGGTACTGATCAATCCTTTTATTTCCGCATTGCAGAATAAGGCAAAGGAGCAGTTGGAAGGGCAGATTGCCAGTGCAAAGATTGGTCTGGCCCGTTTATCGTCCCCGCAATTGTATTATGTGCTGACAGGGAACGATTTTACCCTTGATATCAATAATCCCCAGGAGCCGAAGATTGTCTGCATGGGTAATAATCCGCAGAAGGTTGATACCTATGGTGCTGTCCTTTCGCTGTATGTGAACCGTATGCTGAAGCTGATCAATAAGAAAGGAAAACTTAAATCCAGCCTGATCTTTGACGAGTATCCTACACTGGTGGCTAATTTAATCCCTACGATCAGTACCGGCAGAAGCAATTTAATTTCCTGTACAATAGGCATCCAGTCGATTGAGCAGGTGAAGAAGGAATACGGCGCCGAACAGGCCGAAATCATTGCAGGCATTTGCGCCAATATTATCAGCGGACAAGTATCAGGCAGTAGCGCAAAAAAGCTTTCAGAAACATTTGGCAAGATCATGCAGGATAGGCAGAGCATGAGCATTAACAGTTCGGATACCTCTATTTCAAAATCTACCCAAATGGACTTGGCCATTCCTGCATCTAAAATAGCTACGCTTTCATCGGGTGAGTTTGTGGGGATAGTCGCCGATAGTCCAGACCAAAAGATCAGGCTGAAAATGTTTCATGCAGAGATACAGAACGACCATAAGGCCATTGCTGCCGAAGAAGCCACTTATAAACCTATACCCATCATTTCCAAAGTAAGCGAAGAAGATATTCAGGAAAACTATCTGAAGATCAAGCAGGATATTGAATCGCTGTTTCAGGTGGAACTGAAAAAAATCGACGACAGGAAGCCAAAGGAAGACAAAGTTGAGCCACAACCTGCTGATGAAACCAAAACGCCGGTCAATACATCATCAGCAGGAAGGCACAGAAATAAAAAACGATCGCCAAGAAAATCTATCCCGCAGGAAACAAAGGAAAATAAAGGTAATAGTCGGGGGCAAACGATGTCACATTAATTTGAATTAACCAGTTGTCAGTCTGGCAAAGTAAATTTTTCTTGCTGGGGTAGCTTTAAAACAATCTTTACCGAGTATTTTAGGAAAAAAAATAAAAAAATCATAATTTAGCTAACGGCATATAACAACAATCAGTATCCGCTTCTTACCCGTTACCTGTTTCTTGCTCCTGTTGTTTGCTATTGTATTTACTAAACCTCATCATGAAACCACATCATTTGTTAACGGACGCTGAACTGGCAGTCTTATTAAAGGCTGGAGATCATGCTGCGTTTGCGGAGATTTACGACCGGTTTTTCAGCGTTTTGTATGTTCACGCATTTAACAGATTGAGGGATGAAGATGAGGCAAAAGATGTGGTGCATGAACTCTTCACCACGATGTGGGCTAAGCATGAATCCGCAGTATTTACCAACCTTTCCAATTACTTATATACTTCGGTACGCAACCGGATAATTAACGCTGTCGCACATAAAGCCGTAGCCACAAAATATATCGAAGCGCTCCCCCAATCTGTTATAATTGAAGATTGCATTACGGACTACAAGGTAAGGGAACGCCAGTTAGCAGCTATCATAGCCCGGGAAATTGCCACATTGCCACCAAAAATGCGGGAGGTATTTCACATGCAAATACCAGAAAGCGAATTAAAGGTGATCTCTACAGGAGTTTGGGAGTTTAATTATGCATGTAATAAAGACCTTAGAAGCTCAAATATTCCTGGTGATGATATAAGGACTTTTGCACTTCGGTATAGTTCCTGTCCGCTATGTGGCTCTGTCTCAAAATTACATAGCCTATTGCTGGTAAAACCATCTATGTTCATGTCTGATCTGACGAACGTAGCCAAATATAAAAGAGCAAATAAATTAGCTGATAAAAACGATGAATGGATGATACTACCAAATGACCTAATCGAACATGGTCTTAGAGGAACCCGAATTCCACGGGCGGATTTTTGGCAAGCAAGGCATTATCTATTACAAAATGAAATTGGTTGTGAACGAATTATAGAATATGAATACTAATGGGCATTAAAGACATTTTAGGAAAATATATTGTGGAAGAGTCTATAGATAACCTTAATTAACGTAGGCTAATTCAAGGCAAATTTGAACAAATTGCTGTCGGGATATAATGTATTGGGGTTGATTGGTCTACAATTGGAAAGGTCAGATTTGAAGTGTACGTCTGAAACCCGCGCCGGGATGTTGGCTGCCTCAATCCTTGCCACATCGGCAGCATTGTAGAAACATAGAGAATTCCTGGCAATGTGAACATCGAATTGAATTTGCATGGCTTGGACTACGCCTCGGCCAAGCGTTCTGGCGACGATTCGGTCCAACTTCAAACGAAGTTCAGAGTCGTCCAGCGCCCCGTTGATTGAGTTGACCAGCTGTTGCAGCGACAATCCAGAAGAGGATTCGATAGCGAATAGTGATGCTATCACAATATGGGTGTCGGCATCAGGTATCAATTGGAATGCAGCAAAGGTATGAACGCGCGCCTGTATTTTGCTGCTTTTTACTTCTAATTGTTCGCTGCCTAAAGTAAAGTCAAATCGGTCATTGGGCGAATGGTGCCATGCATCGACCAATGCTAATATATTTTGGCTTTCGCTGATTAAAAATAGCTCACTCCATAATCCTTGAACTGTGCTCATAGGTTCGTCATTCAGCGAACGGAATATTTCCAGCAATGATTGGTACGCTTTCTCCCGTAGAGTATTACTGTGAGCACCATCAAGCGTGGCCAAAAATATGGTGATGATCGAGAAGAAATATTGTGTAAGAACGGCATCCATCGCACGGAAAAGGATAAGCACAAAGTCTTCAGTCCGCGTGTTTCCGTCGGACGTTACCCGGCAGTTGCGGCGTACACTAACCTCTAAGTATTTTAGTCGGAAGTTGGACAACGGAAATCCGGGGATGTCAGGTATCAGCACTGCCGGACGGCCCTGCTGATCAACTGCAACCCTTGCTCCAATTCTACCCGGTATTGTCAGAGCGTTAAAAGCGTTAGCACCCTCTTCGGAAGGCCGAACTAAGCGTTTGAAATAGGTGTTGATCTCCATTATCAGACAGTATTATTGTCCTGTCGGATAATGTCCTGGCCGATACTCGCCGGTATCCAGATCGCTAGTGTCATCACGTCGCCTAAAGGCTGGCCATCATCATCAGTAATCTCGTCGCCGTTTGATGCCGTCATATGAAGTCGGTGTATTTGCACCGACAACCTGCCGTTCGTCTTGATATCACGGTCACCAAGGTAGCCTGTGCGGCTGTTCTTACCTTGAAACAGTTGTTGCAATTCTTTATCCTTGCTTTCCAACCGACGAGTTCTTGCTGCCTGCACGACAACACCATGCTCTAATTTGCTCGTCATTACAAATACGCTGCATAATTCATCTGGGAAATCGGTTAAGTGGCGATTGATCAGCGCACGCACACTGGAATAAGGCTGGCTATCGCTTTCAAGCGTAAATTTTAGCTTGCTTAGAATCTCTTGCATACATGCCTTTAATGGAATTGTAGCAAGCAAATGCTTCTGGTCATCAGTACGCAGTGGGTCGCCAGGATCGAGTGCGAATTTGCCAACGTTTGTATGTAGGAAAACGTCAACAATATCCCTATTCTCTGGTATAAGCCGGAAAGTATCATGCGGTGCTTTGATAACGAGCCAGTCGTCGCCTAGGTAATCGCGGTAAAGCGTATTATAAATTACATTGGGACGTGTCAGGTTGAGCATCTGATCAAGCACAACTTGACGATCCCAAGAATCTAAGTTCTTATTGTTCACATCAAATTCTAACAGACGCTCGCGCACATCTTCCTCATGACGAACGATTTCTTGGTAAGCATCTATGGTTTGTTGATCAAGCCAAACGCGGCAATACCCGATATATTTTCCTTTATAGCCAAAGAAGCGGGCGCGCTGTAGGGTAGTATCAACCTGTCCTGTCCCCAGCCCCCGTGGCATATATGTCACGGTTAATCCTTCCACCGTAAAACCACGATCCATGGCTTGCCCACCTACAAGGATGTGGGCGTAAAAATCCCGCCATTCGACCGACTCGGTTTTACCAGCGCGGGAATTCAGTTCCTTGATCTTAGTAAGCTTAATGCCGTGAAGTAGTCGATTGCCCATGAGATCATCAAAAGCCGGTAGATTCGCGCAGGTCGCCGAAAGATCCTCATAAGCCTTGCGAAAACTATCGCGAAACTGTTGCTTTTCATCATCGTCAGTGCTTTCTAATAACCTGATCCAACTACTTTGAACATTACGAATCCAGGAAAGATACAGTGCGTGCGTGTCGGTGAGCCGGGACGGATGCACCATCATTGAACGGTTATCCTCACCCTTAAGAATACTACCGGCCGCTACTCCAAGAAAAAATATTTTCAGTGCATAGATAAGGCTCGGCGCCGGCTCGCTTAGCACATTCTGATTGGATGGGATTTCAGTACTTGCAATTGTCCGAATCAAAAAGGGGTTATCTATAAAAAAAGCTTTTCCCCCAGTGTAGCCCTCGCCGGGTGTAAGTAGCTTTATAAAATTAGGCGATAGTCTGTCCATAATGTTAATGAAAAGATTTGCCTGTGGAGTAGCTGTATATTGTAAAAAAGTATGGTGCGGGAATATGGAGCGAAGTTCATTGATTCGGCGGTAAATCACCGACGCCTCGCCTTCATTCACGGCGCGCCCTTCGCTTGCATTCGCGCTGGCACGGGTATTCATACTCGCCTGATCACTCTCGTCATCAATTATTAGCGTCGGAACACCAGCAAGATTCAGCGGCTTAAGCATATTGGTGAGGCTTTTTAACCGGGTACCGTGCTTCATTACAGTTAGCAAGATGGTGGTGCAGTCTTCCTTGGGCATAGTCGGATCGGCCCACTGTTCTAGCTTCAGCCGGACTGTACTGCGATCATCCGGTGTACTAGCATTTTTTTTGACCATCCACTTCCGGTCGCTTCGGTCATCATAGCGAAGGTCCTTTTTGATCCGGTCAAAGGACTGGTTGGAAAGAATTGTAGAAGTGCCGGCAATTACGATAACTAACTGGTAATCATTATCGTTGGCAAGCGCCGTCAGGGATGTAAAGGAAAGCGTCTTGCCGCTTTGCACGTACCCGATTACCAAGCCGGTGTCATTGTTCTCTGCCGCCTCAGGGTTGCCGCACATTTCCATGATCCGGAAGGTCTCGCCGATGATCTTTTCGCCAGACTCGCTTATAGAGCCATCCGATTCTACGAATTTCTTGTAGCGTATGATCGCTTCCACTTCATCGCCACGAAAAGGCTTCCAATGTTCCTCGGCATTTAAGGCCGGCCCTAAGTTGATCTTATCCATCGATCTTAATTTGATAATTGTGCTGTAAGTTGGTTAAAGTTGCGCCTGATCTCCCCCTGTGTCGTGGCACCGCTTTCCTTGGCGATTATTTCCGACAAGCCGAGGGCTGCTGCAAATCGCAGAATTGGTTCGATTCGCTGGTTGTCGCTGCCAGCGAATTGGACCATGAAAGGATGAGTAAGCGAAAGTCGGATACCTATTTGCCGTACATTCTTTTCATTTGTAGGCTTTACAATCAAGTGATTTCCGACCTCGATCAGATCTTTCACTGATTGTTCATAGGAAAGCTCAATGGAGATAACCCAAACAGTCTCATTAAACTCCACCCTGAAATCTTTTTGCAAGTTATGTTCTACAGGCGGCAGGTCATCGTCTACGTCTGGTTCGACGGGTCCTTGCCCCATCACCCCAGCAATAGCAGCAGGGGCGTTTTTAGCGAGGTCTTTGACGGTCGAATTTAAAGCTTTGGTCGCGCCCTGGTATTCTTTATCGGTCGCTCTTACCCGGTATTCCTCGGCTTGCTGATAAAGTGGAAAATCTGGTCCCGTGATCTCGTCCTTTAACAAGTCTAAAAATACGTCAAGGTTTTCATCCCACTGGATGCCCTTTTTGGTAAATGCCACATCAAAGCCCTCTAGATGCAATTCCCCAAAGACTCTCTGATAACGGTAACTGTTGGGAGCGCCGAAAATTTTCTCTGGCCGGAAGCCATTATCGTAGCTGCCTTCGACGACGCGACCGCGGCGAAAAAGAGCAAAACCAGCTTCCGAGGTCGAGCCCTTTTCCCGTATGGCAATAAAACCTTTAACACTCAACCCTTCCTCTACATCGAAATCTATTTCTTTTTTCCACCGAATGCTCGGTCCTTTAGGATCATTATAACGCGTCGCGTTCAATATGGCTGGCTCCGTATAGCTAAGCGCCTCGTTATCCACCCTAAGAACGACATTACCACTACGTAAAAATTCCCTGTAGATACTTTTCAGGTGACTCTTTACCTTATTTATTACCTTGCCTTTCGGCATACGACTTACGCCAAACAGCTCGATCACCGTGTAATGCCGATCGGCAGGACACTTCATAATATCTACCTCCAGTTCTTCCAGCTTATCAGCAACAATCTTGTCCAGGCTGAAGGTAACCCTTTTCTCCACCGGCTCGCCAAGCGCACTGGAAGTAACACGCCAATTATTCGAGAACCAGCACGCCGCGGACTTCATGCCCATACCAAACTCTGACAGTCCAGAGTTATCCGGAGGGATCTCAGCGGCGCGAAAAGCACGGGAATAGTCCGCTTCTGCTATGCCGGCAGCGTTATCACGAATGGAAATCTTATTTTCTGCCTCATTGAACTCGATATTAATGATCAACTTATAGTTACTGCCATCCGCTGCCCGGAGTTCGGTGGCTGAGCGCTGGTAGCTGGCGATCGCGTTATCTACAAATTCAGCGAGGGCAAACCACATCTCATACTCAATATATTTAAGGATGGATAAGATGGTCACCTCAGGCCTAATGCTTACTTTTTCAGACTGGCTCATGGTTTTGGAGAATAAGGTTAGGTATTTCAGGTTCGGGTTGGACGGCAGCATGAACACGGCCAATCAGTTGCTCGGCAATCAAGCGGACGATCTTTGAATTAACGGCGTTGCCCAAGGCTTTGAATGCCGCCGTATCAGTTGTCGGTAAATGTAGGCCTTCGAGCGATTGCAGCCGTAGCCCTTCGTTGCGACTAATATATCGCTGCTGCCACCCAAGTATTGGTATTTGTGTATTGGTACATACCAGCGACGGGAAAAAATCACGCTTCTTGACCCTGATACCGGAAGCACGAAATTGCAGGATAAAATCAGTGATGCGGCCCTTTTCGGCACCTACGTTCCACTCCAGTTTTTGCCAACTCTGCGAGGGCAAAGCGGCAAGGCCGTCCACGGCATCCTGGATCAAACCGCGGTTTTTTTCATAAAATTCACGACTTCGACGAATATAGGTTTGTTTCCAAGAAGGAAACTCCGTTTTTACGCGGGCATAGCTCGGTAAGTGCTCCAATTGTAACTCTTTGTCCATACCGGCGAGTGGCTTGCCAAAATTGCCTTTATAAGCGCCCAGTTCATCTGCACTCATTAAATGCGGGTACTTGCCCTCATATGGGTAATCTGCGCCAAATTCCATACCCCAAATAGGAAAGCCGGGAATCGGAGTAGTGGGCGGTAAGTCGTCCAATAAGCGCTGCCACAAACCTATACAATGTATATTAGCGGCCGGCAATCGTTTATAACCGACCGGATTGGCATCTATATAGTTGTGTATATCCACACTAGCCACTTTCTGTACATCAACGCGGTCAAATGAAAAATGAGCAAGCCCGGTCAGAGAACCAACAATAAATATCCGTTGACGGTGCTGTGGTATACCGAAGTCATGTGGAGAGTAATCGTGGTGGTCGACCTCGTAACCAAGTTCTTGGAATGCCGCCTGCATATAGCGCCACGTTTCTTCATTATCATGTTTGGCAATATAACGCACATTTTCAAGGATAAAGAATTCCGGCCTCTTTTCAGCCAGTATCTTTACGATCTCATCGAAAAGAGTACCGCGCTGATCATCCCGCCCTAATTGCTTGCCGGCTTTGGAGAACGGCTGGCACGGGAATCCTGCGCAAAGTACGTCGTGGTCTGGTATTGTACCTATCTCGTCTTTTACGATCTTTTTGATGTCACCCTGTGCCTCAATGCCCCAATTCTCCCGGTAAGTTTCCCGAAGTACCGGGTTCAGTTCACTTGCGAACACGCACACATGTCCTAATTCATGCAATGCCTTATGAAACCCACCAAGTCCGGCAAATAAATCTATAAATCTCATAATTAGTTCAAAAGGTGACTAACCTTACCTTGACACCAAGTCAATAATTCGTCTCTTAACGCCTGATTAACGCTGCCAATTGCTTTTATATTACGATAAAGCCTGGGCCTATCGAGCATCAAACCTCCAGTTAGAATGCATTCAAAAAAAAATTCATCTTCTATCACAACTGGAGTGGTAAATCCTTTCATTGGAATACTGTCTCCCCAGGAGATATATGATCGCCATGCATTTAATGGTACTTCCAATAGCTTTTTTTTCCAATGAAATCCCGCAGCACATTGAAACAAACCAACTATTTTACTTTTTCGCCCGTCGCCAAATGACCGCCAAGCTATAATATCTACGCCTCTGTCTTTAAAGTTAGCAGTTGGAGAAAAATTGAACTTTTCATTTATTATATCCGCAATTTCGTTTACTGTTTGTTTCTGAGGAAATCCATAGATGATTGCATCACCACCAATGTAATTTTTTATGGCTTCACATGATAGTCTTTCAAATAGTTTACCGGTTTTTGAAGATTGTTCAGCCGCTCCATCCAAATTCAAAATAAGGCAAACAAGGTATTCTGGGAAAGTTTCCCATTCAATATTGTAATTAATTTCTCTGTTTTGAACTAAAAAAGGAGGCTCGTCCCCATACCAGTGTTGCCTGAACTCAAGTTCCTGCCAAACGTCATCTAAAAATTCGTTAGTGGGCTCCGAACCGGAGGCATCTTGAATTAATCGTTGAAGTTCCGCCTTCGATATATCTTCCTTTTTGACAGTAATATAGAACTCTAGCCAACTGGCTATGTAACTTATAGAATTTGGGCTTTCTATTGTTAAATCTGGCATATACAGTTTAGGCTTTAATTAGGGTTTCTATATTTTTAAGATTGTCTTTTAATCTTGAAATTTCATCTTCAATTTCCTCGGATTTGCTTCTACTTACAAATCCCAATGATTTTTCAAGAAAACTATTCGCCTTTGTCAGATATTTCTTCAATAGTTCCTCATCGCCGTCGCTTCTTTCATAAGCTTCATTTAGATCACGAGTTAAAGTCAAATATTCAGTTGCTTTCGCATTCCTTAAAACAGGCGTTAATTTGTCAGTTATATCCCTTGACTCTTTAACGACAGGCAGCTTTTCACGTCCTTCGCCGAAAAGCCATGAAAATATATTTTTTAAATTTTGAAGTTTTGCGTCAGGAACGGGATTTTCTAAGTCAATGTCTTGTATTCTCTTAGAAAGCCCTAAATAATCTTTGACAGAACCTTGACCAGATGCCAAAATTAAATACGAAAAGAAATTTTCGGCTTTGTTAGTCTCTAACGAAAACTCATATTTCGCAACTTCTAAGAGTTGATAACAAAGGTAGAATTTTCTCGCAGAGTTACTTCGATCCCCAACTTGCTGTTGTATTGCATCAATCGAGTATCCTTTTTCAACCATATTAGCGATATACCTGGCTTTGGCATAAGGCTCCCATTTTTTTATCCCCGAGATATGTCGCACCCCTAAGTAAGGTAATACCTCTTGTCTTGTAGGGTAAATTATTACTGGAAGCAAACTAATGTCATCTTTTATCTCATCAGTAATATCTGGAAATGTCCGAACTTTTAACTTAACCCTTAAAGCAGAGGAAATAAGTAGTTTTATTGTCGATAATCGTCGATTGCCTTCAAGTACAGTGAACTTCGTGTCAGATTTAGTCAGATATGCTAAATAATCTGCATTTTTTGACAGCTTTTCTGATTCTATATTGGCAAATTCTTCCGGTAGTATTTGAGGAACAGCAACTAAAGGTTCTTCATCAAAATAGCCGTTTTCTGACATAGAATAGGCAACCTCATCAGTATCAAAATATCGATATAACGCGTTGATTATTTCTTCTTCTGATTTTCCCTGTACATCGGCTGGTAGGCGTGGGTTTTCTGGGTCAAGGAATAGTTGGCCAACTGCTATGTTTAGCAATGGTCTTTTTCTTCCTTTTCCGGCAAAATTTTTATCTGACATAATTTAATAAAGTAACAAAATTACCAATTCTAAAAGGTGAATTTAGTAAAATAGGCTGGTTAAATCATAATAGCTTTATTAGAAGCGTAATAGGTTTGACGTTCAATCATGCCGCAAAACGAAAAAAAACCGTAACAAATACGTAACGGAGCTAAATTTTGCGGTTTCAAAAATAGTTCGTAAATTGCTTCTGTAAGTCAGAAAAGCACATTTTGCCTCATTATAGGGCGGTTAAGCTAGAAGACTCATAATCTTCGTGTTTAGCAACATAGTACATTTAAATTGGTTTAATGGTTAAGTTAAAGCAATATAGATAAACATCCCTTAGTTTCATAACATATCTACAAATTCTACATATAATAGTCTTGGGAGGTTATCTATCCAACCGTCTCCTTTAGTGAGAGTTCGACAGAATAGCCCCTTTTCATTCCGCAATTAAACACATAGTATAAAAATAACTCGCAATATGTATCATCACCGGTGATATATCCATTTAAATCGACTGAGGCTTTAGCTTGCTGTACTGCTAAGTCTGTGCTTTGATGAGCTAATTTATGTATAGTCTTCATAGCTTTAGTTATGCGATTCTCTGAATTGTTCAGATCTTTTTGCGAAAGCTGAAGTTTTAAGGCAAACATTAATTGGGCAATGTCCTCTAATAATGCTTCTGATATTTTTTTACCTTCACCTTCTAGAATTGAAAATGCTTGATTCAGACTGTCTTTAATTTTAAAAAAATTCATTCCGGTATTTTCTAATCTTTCAGTGCTCATAATTAATATGTTCTTCAATGTAAATTTCCAAAACACAAAAAAGGAATAAGCTTGCATTTTAAATGAAAATCAGATAATTATATAACAGAAAACTGCGCCTTCTACGTTTCCTATTCGTATATGGACCCATCAACCTCTTTCACTACCGCTGTACGAATTATAGATATAATTAAAGGAGATTATCTACCCAACAGTCTCCTTTAACTGACCGGCCTCATTGAAAAGTATATTCTTAATCTGATTCATTCGATCTGATATCCTTTTCTTTTTTACCCTGGCATACCTTTGCGTAGTCCGGATATTTTTGTGTCCAAGCATTTTACTGACGTCTTCAAGTGGAAAGTCCAGTACGTTCAGCATCAGATCGGCAAAAGTATGTCTTGCCAAATGGGTGTTAAGTGGTCTTCCCAGGCTACAAAGGTCAGATAGTTCCTTTAGATAACAGTTGTACCTGACGTTGCTGTTCACTGGGATCAATCGGTTATGAATAACACAATAAGGGTCATGCCTGTACTTTTCGATAATTTCTTCCACAATAGGAAGTATAGGCACCAGCTCCGTGACCTTTGTCTTACCACGTTCCTTCACCAGCCATCTTTCCTTATTAAGACCCACCTTAATTATGTGCTCAGGAGTAAGCCCGTAAATGTCCTGATAAGCAAAGCCGGTAAAACATTGGAATACGAAGGCGTCGCGAACTTTGATCAAACGATCTATGGTCAGCTTTTTGTGCCAGATCTGCTCGATCTCGAAGAGTTCCAGTGGCAATATTTCAGGTTCTTCTGCACCGCATTTAAATTTGTCGATTGGGTTTTTAGGAAGCCAGCTGTTTGTTTCGGCAAGGTTAAGTATCTGTTTGACGTTCTTAACCTGCTTCATTGCTGCGGCTTCCTTAAGTGCAGGATTTCTTTTTAAGGTCAGGTAGTTATAGAATTTTTGAGCAAATACATATTCTATTTCCACCAAGGCGATATCTTTGGATTTAAAGGCATAACGTACAAATTCAGTCAGTTTTTTCTTCGTTGCCTTCCACTGTTTTAGCGTCTCCTTTGACCTTAGTTTTTTATCCACCATCTCCGAAAATTCGCTTACTTGTAATTCTGCCACTTCCAGAAGCGTAGGCACAGTTTCCGGGTTTAGTTTTGGGCTGCCTTTTCTATGGTCGGCTGGCAGGTTTCTGTAAGCATTCCTTAACATTATCGGTGTCACGAACTCATGCTGTGTTTTTAAGACTATAAAATGTGTTTCCAGGCTGGTTTGAATACGGCTGATAGCCGAATTGATCGTTTTTGCTTCTGAAGCAGTCCTGACTTTTTTAGCATCGGTGTCCCAGTGGTCAGCGTGAACCTTTAAGGCGGTAGAAAATTCTGCGTCCATTGCATCAATGGTAATTCGGCAGATAATCGGAGCAAGTCCCTTTGTGTCTGCTTTTGATTTGCGGTGCCAAAAAAGTATGGCCAGGTTTTGATTACTTTTCATCTCTCAATCTGTTAAAATTAGAACTCGGTTAAAGTCCGCTATCATGCGGTAACAGGTTGTTCTTTAGTTGTTTGGACTCAAAAAAATCTCTTGAGTGGTGCCCTAATTTAACGATTATAATAGGGCACCAGATTGGGCACCACTTATAATGGTTTTGATTGGTATGAAATGACTTATTATTTATTGAGAAATGCCCTTTAAACCGCATTTTAAACAGAAAAGGCGCAATTTCTTGCGCCTTTGGTGATCCCGCTGGGATTTACACCTAGTGTAAAAATCGGTGTTTAAATAGTATTTGGGGCTGTTTTGTAATTCTACTCATCGAATTACTCACTATATTTTTTAATACGTTTTAGCTGCAATTGCTATATGTAAATATACAAAAATTCCATAAACAAATAACTGAGGACCTGACAATATTCTGGCATCTTAAATTACGACAGAAAAAGCTAAAGATCATTGGGTTATAGAATTTTCTAGTGCCTCATAATGTAAGGCATCGTTTGTTTTAATGAAGTTTATTAATTCCGTGGTTGCTGCATCAATATCAGAAATAAAGTCACTCTGTTTAGAAATTCTTTCAATGCTGTTTAAGTGGCTAAAATAATGGAGCACTTTAAGAATCCTCTTTGAAGCAAAAGGTCCAAATATTTTATCTGCACGTTTATCTACTTCATCATAACTAGGATATTTAGATAATGTGTAGAGCTCCAAAAATCTTCTAAAAATATTGGGCATTGCCAGAAGGCGATGAGATGCCGCCCGATCAGTTTCATTTGTAAACTGATATATTTCTCCAAACAAATAGTGGTATTCTGATGAATATTTATCGAATGCTGCAGGAAGTGGGGATATAAATGATTCATCATTTATTCTTGAAATAAAATATCTTGACTCTTTATTTCCGTTTTTATTTGTTGGAGGAATTTCTTTTAATAAATTGAAAAATTCATAATTATGTGTAGATATGAATAGCTGTTTACAGGAAATTGTCCATTCAAATTGTGCAGATGAATTACCTGACTTAGGAACTTGTCTACTAAAAGTATCTTTTAGGAGGGAGTTAATTTGAAAGACATGATTACTGTCTAAACTGGATATTGGATCATCGATATAAACAATAGTATCTTTTAATTGGCCTTTTTTTTCTAAACTGCCTATTAGGACTAAGAAGTGAGAAAAGGCAATAGCTGTTTTTTCGCCTTCGCTGAGATTTTTTGCTAGTTTAGTACCTCTTTTCAGGTTGAATTTATTTGTTTCTGGATTTACTTCGATCTTAATATCGGTTCGATTTAAGAAGCTTTGAATAAAGGTATTCAGTTGTTCGCAACCTTTTGAAATACTATTAATCTCTGCATTTAGTTTAACATTCTCATTTTGAAGTCCTATAATGCGAGCATTGAGTATTTCGATTTCCTTTTCAGCTTTATCCTTATTTGATTTGGCTGACAGGTATTTTTGAGCTTTTAAGAATTCTGCAACTAAATGTCTTTGATATTTAATTCGTTCGGCATTTATCATACTATCAAAGCTTTTGCTGAACTCATTGTTTTCACCTATTAATGCGTTAAGATTATCTATAGCCGTTTGTAGTGTATCCGTTTCATTTACTGCCAATGTAGCTATTGGCAGATAAATACTTTCTTCTTCTTTTTTAGATAGGTCTTTTAAAAGTGTAGTTAACATTGCCGTGGCTTTGCCTAATTCTTTTTTTGCTACTTCAAGAAGATCTTCATACTTACTTTGAAAACCGTTGTTGAAATCGTTTGTGCTTAACGGAAAATTAAGGTCATTGAGCTTTTGAATTTCTTGATAGATCAGCTGTTTTGTTTTTTGTGTTTTTTCCCGAAGGGCAGATGCCTGATTGTTAAAATATTTTGTTAGTTCAATAAGGCGCTCATCTGGTATTAGATTTCCGCAAAATTTGCAATCATCTCCTTTTTGATGTATTTCTAAGCCTTGCTTCGCCCAAGAATAGTGTGTGTGATTTTTTTCCAATACTTCTATTAATTGAGCTTTTAACGGTGTTTGGGATAAAAGACTTGTTGATAAATCATAAGTATCTTTCAGCGTATTCTCAAATATTATACTACTCAATTCTTCTTTTGGACTTTCTATCTTCACTACATTCTGCAAACGTTTCAGCTCATCTTTATCCGAAATTATTGCTGCATTAATGTCTGTAATGATCTGATCTTTTATCTTTTTTAAATGTCCTTTGTTAAATTCAATAAGACTAATAAAAGCATCGTTTTTTATACGTTTTGCTTCATTCGTATAAAGGGTTTCAAATTGGTCGTACTCATTAACCAATTCTTGAAACTCTGCCTTTTTACCAATCGTATTTTCTGTACCTTCAATATCAGCGATTTCCGTTAAATTGCTCTCTATCTTTTCACGGATGTCAATACTTTCACCAACTTCAAAGGAAATGGCATTGATGTTATCGTCAAATTCCCATTTGAGATTGTCCTTAATATAATCAGAGTTAAATACCTCTACATTTCTAGTGTAAGTATTAATTGTATCATGTTGATAGCTTCCACCTTCGGAACTTATTTTGAAACTGCTTCCTTCGGCAAAATCTCCATGTATCGTTTTGTTTTTTAGCGAACTGAATAGTCTGGATAGCGTTGTCTTTCCAGAATAGTTCCATCCGTAAAAAATGTTTTTACTGGAAAAATCTTTTAAAGTACCACTGGTTGACCATTCAAAGTTTTGGTAAATGCCAAAGGCTCGGATGTGATCTATTTTTTTGATCATAATTGGCTAGGAAAAGTAGTAGGTGATACTATATGGATATTTTGACACTCAATCCTGAATTTACTTCTGGCAACAACTTTGGTTCGGCTCCTACAGAAGATCTCAAATCATCCAATAAATTTTGTGCGGAAATTTTCGTACCAATCTTTGCCTCAGATTCTGGTCTCGACGAGCTTGACTCTCTTGCTCTATATATTTCTAATTCACTAATATCATTGGCAATAGCATGGGCACAAACCGCTCTTATATAATACCGATTAAATTCGCTTTGGCATAATAGCGATGGCGCATTCGATGGTGTTTTTACCGGTTTGCCTTGCCTTAGAGATGTAGGATTAAAGTGAGTTACAAAATCTAAAAGTCCTTCAAAGGCTTCTTCGTCGCTGTTTGTAGCAGAATCGATTAGAAACGCAGCATATTTTTCTTTGCCTGTATCGTTTAAACGTTCGCTAACATAAAAGTTATCCATTTCAATGTCTTTATTGATTTCTGATAACATGTAAGACCTTACATTTTGGTCAAGATTTAGAAAATTGAACTTTGCCATACTATTGTTTATTTAAATGGTTAATTATAATTGATTCTTTATGTGTGAGGGATATCAGCGTAAAGCCCGTAGCGTGAAAATTATTTTTAGTCGAATTACATTCCCAAAACCTCCACCTTACTCTTCCCACTCTGCTGCTTACTCACCTTAATTTGTACGGGTATCCTCTCCGTCATTTCCTGAACGTGTGAGATGACGGCTACTTTACGGCCCTGATTATGCAGCCTTTCCAAAGCATCCACGGCGATATTGAGCGTGGTAGGATCTAACGAACCAAAACCTTCGTCAATAAATAAAGATTCCACTTTCATGCGGCTGGATGATAAAGAGGCGAGGCCTAACGCCAATGCAAGCGATACCAAAAATGATTCGCCACCTGAAAGTGAATAGACCGTGCGCACTTCATTGCCCATATCCTGATCTACAACCTGTAGGCCAAGGGATGTTGGAATGCGCTCAATTTTGTATCGACTGGTAAGTGCCTGCAAGTGGATGTTGGCATATCCCAACAAAACATCAAGTGTATATTCTTGTGCAATTTGACGGAATTTTTTACCATCGGCAGAACCGATAATTTCGTTAAGTTTGCTCCAGTTTTCAGTAATGGTGGCTAGGGCCGTTATGCTTTTCAATAGGTCACCAATTTTATTTTTATTGGCTTCATCTTGTTGCAGGCGGAAACTGTTTTCTCCTCTTTGATGTTTCTTTTGTTCTACTTCTGTTTTGGCAACGGCGTTGAAGGCCAAGAGTTCTTCAAGCGGTTGTTGAGTGGCTGCATTTTCTAAATGGCTCTCAATCGCTTGTTTTCGTTCACTTAAAATAGTGTTCGCTTTCTTTACTTCTTCTTCAATGGTTTGCAATTCCATTCGCTCTGTATGGATCCAATCGTTGCTTAAAGCCAACAACTCCTGAAGTGCTGCAATGCTTAGCGATTGATTGTTCTTTTGGTTGTAACCATTAAGCCAATCCTGCATTTTTTGTGCTGCCTTTTGGGCTTCAGCCTCCAAAGCGGTTAATGTAGCTGTTAATTCTTCTTCTTGGGTATGCGCTTTCGTACTATCAATATTCAGTTGTTGCAGGTCTGTTTTGAGTCGTTCCAATTGTTGTTGCGCTTCATCAATGGCCTGTTTGAGCAAATTTTCAGTTACTGATACAGTTTGTCCGTCAAATATGGCTTTACGTTGGTCAATTAGGTTGAGATAGAATTTATGTTGCGCCAAGTGAGCTTCTGTTTTTTTATCCGCTTCTAAAGCAAGGTTTTTAGCTTGAATTTCCAATTCCTTTAATGTGGCATTAAGTGCTGCTTGCTGACGCGTATATTGCTCTAGTTTTTCATTATTTTCTTTCCAGTTGCGGGCAAAACTCTCAATACGTTCCACAAAAGCTACAGGAGCAGTTTTCCAATTTGACATCCATTCTCCAGCGGTAAAGTAAGGTGAAAGCAACTGTGCTACACCATTAAGATCGGTACTCGCTTTAGCTTGCTCTTTTATTTTACTGCTTTGTTGCTCTTTATAAACAGCTAGCCTGTTTTGAATATCTTTTATTTGGTTGGCAAGCTTGTCTGTATGATCCTTTAGCTGCTCTATCTCCGATTTGGCTGCCTCGAGTTGCTGCTTTTTGTCATTATGTGCTTTTATTTGAGTTAATATGTCGGATTGTATAGTCTTTAGAGCTTGTAAATTTTCTTCGAGCCATTGTGTTTTTTTTGGATCTGCGATAGCATAGCTTTTTTTTGCACTATTGAACTGATCCCAAGCTTTCTTTTTATCGGCCAATGCCAATTGCTTTGCTGCAACAGCTTCGCTTTGGTCTTTAATTACTTGTTTTAATGTACTGTGCTCCTTGACTAAAGTATCATGTCGGCTATGGCAAAGCAGATAATTTTGCTCTTTTTCTTGATAGGATTCTTCTAGTTTGGCTAACACGTTTTCCAATTGCGGATTTTGTTCTACGTAGGGATGTTGGGTGCTACCACAAACAGGGCAAGGCTCGTCGATAATTAAAGTACCCCTAAGTGTTTCTACATTTTCGGCCGATGCTAAACGAGCTTGCTGTAGCATTTGGTAGGCTGTATCTTTCTGCACCTTTATAAGTGGCAGCTGTTGGGTCAAGGTAGCTAATGCTTCTTGTTTGGTTTGATCATCAGCTACATCTTGTCGTTGCTTCCTGCTTAGGCTTTCTAATTCTGTATATGCATGATAAAACAGTTGCCAATGCGCCTGTGCTTTTATCGCGTTTTCTATTTGCTGCTCATTTTCGGTTTTCGCTAAGTTTAACTCTTCGATAGGGACTAATAGCAGTTCCTTAGCTTTGGATTCATAACTTTTCTTTAGATTCTCCGAACCTGCTAACCGCTGATTCCAATTATTTTCAGCGGCTGTCTTCTGATCTTCGTCTGTTTTAATCTTGTTCTGTAATTGAATTAGAGCTAAGCCAGAAGACTGCAAGGTGTCTAAAAATTTTTGTGCATCCTGGAGTTTAGAAAGTATCAGGTCTTTATTTTCGGCAATTGCGCTGCGATGTATGTTTTCTGTCTTCCAGTCGGTAATGGCTTTAATGTCTGTTCCAAGATTTTTATGTTCTTCTTGCTTAATCGTTAGTGCTTTAAGATGTTTACTATATATTATAGAAGCCTTTTCAGCTTCTTCTTTAAGTTGGTCAACCTGTTCTTTTTTTTCGTCTATTAGCGTATCCAACTTTTTCGCCTGGTCCAGTAGAGGCCGGGCATCGCTTAGGGTTTTGTTTTTTGCTGTAAGACTGTTTTCTGCTGATTTGAGTTTGGTTTGTACATCGTTTTTTTGAGCACGTAGCTTGTTGATGGTTGCTTTTAGTGCTTCAAAAACAGTTATTTTGTTAGTGTGCTGTTCTTGTGCGTGTTTCAAGGCATCTGCCCAGCTTCTGGTTTGCTGGGCCCGTTCGGCCATCAGCAATTTTTGTTGGCGTGGCAAAGCCAATGCCTTCGCTTCTGTGGCTACCTGTAATGAAGTATAAGCTGCATCACGCGCAATTTGAAACTTGGCAAGCTGTTCTTGCCAGCCAATTGCCACATTTATTTTCTCGAGGTCTTTTTCTAAATTGATGATCTGCGTTATTAAAGTCTCCTGATCATCTGATAAGGCTTTTAATTCTTCTGCTGTAAGGGTAACTATGCCTTCTTTTCTTAGCTCGAGCTCACGAAGCTGCTGTTCTTCCAATTTATATTTTTCATAAATCTTTTTAGAGATTTCAGAATAGATATGCGTTCCGGTAAGTTTTTCGAGCAAAGAAGATTTTTCGTCTTTATTGGCTTTCATAAAAGCCGTAAAATCACCTTGCGCCAATAATACCGATCTGGTAAATTGCTCGAAGTTTAAGCCCACAAGTCTTGCAACCTCATTTAAGGTTTCCTGCTTTTTGCCAGGGATATCAATATTAAGTGTGATATTTTTTAAGGTGATGGAATCTGATTGCATGTTGCCTTCAGGCTTGTTTTTTGCCCGGCGCACACTCCAGGTTGCACGGTAGTATTGTCCATCTATACCCTTGAAATCGACCTCAGCAAACCCATCAGCAGTGCCGTCGCGTAGGATACTGCGTACATCTCCCTGGCTAAGCGTGCTGCCTTGTACATCTTTAATTTCTATCCCGGTTTCTTTTGCTTGCAGGTATCGAGGCGTTTTGCCATATAATGCTAAGCAAAGAGCATCTAATATGGTGGATTTTCCTGCGCCGGTAGCTCCGGTAATGGCAAATATTCCTGCTGAGCATAGCGGTTCGGCAGTAAAATCTATTTCAGTAATTCCTTCTAATGAAGCCAAATTTTTGATGCGTATCGCTAGTATCTTCATTTTATTCGGCTATTTGGTTAACTTCCTTCGCTACTTCTCGGAAAAGCTGTAGGATTTCCGTTGGTACATCGCTATTGTATCTGGATTGGTATACTTTGCCAAATACCTCGATAGGCTGTAGTTCGTTCAGTTTTTCGGGTGTAATAAACTCTGTTGCTTCTTGTGTGGAAGCAGGATATTTCACATCAATTTTGGCAAGCCTTACATTTTTGCCTATTAGTGCGGTTTCTACTTTATGACGTAAGGCGGGCTCGGGTCCTTCCAGCAATACTCTGACCTCGAGGTAGGGGGGTATTTCAAGAGATGAATTCTTTTTAGGTAATTGTTCCAAAAGGGCTATCACTTCATGCAATGGCTGATGGCTTAGTGGAATTCTTTGAAGCGGTACAAATAGCGGTATTTCTATAGCTTTGAGGTTACTGATTTTCTGATTGATTTCGAAGACGATGACCTGATGCTTGTAATTAAGTTCTGAAAAGGACATCGGTAATGGGCTACCCGAATAGCGTATATATTCTTTGCCCCCAATTTTTTGCGCCTTATGTATGTGTCCTAAGGCAACATATTTAATCTCTTCATTAAAAACAGTGGCAGGAATACATTCTACGCCACCCATTATCACTCTTTCGGTTTTGTCCAACTCTGTTATTTCGGCATGATGGATATGCAGGTGTCCCATGGCGATGATGGCTTGCCCTTCTTGCTTTTTCTGCTGTGCATGTCTGAAGGCTTCTTTGTATAATGCAGCGACACCTTCGGTGTAAGGGTTTGCGCAATCAGCTATAGTTGGGTAATCGCCCATACGAAGGAACGGTACAGCAAGGCACCATATTTTGATATTCCCTGATTTATCATGTATTGGGACAAGTAGTTTTTCATAATCGATTTTGCCTTCTCCATCTTTTTCAACCAATCCTATGATGTGTACATTTGAAGATTCTAATAATGGTTTTGGTGCTTCCAGCCGAGAGGCGGAATCATGATTTCCAGCAGTGATGATAATTTGGAGATCTGGATTTGTCCTAGAAGCTTGGTTTAAAAATGTGTAGAACATTCTTATTGACGTAGCAGAAGGATTAGAAATATCGAAGACATCGCCACTTATAAGTAAAACATCTATTTGCTCTGTTCGCAATATTTGTACTAGCCAGTTCAAGAACTGTTGGTGTTCATCGGTACGGTCATATTCGTGGAATAACTGACCTATATGCCAATCTGCAGTGTGGAGGACTTTCATATTATGAAACTGTAAATGTCATAAGTCTAAGACCGAAATTTTGTCGGCTGCTAATTTTTCCTTGGTAAGATTTTAAAAGCTTGATTAGATAGAGGTTATTCATTGGGTAGCGACTGTTAATTGAAATGATGTATTTAATTTGGGAAGCAGAGTGTGTTAATTTAAACATAAAATCCTGATATAAAGTTAATCAATATATAAAAGTAAGTTTAGAAAATCGTTGACCTTTACGGGAAGCCGTAAAAGACAAAGTTTACCATAATATAATTGCACTTTAGCTTTTTCCATATAAACATAACATATAGAAAGCATCCCCTAACTTCGACGATCAGTCAACAAAAATTTCGCAATTAAAACCATCCAAAAACTACTTAAAAATATTTCATGAAAGCCGCGATATGGGTTCATTAAACTAACGTTTATCATGCATTAAATTCAATATGGTTTTTATAGCTGCAAGGCATTAAAAAAACTTTCCATATTTTAGTGTCAAATAAAAGTTTACAATATATGAAGGGCTTAACTCAATATTTAACCCGCCTACAAACTTTCAACCTTCGCATCATTACCAAGAACGAATTGAAAAGCCCTGTAAAAGAAGATGGACAGAAACAAGCTTATAGCCTTGCCCATGAAACACATTATTATGATTCATTTACGTTTAATAGTGAAATCAGGGTATTAAAAGACATGGCTTTAATTGATCTGCTGTCCCTCAACGACACCAGTTTAAAAAGAGAATTTGAACAGCTCAAAAAATTAAAGGAAAGGTTTAAACTCATATGGACAAATTTCCACCAACATTACAGTGAGCTTAGAGCAGAATATCCCAGCAACTTCATATTCTCAATCCAACTCGATTATTTGTTTATCGTTAATAACCTGCAACCAGACCATAGTGATATTTATATAGGCGAAGAGTTTGTGGAAAGTCTGCACGATACTTTGAAGATCAGGGACAAGTTCTTAAGTGAGCTGATCAGCGAAGTAGATGAAATCCTGCATCCCCGTGAAACTTTCGAGGAATGGATGGCCAAGCAGAAAAGCCCTGAACAAGTTGAAGATGTTACGGCAGAGCTAACCCCAAAAATTCCATATAATCCCGATGCGGGTCGGCCAAAATTCAATCATCAGTATATAGATGATTTTTTGCAACTGATAAGAACTTATTTTTCAGAGGAACATTTCAACCAGTTGACGACCCTTATAAAAGAGGACGACCAACCAGCAAGCCAGTTGATTTTCAACGGAAACAGTAATAAGCTTGCCGATGCTTTTAAGCAACTCTATGAAGCAAACCTGATCGTTGGATGCAATAAAGCGGAACTTGAGAAATGGATCTTAAAACACTTCTTATATAGCAATGGAGATAAAGTAAACGAATATTCAGAAGGCTGGCTCAGTGCGATAATATCTTCCGATACTAAGGTCTGCAAATCACCAATTTTAGAGGTAAGGATGAAAGACAAAGTTCCTTTTCTGGTTCCAACAGTCCGAAACAAAAAAAACAGTAAATATTAGTAGGGAAACGGTAAGGATGCGGTTTAACGTGTTGTAACCCTACAAAACAAGCGACTAACATTGCGGTATCAAAACAAAAGATACCGCTTATGAAGTACACATTTGAGGAACTACCGCAGGCCATTAGCGTACTGCACGAAAAGGTAGATTGTATTAAAAACCTGTTGCTGGAAAACAGGTCGCAAAATTCCCAACGTCCCCGAGACGATTTATTGACCATCAGACAGGCTGCTGAATTTCTCAGCCTGTCTGTACCCACGCTTTACACCAAAGTGAGCCGGAAGGAAATCCCCGTGAACAAGCGGGGCAAAAGACTTTATTTCTCCACGGTGGAATTATCCGAATGGGTAAGATCGGGAAGAAAGAAAACCACTGAAGAAATCTATTCTCCAACGAACGGTATACCACCACCAACATAGCCAAGCAGATACATATCCCTATAGCAACATAGATATATATCCACATACAATGGTTTATGTGTAACAAAAACCACTGGCACAGCAGGTTAATTCGAGGCAGCCCAGAGGATTGTGGCGCTTTCAAGGATGCTGTGAACGGCGGTAGAAAGGCGATTCAGGCAGTCAGTCCCCTTTTCAGGGGCTGAGCAAGCGGAAGTTGGGCAGAGCCCTACTTGCTTGCCCTTACGCTATCGCTACAGGGGTTTCAAGTAGCCTCCGGGGCTACTTGTAGGCTTTGCAAGCCCTTTTGAAACCATAATCAGTATACTTTCAGGTATACCAATTAGCTAACTAAGCAACTAAGCAGTTAGCCAGCTAATTACATATGCGATTAGCCAGCTAAGCAGCAAATTAAAGACATCAGAAAGGAGCGAAATTTATGAAGATTGACATCATCACAACCGAAGATCTCCGCCAGTTCAAAACAGAGCTGTTGCAGGAAATGAAAGGCATTATCGGGCAAGCACGAGATAACGGTTCAAATGTGGAATGGCTAAGAAGCGCACAGGTGCGCAAAATGCTGAACATATCAGCAGGCACTTTACAGAACCTGCGCATCAACGGAACATTGCCGTTCCGCAAGATTGGAGGTACGATGTATCACAGCAGAATACAAATAGAAAAAATATTGAAAGGAGAATAATATGAAGAACTATCTGAATATACAACATCATGCCCTTAGCGGATATTTTGAACGGGTGGCAGTGGAGAGCCGATTTTATGCAACTCACATCAGCCTGCTGATGGCATTGTTCTACTACAGCGATAGCGACGCGCCTGAAAAACCCTTTCAGGTCAGCAGGCCAAAACTGATGCGGTTCTCCCGCATCAGGTCTATTGCCACCTACCATAAAAACATCAAAGACCTTGTAGAATACGGCTATATCGAATATAATCCCTCATGGCATCCGCAAAGGGGGACTCAAATAAGATTTATTATCGAGACAGCAAGCAATCCTTAAATAACAGGACATGGAGGATATCAATACAAAATCGGTGCGCTACCCTGTAGCCACCGATATCAAACTGGAAAAGATCGCCCTCAAGCTGGGCAGGACAAAAAAGACGACCATCATACAGATGGTGGAGTATTTCTACCGGAGCAAGAAAGACCCCTTAGACCTGAATGATGAGCTGTTAAAAAAAGAACTTGTTAATGGAAACAACCGGATCATTAGCTTTTTCAAGACGCAGGAAAAAGATTTCCTCTTACCAATATTTAGTGACTCAGGTACACTGGTCACCATTGCAAAACAGCATACTTTGTACTTTAAAGAGGTTGGAACATATCTTAAACAGGATGTTGAAAATGCAAAAAAGCTTGCGGAGCGCATGACCGCACTGGAACGTGGCATTTCCAAAACACAGACCCATCTGGAAGAAAAGGCTTTGTTAAAATCACGCTTTAGAAAAATATTGGAATATTACATCACCCAAAGGGAATCGCTGGGCTGGACTACTGCTAATGTCAAGAAAGAGGAACTGCAAGCCCATGCCAGACAATCACTTGAAAATCTGTAATTATGTTCATCAACATCACCACATCAGAAACGGGAGACAATAAGGGGAGCAGCGGGGCACTGGTCAACTACCTTGAAAAAGAGAACCAGATGCAGACCGAAAAAGGCAAAGGTCTGGAACTGGAAAATTGGTTTAAC
>JAATFQ010000229.1 GCA_015655115.1 Sphingobacteriales bacterium
CCTGGGTGTTTCCTTAGAAATCAGGTAACTCTCAAACTCATCCACACTAGATGTACCTTTTCCGATTTTAATCAGCTGGCCCATAATAATACGGATCATCTTTCCTAAAAACCTATTTGCAGAGATCTGAAACCTCAACTTATCACCACTGTCATCTACCAATAGATTTGCCGACCGGACATAACATAAAGTATGCTCATATTTATTCGGACTTGTACAAAAAGCACGGTAATCAATATATTTAGGAAGCAGCGCTACAGCCGTTTTCATGGCATCAAAATTCATGTCTTTAAGCTGATAAAAAGAACTCAGTCCACTTAAAAAAGGATCCTTATACGTATGCAGAAAATAATCGTACGAACGCTGCACAGCATCAAACCGTGCATGCGGACGCCCTTCCATAGGGATAATATCGAATACAGCAATATTTTTTGGCAGTGCTTTATTCAGCCTGAAGATCAGGTCGAAGTCCCATTCCTGCTCCAGGTCTACGTGAAAGAAAAACTGGCTGGCATGTACCTGAGTGTCTGTTCTGCCGCAGCCATTAATGGCTACTGTAGTTTTAAAGATATGGCTCATGGTCTGTTCTATCATCCCCTGTACGCTCATCAGATCTGGCTGCCGCTGCCAGCCTGAATATTGCAGGCCATTATACGCTATATGGACAAAATACCTCAATTTATCTTCTTCCCGCTCTTTTATTTAATTCATCCATTGGCATCGTAATCATTCTGCCCATTACTTTTTTACCCCTGTAGGTAATCACCTTTAGCTGCGTTGCATCTTTTGGTGCCGTTAGCTTTTCTGTATATTTTGGGTAAAACCTGTCGGGCGAAGAGTTGTCGAAACTGTAATAGATATCAAGTCCGTCTATCTCCGTGCTCAGATCAATCATCAGCTGTTTGTCGGCCGACCTGCTTACTTTAAAAATAGGATCGTAGATACTTGGTGAATATTTTGTTTCCGCAATATCCATTCTGCCAAATTGCACTTCTACTTTGCCAATAAAGTTACTCCAGCTTTTCTTTTCCCGGGGCGACCATACGGCTTCTGCAATAGCATATCCCCTTGGCCAGGTCATATATTCTGCCTGTCGGATATTGTAAATCTGCTCTGTCCATAGATTACCTTGTGCACCTTTAATATATTTAGCATCTGCCGCTGCCGGCACAGGATCAAACTCATAAACCTTGCCCAGTCTTAACGTTGCATATACCTTCGGCTCAGTAATCACATCACTCTGCATATAGTCAAGATAAACATTGGTCTGCGGACTCATTACCACTTCATGTTTTTGCCTGGAAGCTGCAATGCCATAGCTCATACCTCTCCAGCTCATTATCGCAGCACTTGCGGGCATGTCGCTGTTCATGATCTCATCCCAGCCCATAAACTTCTTGCCCTTGGATTCTACAATTTTCTGAGCCCTTTTTTCGAAATAGCCCTGCACCTGGTGCATATCCTTCAGTCCCTCTCTAGCCATTAAGGCCTTTACAGAATCACTTTTCTGCCAGTAATTGATAGGTGCTTCATCACCGCCCATATGGATGTATTCAAAAGGGAACAATGCCGCAACCTGGCTGATCACACTATCCAGAAAAACATAAACTTTTTCATTGGCAGGGCAAAGCGTATTGTCTACCAAAGCAATTGGAGGAGCACCTTTAGACCAGTCCATAATTTTTTCGCCAGAACGTACCCTGTAAGTTTCTGCACCCGGTGTACAGGAAAGTTCCGGGTAAGAAGCAATGACAGCAAGGCTATGCCCGGGTACGTCTATTTCGGGCATAATATTCACAAACCTGTCCTTCGCGTATGCAATAATTTCCTTCATGTCATCCTGTGTGTAGAAGCCGCCGTACGTACGTGGTTCATCTGGGCCAGGCGGGCTGAAAGTACCAAAGTCACCCACTTTTTTCACATTCCACGCACCTATTTCTGTCAATTTCGGTAAGCCTTTGATCTCTAATCTCCAGCCTTCATCATCAGTAAGATGTAAATGAAGCATATTATATTTATACCTTACCATGGCATCGATGTACTGCTTCACCTCCTGCTTGGTGAAAAAGTGGCGTGCTACATCAAACATCAGTCCCCTCCAGCCTAAACGCGGATAATCTGTGATTTCCACACATGGCATTTTCCAGGCTATATCCGTCATCATCTCTTTAGATTCAATTTCTTTAGGAAATAGCTGCAACAGGGTTTGTACGCCATAGAAAAGTCCTGCCGCTTTATTCGCTTTGATAATAATCAGGTGTGGGGTAACCGATAGCTGATAGCCCTCGTCGCCGATAACATGATTCTCTTTCGGGTTCAGTACCAGGCGGATAGTTGCCGTAGCTGATGAATTGCCCACTATAGATACAAAATGCCCCGTCGGAATGGATATTTTTCCTTGCAGGTAATCCAGTACAGGCTTTAATTCAGCGCTGTTCTGTGCCATGATGACCACGTTTTCAGGAAGCGTAAATTGCCCCTCAGTTTTCAGCAGAGATACAGGCTCAGGTATAATGGCAAATTCAGGAGGCCTGTTTTCAAGGATTTCGTTGCTATCAGTCAGTGAAACGATTTTCCCGCTTTTATGGGATGCTAAAGGTTCGTTTAAATTATCATTTTTTGATCCCATTTGTTGACTATATGCTACGTTATACACTAAAAGACAGCAGAGAAAAGATAGGAATTTATTCATATACAAGATAGGGAAGTATGGGTCAATATGTAAAATGTTGCAATTTAATAAATTAGAAAGGAAACCTGCATAAGATTACATCTTTCAAATGGAAATAAACCGAGCTTGCGAGCTTCTTGAATTCAATAAAGTAAAATAAGAGCGCATGAAAAATATTATGCCAGCTCATAACTGCTAAAAATCAAATATATACTAATGGATATTTGAGCTTGCTATTATTTAACGGTTATTTCAGCGCATCTAATACACGGAAAAGCTTTGCATTGATACCGCTGCCAGAATAGTTATTGACATTGATCACTACAACATATTTATTTCCGTTATCAGCTGTATAATATCCTGCAAAAGAAGATACATCATTGATTGTTCCGCTTTTCAGCTTCATTCCATTGTTTTCTGGCAGCGATTTATAAAAGTCAGGGAACCAATCTTCCTGCTGTACCTGAAATAAAACGGAGGCCATCGCTGCAGTAGTAACCCTTGTTGCAGGCGATAAACCGCTGCCGTCAACAATATTCATTGCTTTTTTATCCAATCCCTTTTTCGCCCAGTAGTCCAGTTCAGTACGTATGCCATTTGTTGTTGTGGCCGCGGTGCCAGATTTCCATGCTATAGTTCTTAATAGCTGTTCCGCATAGAGATTCACACTTTTTTTATTTAACCAATATACAATTGCCGAAAGAGAAGGCGAGCTGATCGTACTTAATTTTTGCGCCATTACAGGTACTGAGGTTGCTTCTGCAGTATAACGCCTGCTGGTAGACGCCTCCTTGCTGCATACTATCCCAACTTTCGCTAAGGTATCCTGCAGGCGGAATGCCGCTTCAAATGCCGGATCGGGGAGTGCAACGGCGATCCCCTGTTTATTGATGCCTACAGCCCAGCTGCCCCGCAGGTAAGCCACAGCACCAAGCGGCGGCAAATAAGCGTAAGCATTGTCGCCAGTACCTTCAGCACCCGGTTTAAGCTCATTTACAATAGTAAGGTAGGGCATTGCTGGGACAGTTTTTAATAGAGTAACCTTGCTGCCTGCATGCAATTTAATGTCAAACTGATTTTCACGCCAGCTTAATGCCGAGGTACCCGCACCATAATAGTTTCCCATATCCTGCCATGTCCATCCATCGGGTGTACCCTGTGTTTCCCATGCACTGTCATCGCCAATCACCCTGCCTTCAATCCTGGTTATGCCTGCGGCCTTAATAGCCGATACCCATTGTGTGAGTATTACGTTCTCTTTCCCCTGCTCGTAACGCCATGAGGCTAATGTAGGGTCGCCGCCGCCAGAGATCATCAGGTCTCCTTTTAATACGCCGTTAGTTATAGTTCCGCTATAGCCTAATGTAGTCTGATAATGAAAATCTTTGCCCAGTATGCTGAATGCTGTGGCTGAAGTAATCGTTTTTAAAGTAGAGGCTGTGGCAAGGCCGATGTTTTCATTTTTGCCATAGATCATTTTTCCGGTTTTGGCATCCAGTACACAGAGTGAAGTCACGGCATATTTTGTCTGCGGATCTGACAGGAAAGTATTAAATGACTGTGTTAACTTTTGCTGTGTTAAACTCTGTGCACAGGCAATACCGCTGAGCATAGTTACTCCGGCAAAGGATGCTGCAAGGAAAAGGATTGTTTTTTTTAACATAGGAAATAAGGTATTAAAAAAAATGTGGTATCAGCGTAGCAAGTCATGCTATTCCGATACCACATCGATAATTTATAAGACCGGTTAGATCAGCTCTTTCTGCAATAAAAATTCTGCAATCTGCACTGCATTGGTTGCAGCACCTTTACGCAGGTTATCGGCAACGATCCACATGTTCAATGTATTTGGCATAGACTCATCTCTTCTGATACGGCCAACAAATACTTCATCTTTTTCATGTGCATCTTTAGGCATTGGATATTTAAGGTTTGCGATGTCATCTACCACAATAATACCTTCAGTTTTTTCCAGTGCCGATCTTACATCAGCCAGATCGAAGTCATTTTCAAATTCGATGTTAACAGATTCAGAGTGCCCGCCTACTACAGGGATACGAACGGTCGTAGCCGTAATACGAATACTCTCGTCGCCCATAATTTTACGGGTTTCTTTGATCATCTTCATCTCTTCTTTTGTATATCCATTATCCTGGAAAACATCAATCTGAGGGATAACATTCATGTCTATCTGGTACGGATAAGCCATAGGACCATCAGTGATGCCTTTACGCTCATTCATCATTTGTTCTACAGCTTTTACACCAGTACCGGTAACCGACTGATAAGTAGAAACCACAACGCGTTTAATCCTGTATTTATCATGTAATGGTTTTAAGGCCACTACCATTTGTATAGTTGAGCAGTTTGGATTTGCAATGATCTTATCATCAATAGACAGTTCATATGCATTTACTTCAGGAACGATCAGTTTTTTTGAAGGATCCATTCTCCATGCCGAAGAGTTGTCGATCACTGTTGTCCCTGCTTCAGCAAAAAGAGGTGCGTATTTTAACGAAGTATCACCACCTGCAGAAAATAAGGCTACATCCGGTTTCATTGCAATTGCTGTTTCCATGTTAACAACCTTGAACTTCTTACCCTTAAAAGTGATTTCTTTGCCTACACTCTTTTCAGATGCTACAGGAATTAACTCTGTTAGCGGGAAATTACGTTCTTCTAGTACTTTTAACATTACAGTGCCTACTAAACCAGTAGCACCTACAACTGCGATTTTCATTGTTCTTATATTTATATTTAATGGTTATGAAGCTTATTTGATCTCTTGTTTAATCCTTGCTGATTGTGAGATCAAATAGGTTTCATTGTTCTAATATTTTATTTGTCTTAAGTTGCCTTCGGCGGATAACAGCGACTTATATATTTGTTTTTTCTTTTGGTTAAACGGCAGTAATTTTAATCATTCGCTACCAGGCGTTTCCCAAATATGAGAAAAACTTTGCTAATTTTTTTGCTGCTGACCTATAAACTTTCATTTTGTTCAGCTACTGCCTGTTTTTGGTGCTTAAGAGATTATGCTAATAACAGCGACCTTTTAATTTCAGAAGTGCTGTTTAATCCGAAAACCGGAGGGGCCGACTTTGTGGAAATCTATAACCCTACATCGGGGGCTTTATCTTTGAATACTGTGGCCATTGCCAGTATAGATTCCATAGGTGAAATTGGAAATATAAAGAATTTGGGTTCAGGGACAATTCCCGGGGGCGAATACCGTGTGATCAGTGTGAGTTCATCAAAGATAAAGGCAAATTATACCTGTCCATATCCAGACAGGTTTATAGAATTGAGCAGTATGCCGGCGTACAATAATACCATCGGGCATGTGATTTTATTAAGAAGCGGGGAGGTATTAGACCGACTGGATTATACCGAGGAAATGCACAATCCACTTTTAAACATAGTGAAAGGTGTTTCGCTGGAAAGGGTATCATTTGATAAACCTGCAAATGCCGCCGGTAACTTTATTTCTGCCGCCGCGTCTGTTGGTTTTGCAACTCCGGGCTATGCTAATTCTGTTGAAGAAAACAGGGGGCTGGAACGGGATGCGGTGACATTATCCGCGAAGGTGTTTTCGCCTGATGGCGATGGTACAGATGATGTGCTGAATATCTCATGGTCGCTAAAGCATTGCGGCAATATGGCTACCATTACTATTTATTCTGATCAGGGGAGAGTAATCAGAAGACTGCTGAAAAATGAAAGTGTATCAACCGGGGGATCAATGAGCTGGGATGGGCTAAATGATAAAGGGCAACTAGCTGCCTATGGTATCTATGTGGCTGTATTTAGCAGCTTTGATCTCAAAGGGAATAATGTAAACCTAAAAAAGGCATTTGCATTAGCGGGAAAATTATAAATAGAAATATGAACATTTCGGAATCTAATTTCTGTCCATCATAATTAAAAAACAGAGGAGTTACAGCAAGGATATTCTTATGCTAACTTCTCTGTTTTTTATTAAATTCCCTTTATTTACATGGTTAAAGAATCTCTTTTTTGATATAATCCGCACTTTGTTTAATACTCACAAAAGGATCCAGTGAAAAGTTCTCCTGTTCTACAATGAGGTGTTTTAAGCCGGCGAGCTTTGCCTGTTTATATATACTTTTAAAGTCGATCGTTCCACTGCCTACCTCCGTGTTGATCTTGTTATCGGCTTTGTCCATATCTTTAACATGCCACATTGGGAAGCGGCCCGGATTGGCTTCAAATAGTTTCACGGGATCATTACCTGACCTCACTATCCAGTAAAGGTCCAGCTCAAACTGTATTGCTTTAGGGTCTGTCTCTTTTAATAAGATATCATAGCCTGTAGTATCACCAAATTTCTCGAACTCAAAGTTATGATTATGGTAGGCCAGCTTCAGCCCGTCAGCCTTACAAATGGCCGATGCTTCATTCAGTTTTGCCGCAATTCGTTTATAGTCATCAAGGTTCTTCCTAAATTTATCTGTCAGGTAAGGCACTACAATATACTCACTGCCCAATATATTTGCTGCTTCGATATAACTCTTCAGATCATCCTGATTATTGTCGGCAATAAACTTGTCCATGCCATAATGTGCACTTGGCGCCGTAAGGCTATGATCAGCCAGCAGGTTTTTGAAAGCTTTAGGATCCAGTCCCCAGAACTTCCCTGTTAAGGAATAGCCAAAAGGCTCTACTTCTTTGTATCCTGCTTCAGCAACTTTAGCAATCACCCCACGTACATCTTTCGGGAGTTCTGCTCTCAGAGAATACAATTGTAAGCCTATTTTCTTTGCAGGCGCTGAGCATGCATATGAAGGCAGGATTAATGTACCTGCTGCTGCAAGTCCTGCTTGTTTAATAAATGTTCTTCTTGTAGTCATCAGATTCTTTTTAATAGGTTTATGAAAGATGATGTAAGCAATATTTATTGGTCACATATTATGATAGTTATATATTTTTTATTGGTCGCATATTCTAATTGCCTTGTTTAATGACAGGAGTTTATCTTCCTGTTTGGGGATGAATTCCTGTGCAATGTATCCTTTGAAGCCTGTTGCCAGGATAGCACGGACAATTGCGGGATAATATAATTCCTGTGTTTCATCTATTTCGTTTCTGCCGGGTACACCAGCAGTATGGTAATGAGCAATATAAGGATGATAGGTTTGTATATTACTGATCACATCCCCCTCATCAATCTGCATATGATAGATATCATACAAGAGCTTGAAGTGTTCCGAATCCAGTCTTTTTGTCAGTTCTGCTCCCCACGCAGTGTGGTCACACTGGTAGTCTTTATGGTTAACCTTACTGTTCAACAGTTCCATTACCAATACCACATTATGCTTTTCTGCCAGCGGCAATACCTTCTTCAGTCCTTCCACACAGTTTTTTAACCCTGTTTCATCGTCTTTTCCCCTGCGGTTCCCACTAAAGCAGATCAGGTTTTTATACCCTGCTTTGGCCACCATCGGGATCATCTTGCTGTAGTTCTCTATCAGCTGCGGATGAAACTGAGGATCATTCCAGCCATCTACCAGGTTAATCTCTGCGCCATTGCACATCGAGGAGTCCAGCCCGTGCGCTTTCAATACCGGCCAGTCGGCAGGCCCTACCAGGTCTATCGCTTTTATGCCCATCTGCTTCGCTGCTTTACACAGGTCGGCCAAAGGAATTCCGCTAAAACACCAGCGGCATACAGAATGGTTTACATTACCCTTTAGCGGAGGAGAAATTAAGTCATCTGCCAATGCCTGTGCCGGTATTACGGCCGACAGGCCCATTACTGCGGTTCCAGCTATCATCGTTTTCAGTGCTTTACGGCGGCTAAGTTCTGATCCCATTTTAGTTGTTTAATGTTGATGAGGTGATCTCTTTATTTTTCTCATTAAAGAAAATGGAGAACAGTAAGAACACTGCTAATGCAATGCCGGCAGGAATTATCCATACCATTTTCCAGTCTGTACTGCCATCTGCAATTTTGTAAGAATCAGTAATCATTCCCGCAACCTCAAAGCCAATCAGCATGCCTACACCATATGTGGCGAGCGTGATCAGGCCCTGAGCCGCACTTTTATATTTTTCTCCGGCTTTTGAATTGGTATAAATCTGTCCCGATACAAAGAAGAAATCGTAACATACCCCATGCAGGGCGATACCTGTCAGCAGCATAAAGCTCAGCTCCCCGGCGTTGCCATAAGCAAACAACACATAGCGTACAGCCCATGCCAGCATACCTACCAGGATAGTTGTCTTGAAGCCGAAGCGTTTAAAAAATACAGGAATGAGCAAAAGAAAAAGTGCTTCCGAAACCTGGCCGATAGCCATTTTTCCTGTAGGTTCGTTTACCCCTATAGCCGATAAAAATGGATGTGCATTCTGATAATAAAAGGCCAGGGGAATAGATATTAATATCGCTGAAATAAAGAATACAGCGAAGTTCTTGTCTTTTAATAAACGCAGGGCGTCCAAGCCAAGAATATCTGATAAATTCACTTTTTCACCTTTTGTTACCTTCGGTGGTGTTTTCGGCAAGGCAAAACTAAACAGTCCCAGAATAAGTGATGCTATACCCGCCATCAGGAAAGTGTTTTTTAATAAACCTGATTTTAGCCCTTGCGGAGTGTCCCATAAAAACAGGTAACTGATCAGCAGCCCTGGCACTATCCAGCCTATGGTTCCCCAAAAACGAATAGATGAAAATTCTTTTTCAGCGTCTTTTATCTGGTTAAATGAAACTGAGTTCACCAGGGCCAGCGTAGGCATAAATAAGATCATGTACCCCAATACATAAGGATAAAATACTTCTACATTCACGGCATTATACATTTGATACATCAGCAGCGCACCGATCAGATGCAGTACACCAAGAATTTTTTCAGCATTGAAAAATCTGTCGGCGATCAAGCCGATAATAAAAGGGGCAATAATAGCACCCCATGACTGGGTAGAGAAAACTGATGCTGTTTGTGAGCCTGTAGCGGATAGATTTTTATCCAGGAAAGTAGCTAAAGTAACAAACCATGAGCCCCAGATAAAAAATTCCAGAAACATCATTGTTGATAATTTAATACGGGTAGTCAGGTTTATCATTTGATTCGGTTATTGGTTTTATATTCAGGTTAGTTTTTTCCGGTGATCACGATGGGTTGTTTGCTCTGAAAGCCTTTATATTTTGTGGCGTTCAGAATTAACTATACATTATGCGGTATTCTACTTATTATTTCAACTCTTTGATCATGATATTACGGAACCATACCTCGTCACCATGATCCTGTAAGGTAATCTTGCCGGAGGTAAAAGTGCCGAAACCCTCCCAGGCGGCAAACTTACTTCCTGCAATCAGCGCTTTCCAGCTCTCGTCAAACTGCGTTACCGATACTGTTTTTACCCCATTCAGTATAAATTCCAACTGACCATGGTTACTGATGATCTCGGCAGTATTCCATTTCCCTACGGGTTTCACTGGTTCCGTACTGCTCTTTACCAAATCATATAAGTCACCGGCCCGATGTTTAATGATTTTGCCATCGGGATGCCCTTCATTATCCAGCACCTGCATCTCCGGACCAGTACTATACGTCTGGTGATACTTTTCCGCATCCTCATGTACATGGAACAGCACTCCGCTGTTCGCCTTTGGCGCCACCTTCCAGTCCAGCTTTAAATGGAAGTTACTGTATTCCTTATCCGTTACCAGGTCGCCCCCGTCGTTCTCCTTAGCCTTTGGGTCCAGGTGCAAAGCACCGTCTTCGGCTTTCCATCCCTTACCGACAAAAGTCTTTCCGTAAGTATGCCAGCCCTGTGTAGTTTTTCCATCAAACAGAGAAACAAAGCCCTTATTGCTGTCCTGAGCTTTTCCGCTGCTGCAGCTCATCAATATCATTACCATAACCAGGAAAGTAGCATAAAATGTCTTCATAGCCTTTTATATTTAATTACATGCCCAGCGACCAGCCTTTACGGTATTCGCGCTTTACATATTGATTTACATCGTCAAAATTCGTCACCTTCATATTCTCATTATCCCATAGCAGTTCAATATTTCTGCCTGGGTAAACGATCTTGCCATCAGCATTTTTACGCTGAATGTCGTTCCCTCTAATGGCAAGATTCGCCATCAGCAGCGCCTCCGTTAAAGGGCCTGCAATTTCAAAAGGAGAGCTGAGTTCTTTTTTGCCGTAACCGGCGATACAGGCTTCTACCCATTGTGCATAATGCCCTTCCGCACCATTAGGTACACGTGCAAACTTTTCGGGAACATTGATTTCCTTATTGCGGCTTAATGGCAGCAAACGCGGATTGGCGCTATAAGTGCTGCTCATCATTTTGCCTTTAGTACCGATGAAAAGTGTGCCATTGCCGCCATCGCCGAACACCTCATTCGCTTCAAGTTCTTCCGGACGAGTGGGCTGTATGCCACCATCCATCCAGTGTAAAGTTACCTCGCCCAGTGTTTTTACGGTCTTAGGAAAAGTTAGTGTAACGTGACTTGAAGGGGGGCAGCTATCAGGGAAATAGCCACGTTTAAATTCATCTACATATACCGAGCCTACACTTGCCTGTACGGCTGATGCATATTTTAATCCCAGCATACTAAATGGTGCTTCGAGCAGGTGACAGCCCATGTCGCCCAGCGCACCGGTGCCATAATCCCACCATCCGCGCCAGTTAAAGGGAACAAGCTTCTCTACATAATCCTTATATGGCGCACTGTTTAACCATAAATCCCAGTCCAGATTTGGCGGTATTGCAGCTTTATTGGCTGACCATGGAATGCGCTGGGGCCATACAGGCCTGTCTGTCCATGCGTACACAGTGTGTACATCACCAATCAACCCGGCATCGTACCATTCTTTCATCTGTCGTGGCCCATCATTTGATGCACCCTGGTTACCCATCTGGGTAACTACTGTATATTTTTTTGCTGCCTCTGTTAATTTACGGGCTTCATAAATATCATGCGTAAGTGGTTTCTGCACATAAACATGTTTCCCCAGCTGCATTGCCGCCACAGTAATCATGGCATGGCTATGGTCTGGTGTAGAAACACTTACCGCATCAAAATTTTTATGCTCCTTATCGAGCATTTCGCGCCAGTCTTTGTAAAAGCGGGCTTTTGGGAAATTAGCTACTGTTGCCGCTGCGCGGTTAGTATCCACATCACAAAGAAAACCTATATCCGCCTTCCCACTTTTATAAAAGTTTGAAATATCCGATGCCCCTTTACCGCCAACTCCAATACCGGCTACAATCAACCTGTCACTAGGTGCCAGAAATCCATTGCCGCCTAAAACGTGGCGTGGTACAATCATAAATGCAGCTGCGGCTATTGCCGATGATTTGATAAATGCGCGTCTACTGGATGCATTTATTTTGTTATCGTTATTTTCCATGCTTAAAATATTTGGTTAGGGTAACGGATATAGGTAATACAGTGTTTACAATGCTGTATTTTTAGTTTTTACAATGTTTTAGTTTTTACAGTACTTAAGTTTAAAGTGTCTTAGTTTTACAATCCTTTGGTTTTTACAATGCTTTATTTTTTACAGTGCTTTATTTTTTTAATGATAAAATCCAGCTAACCATTAATTTAGCATCGTCTTTGCTAAGGCTGGCATGTGGTGTCATAGGTATTTCTCCCCATGTTCCTTTGCCTCCTTTAATCACAACATCTGCCAGCTTTTCGATATTTTTCTCGTTTGAAGGGTACTTCGCTGCGATGTCAACATAAGCCGGACCGATAACTTTCTGTGTTTTATTGTGACAGCCTATACAGTCAGACATAGCTACCAGCTTTTCACCTGGCAGCATTGCCGAGGGTTTTTCGGCGCTGACACTAGTTTCCGTATCAGCAGTTTTTGCTGTTTCTGTCTGCGTCGATGATGATCCCGGATTTCCGCATGAGGCCAGTGCTAACCCAACACAGCCTAAAATTAATAGTGACTTTTTCATTTGAATTGATTTTTTTTTAATGGTAATGAAGCTATCATGAATTTAATATTCATTGCGTTATATAAGCTTTAAGCTCATGATTGTTTCATTTAAATAAATTTTTATTAATACTTTATCATCATCTCTTATGATGATTATTTTAAGGTGATGAATCTAACATAAACTTTTTTATTTTAATTACATCAACTCATGATTCTTATCATTAAATGCTAAATATTTATACCTAATATCTGCCGGTTAAAAGCATCATCGGCACCTGTAGCAGCGAAATCGTCGAAAGCCCTCGAAGTAACCGGTATAATATGTTTTTTTATAAACCCGGCACCTTCTCTTGCGCCGGTATCCGAGTCTTTAATACAGCATTCCCACTCCATTACTGCCCAGCCTTTAAAATCATACTGGGCCAGCTTACTAAAAATAGTTTTAAAATCCACTTGTCCGTCACCAGGAGAGCGGTATCGCCCTGCACGGTTTGCCCAGCTCTGGTAACCACCAAAGGTACCTTGTTTTCCTGTAGCATTGAACTCTGCATCCTTAACGTGGAATGCCTTGATCCGCTCGTGGTAAAAGTCTATATACTGGATATAATCCAGCTGCTGCAGCACAAAATGTGAAGGGTCATACAGCAGGCAAGCACGGGGATGGTGATTTACCTTGTCCAGGAACATTTCATATGTTTCCCCGTCAAAAAGGTCTTCCCCAGGATGTATCTCATAGCATACATCAACCCCGCAGGCATCAAACTCATTTAAAATAGGCAGCCAGCGTTTCGCCAGTTCTGTAAATCCTGCATCTACTAAACCTTCCGGGCGTTGTGGCCAGGGGTGGAACATATGCCATAACAGTGCACCGCTAAATGTAGCATGTGCATTTAAGCCCAGGTTTGCCGAAGCCTTAGCTGCATATTTTAGCTGCTGCACGGCCCATGCGGTTCTTTCCTTCGGGTTATTCCTATATACCTCAGGTGCAAAACCATCAAATACCTGGTCAAATGCGGGATTTACTGCTACCAGCTGCCCCTGTATATGGGTAGACAATTCGGTGATCTCCAGTCCGAAAGAATTTATCTTCCCCTTTAGCTCATCAGCATAAGTTTTGCTCTCTGCTGCTTTCTGCAAGTCTATAAACCGCGTATCCAGCGTTGGCATCTGTATCCCTTTAAAGCCCAGGTCTGCTGCCCATTTACAAATTCCTTCCAATGAATTGAAGGGTGCTTCTTCTCCGATAAACTGTGCTAAAAATACCCCAGGTCCTTTAAGTGTCGTCATTATATCTATATTTTAAAATCAAACCATTTCTGGTCCGACAGGCCAGAGGCCACTACGTTTTCAATAAAAGCCATTCCACGTACCCCTTCATCTACACCGGGGAAATCAAGCATTTCCGCTGTAGGCACCTCTCCGTTAATTTGCGCCTGTACTGTAGCAGCGAAATTACGGTAGATATTTGCAAAAGCCTCCAGGTACCCTTCGGGGTGGCCTGACGGTGTTCTGGAGTTATGTAAGGCCAGGGGCGATAAATAAGGCTGACCAGTTCTGTACAATTGAGACGGTGCATCGAGCCACTTCACCTTCAGTGTATTGGGTTCTTCCTGATGCCATTCCAGTCCTCCTTTTTCACCGTATACTTTTATCTTCAGTGCATTTTCTTCTCCTGCAGCAATCTGCGAAGCCACTAAAATACCATTTGCCCCATTCGCGAACTTCAGCAATACATTACCGTCATCATCAAGCGGCCTGCCTTCTACCACAATATTCAGATCAGCACAGATCTTTACAATCTCCTCTCCGCTGATGTATTCTGCAAGTTGTGCAGCATGCGTACCTATGTCGCCCATACAGCCACTGATGCCGCTTTTTAAAGGGTCTGTCCGCCATGAAGACTGTTTATTGCCCTCACGTTCTGAAGGCAGGCTGAGCCACCCCTGCGGGTATTCTACCATTACCTTCCTTATTTTTCCGAACATCCCCTCAGCAATCATCTGCTTTGCCTGCTTCACCATCGGGTAACCAGAGTAGGTGTAAGTAAGGCATAATATCAATCCTGTTTCTTTCACTTTTTGCTGCAGCTGTTTCGCCTCAGCTAAAGTTAGTGAAATAGGTTTATCAATTACTACATGGAAGCCATTTTCCAAGGCCAGCATTGCCGGGGCAAAATGGGCAAAATTAGGCGTAACGATAGCTACGAAATGCATCTTAACGTCTGCGGGCAGCTGACTTTCTGCTTCGATCATTTCCTGATAAGAACCATAATTGCGCTCTTCATGAATAAATAATAATCTGCCAGACTCCTTAGCCTTTTCCGTGTCGGAACTTAAAGCCCCGCAGCACAGCTCCACCTGTCCGTCAATATTTGCCGCTATACGGTGTACTGCTCCAATAAAAGCATTCTTGCCGCCGCCAATCATGCCCATTCTTAATTTTCCTGCCATCAGATATTTCCTTTTTTTAATTCCTTTACTGCATAGTCGGCCGCACGTGCCGTTAGTGCCATAAAGGTAAGAGAAGGATTCTGACACGCAATCGACGGCATACAAGAACCGTCTGTAACAAATACATTGCTTACCTCATGCATCTGGTTCCATTTATTGAGTACCGACGTTTTAGGGTCATTCCCCATTCTCGCCGTTCCCTGTTCATGGATAGCCATACCTGGGGTAGATCCATTGTCATATGTCTGAATATTTTTTATTCCTGCTGCTTCCAGCATCTCGGCGGCATCATTCATCATGGCTACGCGCATTTTTTCCTCATTGTCCCTAAACGCACAGTCTATTGCTAAAACAGGCATACCCCATTTATCTTTTTTAGTTTTATCGATATATACTCTATTGTCATGGTAAGGAAGGGATTCTCCGAAGCCGCCTAAGCCCATAGTCCACATTCCCGGCTGCGTCATCTGATCTTTAAAGTCGCCCCCAAAGGCAAGTTCCGCCACATCTTTATGCCAGCCTGTTCTGCTTGCACCGCCCTGATAGCCGAAACCTCTCAGGTAATCGCGTTTATCATTGCCCATATTCTGATACCTGGGAATATAAATTCCATTGGCTCTTTTACCGTAGGTATATTTATCTTCAAAGCCTTCGGCCTCTCCAGATGCACCACAGCGGAAATGATGGTCCATCAGGTTATGCCCCAGCTCGCCACTTGCATTTCCCAGCCCATTGGGATGCTCGGCAGAGTCGGAGTTTAGCAGCAGGAACGTGCTGCCCAGGGTAGAGCCGTTCACGAAGATTACCTTTGCGAAAAACTCCACGTGCTCCATAGATTCCGAGTCGATCACCATCACACCTTTAGCCTTTTTAGTCTCTTTGTCATAAATAATATGATCTACCAGAGAAAAAGGGCGCAGTGTAAGATTTCCTGTAGCCATTGCTGCCGGCAGGGTAGAAGACTGGGTGCTGAAGTAAGCTCCAAAGGGGCACCCGCGACTGCATAGATTCCTGTATTGGCAGCTGCCGCGGCCACCATGGGGGACTGTTAAATTTGCCGTACGCCCGATGGTCATGATGCGTTCTTTCTTCCAATGGTCTTCGATACGCTTCTTGACCGATTTTTCCACTACATTCATGTCCATCGGCGGCAGAAACTGTCCATCGGGCAATGCAGGCTAGTTTTCTACCTGTCCGCTGATCCCTGCAAAACGTTCAACATGATCATACCATGGCGCTAAATCTTTATAGCGGATAGGCCAGTCATTCCCATGCCCATCTTTTTTATTGTCTTCGAAGTTCAGGTCACTAAAGCGGTAACTTTGCCGGCCCCACATCAGTGATTTACCGCCCACATGAAAACCGCGGTACCAGTCGAAGCGTTTCACTTCAGTATAAGGGCATTCCAGGTCGTTCACCCAATAGCTTTCATTGAATTCCTGATAAGGATAATCCCTGATTTGTACGGGGTGTGTGCGTTTTTGTTCTTCTGTTAACTTGCCGCGGTGTTCAAACTCCCAGGGCTTTTTCATGGCCGTGGTATAATCTTTTATATGCTCTATATTTCTGCCTCTTTCCAGCAGTAAAACTTTTAGTCCTTTTTCAGTAAGTTCTTTTGCTGCCCATCCGCCACTAATTCCAGAGCCCACAACAATAGCATCATACGTGTTTTGTAGATTTGCTTTAGTATTTAAATTGCTCATTATTGATTTTTATATAAGGTTTATGCCCAGACTCTCTGACCGGGTTTCAGTGTGACGTCGCCATCATAGCGGCCTGGGATTTCTACATACTCATACGCTTGGGTAACGCCAATTTCAGAAGTGAAGTAGCCCAGTAAAGTAAGGTCTCTGGCAATAGCGAAGAAATAAGGATTATGCTTCATATCTTTTTTGGCGATCTTCTCTTTCACCGCTTTATCGCTGTCTGCTTTTTGTGCGGCTACGGTTTCGTCTCTTAACTTACCTATCAGATGCTCGCGCTCTTTAACAGAAATCTTCATAAATGAATTGTTATATTCTTTCCTGGCACGGGATTCCAGATCTTCCAGTCCTTTTACAAAAACGTTCTGTGCTTCTTTTGGATAACATTCCTTAACCATCATCGCTATCCATGGCCCCACGCCCGCAGCCTTTGCTCCTGGAGTGGCAGTGGCCGGAATAATTATATCGGCTATTTCAGTAATAAGGCCGGCCTGATCAGCTGAAAATAAATCAGTGCTGCTCTTTTTTTCCGGTGTAGGGTTACAACCTTCAAGGAAAACCCCGATTGTGGTGGCCGATAAAGCGCCCCCAAGCAAAAATGCGACGTTTCTGACTGCTTCTCTTCTGTCCATACTTCTTATATTGGTTATTGGCGTGCTGTTATACACTATTTACTAATTAAAAATAGTGATTAATATCATAAATAAGGTAAGTCAGGAGCAGTAATTTTTTATTTATTGTTATTTGTTACATGATGGATTGGTTCTAAATTAGAGAGTGTTCAAGCTCAACGTTGCCTGATTTGAAGGATTTGGATTTACACAATGCGTTAATGATAAGAGAGAAATATAAATAAACAATTTTATATAGGTTTGTCCGGTTTTTTTACCTTTGCCAAAATCAAAATTACCCAATGAACGAAAAAATACTTGTATTAGGTTCCAACGGACAAATCGGTACAGAGCTTGTAACTACATTACGTAAGTACTATGGTGTAGACAATGTTATTGCGTGTGACATACGTCGTCCTGATTATGATATTAAAAATTCAGGTCCTTTTGAGTTCGTCAATGTTCTTGAAAAAGATACCTTAAATGCCATCTTTAATAAATATAAGCCTTCGCAGGTTTATCTGTTAGCCGCTCTATTGTCGGCCACAGGCGAGCAAAATCCTAAGCTGGCCTGGGATCTTAACATGAATGGCCTGCTAAATATCCTTGATCTCGCTATAGTTTATAAAACAGCAAAGGTGTACTGGCCAAGCTCTATCGCTGTATTCGGGCCAAACTCTCCAAAAGATAAGACTCCACAGCATTGTGTGATGGATCCCAATACGGTATATGGTATCAGTAAGCTTGCTGGCGAAAGATGGTGCGAATATTACCACCAGAAGTTTGGCCTTGATGTGCGCAGTATCCGTTACCCCGGACTGATTAGCTGGAAGGCTGCGCCAGGTGGTGGCACTACAGATTATGCGATTCATATTTTC